>CAYPSZ010000037.1:0-22882 GCA_964413125.1 uncultured Desulfobacterales bacterium
ACAACTGCTTCTGGGGGCTGTTACAAGCTACAAACGCGAACTGCTTTCCCTCATCGAATATCAAAAAAGACAGGCGGAAAAATATGGTGTCCGCTTGCACCTAGGCGTGCAAGTAACACCTGACACCTTGGCTGAGGTGAATCCGGACGTGCTGGTGCTGGCCACAGGTTCAGTCCCTGACTATCCGCCTGTTCCAGGCATAAAAAGCCCTATTGTCAGGCCGCTTTCCCAAGTGCTTATGCAAGCTCCTCCTAAAAGTGGTTCATGCGTTATCATTGGAGGGGGCTCAACCGGCTGTGAATTGGCCCTGCATCTATCGGAAAACGGCTGTCCGGTTACGGTAGTCGAAAAACTCATGCGCATAGGCCCCCGCATTGAAGCGGTGACGCGCAAGATGATTCTCGAAAGGCTTCAGGAACGAGGCGTCACCCTGATGACCGGCTTCGAGGTTTGCTCCATTAGTGAAAAAGGGGTTGTGACACGCAACCGTGATTCAGGCGAGCACTTTATAAAGGCCGACCTTGTGGTGTTAGTGACCGGAATGAGACCCGAAAACAGCCTACAAGAAGGAGCAAGCCGCCTGGGTATCCCCGTTTACCGCATCGGAGACTGCCTTGAACCCAGAAGCGCAAAGGCGGCTATCTACGAGGGAGCTGTGATTGGCAGAAAAATCTAATTGCTTTTCAAGATATTTTTGGTTTTTCTTATCAATTCTTCTCCGTATTGATCCAAAAAAAGGTCCAGATCGCTCTGCCAATCCTGCATTATATTAATGCCCTGCTTTTTCAGAAGACGATTCTCCAAAATCCCGTTACACGGCCTTTGAATGTATTTTTGTATTTCAGAGCTTTTCAGCCCCTCAAGATTAGCTTTGACGTTCAGCTTATTTAAGACAGCTTCGGCGAAACCTAACAGGCTGCAGTATCCTTCTGAAGTTGCGTGATATGTCCCGTGTACGTGTTCGCTAAGCATTTCCCGAAGCTGGTAAGCAAGACGATATGTCCACGTAGGAGACCCGTACTGGTCTTCTTCTACATAAATAGTTTGCTTTTTTCTTCCACCTTGAAAAGCCTTTAATAATAGATCAGTAATAAAATTATCCCCATTAATCCCATAAAGCCAGCCTGTACGTACAATGATATAGCGGGAAGCATTTTCTCTAACGGCTGTTTCACTGTAAACTTTACTGCTACCGTATCCTGATAATGGATCCACAGTATCATCTTCGAAATATGGCTGGGGTATGCTTTTCAACCCGTTATACACGCAATAACTTGATATATGAATCAATTTGCAATCAAACCTGGCACATCCCTGGGCCAGATTTCTTGGGCCTTCAACATTGATTTTCCGGACGGACAATTCTTCGTTTTCACATTCATCAAAACTCGTCATGCCTGCACAGTTGATAACCGTTTCCGGGGACACAGCCTGCATGGTCTCGATAACATTGTCCCAGCTTACTATATCCAAAGTGTTTCTGTCGGGCGCGAGTATTTCATTTTCCCTTTCAAGGACCTGTTTGCAATCACTTCCAAGCATTCCTGTGCTTCCAAGCAGTAGGATCTTCATCTCCGCCAGGACTCCCTTCAGATCTCTCAAAATCCCGCCGGCAAGATTGGGCGGGGGATTTATCCATCAATGTGTTTTCTAACCGCAGCCATCGCCGGGAGATTAATTTTTTAATTATAATCACTTGCGAACAATATGCAAAACCTTTCGGGCCTATTGCCGTAGAGGCCTCCTTTGTCCTTTTTATGTTTTGAAACGCCCCTGTCGTGATACGGACAACTCGATCCAGCCAGGATCCTCTGCAGCATGAGATTCGGAAATTTTTGGTGAAACGTTTTTCATTCCCATGTATCAATATGAAATAGAATAATGGAGGTGTTAGCCATGCCCATCTACGAGTATAAGTGTGATGAATGCGAAGAGGTTTTTGAACGTATTGTTTTTTCTTCAGATAAGTACGAAAAGGTGATTTGTCCGGCATGTGGGAAGGGAAATGCAAGACGCGTTTTGTCTTCGTTTGCGTGTGGATCAGCCGGAGGAAATCGGGGAAGCTCCGTTTCAGGCGTTTGCGGATCTTCAGCCGGTTTTGGTTGATCGGCTTGAAATTAGAAGGCGGCCGTGTGCTGACCTAACCCTATTTGAACGACGCGACTTGAGGGCCCGGATGAAGGAAGATAAGTCAAAGACATTCGCCCCTTCCAGGAATAAGAAGGAAGGAGTCAAGAAGGAGAGTTTTATGGGACTTTTATGGTTGATTGTTTTTTTAGGTATTTGGATACTGCTTCAGGCTGTGGTCCTCCCAAAGATGGGGGTTTCCACCTGACTGAGGCCGGGTTGTTCGGTGGACAACCTCGGTGAAAAACAATCAAGGATTCCTGAGCAGACAACAGACCGTCAAGTGCCGGGTCCTGGAAGGCCCGGCCCCAAGGGGTAAGAAGAGATCGGCCTCCTGAGGTTCATTGCGGTTTCAAGAACCTTGCTTTGAAACGGGTTTGGGCTCAGGACTCGGCCCTTCTCTTCTCCTCGCTTCGTATCTCCCGACGGAGCAGTTTTCCGACCTTGGATTTGGGCAGCATATCACGGAACTCGATGTACTGAGGCACCTTGTAGCTTACCAATTTTTCCCTGCACCATCGTATCAGGTCATAGCCGGTGATTCCTTTGACATCCTCTTTGAGGACCACAAAGGCCTTAATGCGCTCTCCCACCTTGGGATCCGGAAGGCCCACCACGCAGGACCCGATGACCGCCGGGTGTTCCTGGAGAATGGATTCCACCTCCGAGGAGGATACCCGGTATCCCTTGTGCTTGATGGTGTCCACTGTGCGATCAACAAAGTAGAGGTTTCCCTCCTCGTCTTCCGAGATGATGTCGGCCGTCCGGTAGAAGAGCTTTCCTTCCATTTGGATGAAGGCCTCGGCGGTTTCCTCGGGCTTGTTCCAGTAAGACCGGGCCATGCGCTCCGAGTGGACCAGCAGTTCACCGGGAGTTCCCTTCTCCACGGGCTCCAGGGTATCGGAATCAACGATTCGAATCTCCTTGCTGGGAACAACCTTCCCGATGCTCTTGAGCGGGTTGTCACGATCCGTGGGGCACATGGACACGCCCCCGCAGGTCTCGGTTGCACCGTATCCCTGATATATGGGCCTGCCGAATTTGTTGGACCAGCGCTGGTTCACCTCGACCGGAAGCACGTCTCCCCCATTGAAGCAATAGGTCAGGGAATCAAGATTGTACATTTCCAGACGATCGTGTTCCAGGATCATCCGATAAAGCGTGGGGACACCTATGAGGGTCTTGGCCTTATAGCGCTCTACAGCGTTGAAAATGGCGTCCAGATTCACCTTTGGCATTAGGACGATGGTGCCGCCTACAAGCAGCGTGCTCAACGCCGTGGTCTGCCCCAGGATGTGAAAAAGAGGAACAGTGCCGATCACCACGTTTTCTTCAGGTGAAAACAGCGGGGTGCTTACTCCGATCTGCTCCAGCGCGGACTCTATGTAAAGCCCGTGGGAAATGGGGACCCCTTTGGGAAACTTGGTGGTGCCTCCGGTGTAGAGGATTTCGGCGGTATCACTCTCCATTTTCGACAATGGCGGGAGGTCCCTTTTTCCCATGCCTGCGAGGGTCATGGAGCGAAACGGGAATGTCTTCCCCTCCCGCCAGGAGCTTCTTCCTGTGGGCACCTTGTCAAAGGCCCATCCAAAGAGCCTTTTCCACCAGGGCAGCATGTCGGACAGCCGTGTCACGACGGTCGTCTCGAGGTCCGTCTCATCAAGGGCCTGTTTCACGTATCCATAATTCGTGTCCGCGCAAACTATGAATCGGGATCCGCTGTCCTTTGCAATATAGGAAAGGTCGTGAACCGTGTAAATGGGCGTGATGGGAACGACCTCGGCCCCGGCCCTCTGCATTCCCAGCCAGGCGATCACCCACTGCAGGCAGTTAGGGACATATAAAACGCCCCGGCTGCCTTCTCCTATGCCTTGGGCCCTCAGGGATGAAGCGAAGCCCTCTGCAAAATCCAGGACCCTTTTGTAGCTGTACCGGGTTCCCAGGTAGATGACGGCTGTCTTGTCCCCGTGCGTTCTTGCAGCGGCCTGATAGGCCTCGAAAATGTTCTGATAAGGAATTTCCCGCTTCATGCGTTCCGCCCCTCGCTGTTCATGACTCACTGCTTTCATTTAGATTCCGAAGTAAGCGGCCTTGACCTCAGGGTTGTCCATCAACTCATCGCCTGTTCCGGTCAGGGACAGCATTCCGTTCTCGAGAACGTACCCGAAATCAATTATGGGAAGTACGGGCCGCGCGAACTGCTCACTCAACGCGACAGTGATTCTCTTTTCGTTACGCAGTGCCTTGATGGCATCCACAAGGAGCTTCTGCATCATGGGGCTGAGCCCCAGGAGGGGTTCGTCCAGCAGGAGCAATTCAGGGCTCGCCACGAGGGCCATGCCAATGGCCAGCATCTGCTGTTCCCCCCCGCTGAGAAACCCGGCCCTGCGTTTCCTCAGCTTGGTCAGCGCGGGAAAAAGCTCATAGACCTGTTTAAAGGCCTCCTGGATTTGACCCCGCGATCGAAGGTATCCGGCGATTTTCAGGTTTTCCACCACATCGCTTTCCGGAAAAATCGGATGCCGCTCGCGGCAAAGTACAATGCCTTTGGGCACACGCTCACTGGGTCTTGTCCAGGTGATGTCCTCTCCTCGATAAAGGACCTCACCATATAAGTTGATTCGTTGCCCTCCCCTGCGCCTCTCTTTGATTCTCATGTCTACTATAAGCCCTGACAGGGTGTTCATCAGGGTGGTCTTTCCGGCGCTGTTCGAGCCTATAATCCCTACAATGGACCCCTCCCTGATCTCCATGCTGAAATCGTTCAGCGCCAGGGCGTTTTCAAAGAACACCATAAGGTTTTTCACGGAAAGCATGGGCGTATCCTTCCGGGACCCCCAAGAGGTCCTTGGGGCTGCATCTCAGGTTTCAGGTTTCGCTTCCTAGGTACGCCTTTTTCACGGCGTCGCTCTCCATGACATCGCGGCCGGCCCCCTCCGCGACCTTTTCTCCAAAGTTCAGCACCATGACTCGATCGGCGATCCTGAAGAGTTCTTTGAGTCTGTGCTCGATCATTATCACCGTCTTGCCTTGAAGCATGAGCTTTTCTATGATGGGCACGATGCTTGCTACTTCTGCCAGGCTGAGGCCCGAAAAGAGCTCGTCCAGGATGATAAGGTCCGGTCGCAAAGCCATGCCCTTGGCCAGTTCCAACCGTTTCAGGTATCCCTGGGGTAATGCCCCTGCGCTCTTGTAGGACACCCTGGAATCCCGCTCGAAACCCACTTCTTCCAGGAGATCAAGGGCCACGGCGTCACGGTTGCCGTATCGCCCCCCGGAAAGCTTCTTTACCCGTGGGGATGAAAGCGGAACAATCAGATTCTTGAAAGCGGGAAGCTGATAAAACGGGCGAACCATCTGAAAGGTCCTTGCAATACCAAGCCCTACGACCTTGTACGGAGGCCACCCGGTGATATCCGTCCCGCTGTACTCCACTCTCCCGGAATCGGGCTTCACGAACCCGGTGATCAGGTTGACCAGAGTGGTCTTTCCGGATCCGTTGGGACCGATGACTCCTAGGAGTTCACCTTTTCTGACCTCGAAGCTGACGTCCAATATGGCCATGACGCCGCCGAAGGACTTCGTAAGGTTGGAGACTTTCAAGATGGGGCCCTTATCTCCGTTCATTTCACCTCCACCCAGCGTTCGAACTGATGATATTTCCTTTGCATATAGTGAAAAAGCCCTTCGGGCAATGCCACAATGAAGACGACTAGAAAGAGCCCGTATAAAACGATTCTAAGCGCACCCAGTGCACGAAGTATCTCTGAGAGAGGGACCAAGATGAAGGCGCCCACCATGGGGCCTGCAAAGGTGCCCATGCCTCCTATGACTGCAGCCGCCACAGGCATTATGGAGTAGTCCAGCGCAAAACCGGGCATTCCCGCAAACATGTCGTAGTGGGTGCCGAACGCCCCGGCAAAGGCGCCGACCGATGAACCGATGAACAGGACCTGAGTCTTGTACCAGTAGACGTTGATTCCCGCGTTCATTACGGAACGGTCGTTGTCGTTGATACCTTTTATCACCAGGCCGTAGTCTGATCCCATGAGCCTGCGGAACCCGAACAGCGCCGCGAGCAGAGCCACCTGGATCACGTACAGAGAGACAGTGGGTGTGGGAAACGGCGTAAGTCCGGGCATGCCTTCAGTGCCCCCCAGTATCCTGGTGGCCTCGACAAGCCGCATGAACATGAGTGGTAGTACCAGGGTCACCATTGCGAAGTAGATACCCCTGAGCCGCAGAACAGGGAGCAGCATGAGTGTACAGAGTCCCCCACCGGTGACCGTGGCTATGGGAAGGGTCCAGAGCGGCCCGAGACCCAGATGGAAGTTCAGAACCCCTGCGATGTATGAACCTACACCGTAAAACAGGGCCTGTCCGAGCGATATCAGCCCTGCAGAAATCAGGATATCCCAACTGACAGCCAGCAGTGCGTAGGTCGCCGTGGAGATGAAGCCCTCCTGCCAATACGGGCTGAGAAGGGGAATGACCACTAAGAGCCCCACTACGGGAATGGCCCTGGGAAAGAGGAGGTAGAGCATCTCACGATAACTCGTGAGAGCGAAAATGTCCTCGGAGCGGGCCTTAATGCCGCGGTCGATTCTCTCCTTGCGTTTTTTCATGCCTATTCCATTTCTTATATGGCCCTTGAAATGCCATGGTCGCCCGTTCCAGGATGGAAAACCATCAAACTCGCTCCTCCAACTCCTTTTGCTTTCCAAACAATCCGGAAGGCTTCACCACCAGTACGATTGCGATTGCGATCAGGCTGACAAGGAGCATCCAGTGGGGCGCCAGGTAGTAGGCCGTGAACGTCTGGGCGTACCCTATGATGACGCTTGCCACCAGGATTCCTACGGTGCTCCCGAGCCCACCGACGATGCAGACGGCAAGGGCGTTGATAAGGACCTCATACCCTCCTTCCACGGCTATGGTGCCGAGGGGAAGTATGACAACGGCCGCCAGCGCGGCCAAGGCCGCCCCAAAGGCCATGCTCAGGGCGCCGATCCGGTCGGAATCGATTCCAAACGTCAAAGCTGTTCGCTCGTCCTGGGCAATGGCTCGAAACGCAAGTCCGGTGCGAGTATGATGGGTAAACAGCCACAAGAAAAGGGTGAGCAAAACGGCGATGACTGCGACGATCAGACGTTGCAAGTCTATGTAGACCATTCCCAGCGATATACTGCCGTCAAAAAAAACCGGAATGGAATAACGGAAACCTACGAAATCAAAATACCGGAACAACTCCATGATGGCCAGGCCCAGGCCGAATGTAGCCATGACTTCGGATAGGGGCAATCCTTTCACCCTTATGATCACCACGTAGTACATACCGAACCCGAAGAGTCCTGTTACGAGAACTGCGCACCCCATTGAGACAAGGTATGGAAGGCCCAGGGAGTTCAGGAGGATCCAGGTGAAAAAGCCCGCGAAAATATACAATGCTCCATAGGCGAAGTTTGCAACGCCGCTGATCCCGAATGTGAGATTGAAACCGAGTGCAACCAGGGCCAGGATCGTGCTGTTGATAAAGCCGTAAACCAGGGTGGCTAGAAGCATGGATAGCCCCTTGTTTAAAAGGTCCGGTCGTGCCGGCCTTTGCAGGCCGGCACGGCGTTGATGGCGCCGGATCGGATCAGTTGGCCGGCTTCAGTCCCTCGGGCAACTTGATTTTTCCTTCTGCTATGCTCTCCGGGAGGACAACAACACGCTTGCCGTCCTGCCATTGGACCATAGCAGCCATGGCGGTTTCTTCAGGATCTACGCCGAAAACGACCTGGTGGCCCTCATTGAAGCGTATTCGTCCCATGGACCCCATTCGGTCGGTCTTTTCAAGTTCCACTACCACCGCATCTCCGTCAATGGTACCGGCCCTTTCAATGGCTTCCTTGAGGATATGCACCATCTCGTATGCCGGGGCCGGAGAGTGTCCCGCCTCTATGGGCGCTCCGTATCTCTCCTTGTAGTTGTTATAGAATTCCACCGACTTCGGGATACTTGGAACCGGAATGTTTCCAACCTCGAAGATGCAGTTTATGGCCCCGTCGATTTGCTGGTCAAACAGGTCCCAGGCCCCCGGGCCTGCAAGGGGGGAGATGAAGCCGGCCATGAGTGCCGGGATCCGCATGCCCTTCCATTGTTTAACCAGGATGCCGCTCTGGGGCATGTCGAAGATGGGCAGGATCACCTGAGCTCCGCCGGCCCTCGCCTTCATGAGGGATGAAGAGAAGTCAGAGGCGCCTGTAGGATAGGAGTCCCTCCCCACGACCTTCCACCCGGCTTTTTCAAAAAAGGTTTTGATCATGAGATCACCGGTCTGCCGGGCCCAGGCCACATCCTGGTTCAAGATGAATACCTTATCAAAACCGAACTCCTTGTTCAGATATTCCATGGTGCCGGCCAGGTACTGGATCAGGTAGACGGCGTTCAGGCAAGTCCTGAAGGTGTACTTGTACTTGTCGTAATCCGCCTTGACCTTGGCTTCCATGCCCGGAGACATGGCGGTTCCGAGGATCATGGGCTTTTTGTACTGGTGGGCAACGTCCATACATGCAATTGCCGCCTCGGAACGGAATGATCCGAAGATGATGAAGTCCGCATTGTCATCAAGGATGAGTTTTCTGTGGGCCCGAAGCACATCCGCCACCGGAACCCCCGGTTCGGCCCCCCTGGCGTCGATGGCCACCACTTTGAAAGGACGTTTCACATCGCCCACACTTACGCCGCCGGCCTTGTTTATCTCATCTACCGCCATATTCACGCTGAAAAGGCCTTCCTTCCCTTCAAGAAATCCTAGAGAAGTAGGCACGCCCAGTATGATGGGGTCTTGGGCCAGAACTGGGTTGACGGGGAGCCCCCAGACGGTTACTGATGAGAGCATGAGAAGGGTAATGGCCAGTATACGTTTCATCTTTTTCCTCCTTTCGGGAGAGCCGCTAAGCGCTTGAGAGCGCTTGACAAGGGGTTTGTGTCCAGACCGGCGGTTTTTTTGCCGGAACGCAATGGGCGATGACCGGAACCGAATCACCTCCTGATCACTCTTCCCTAGCAAGGGTGGTGCCAGGGGATCAGAGTCGACAAAAAATCTTTGATTTTAGAAGGTTACCCACACCAGTAATTTCTCCGCTGGTCATTGAGTGTCACCTGAAGTTACACCGCGGTGAAATCATGCAACCGAAAAAATGCGCTCTGACTAGAAAAAAACAATTAATTTCAATAAATTAAGTTTGTGTTACCAAACGTTACATCCATGCCGGACCAGTGTTTCAGGCTGAAAGCAAAGCAACCCTTCAGAGCTCCGTGTATCAAAACCGCTCGCAACCAGGCACGCAGATCGCGCCCGCGACCCGGAACACTGAAAGAGACATATGTGCGCCGACTAATCAGCGTCAGTCAGAAACTCAGGGGGGCTCTATGGGTCCTTCGGCAATTGAGGGCGGGTAGACCACTCGACGTTTTCCATCGTTGGTCCATTGGATCACGCATGCCAAGGCCTCCTCTTCAGGGTCTACTCCGAAGACGACTTGCTGACCTCGATGGAATCGTATGCGGCCCATGACCCCTCGGCGATTCGTCATCTTGAGCGCTTTGACCACTGCATCAGGGTCCAGGGTGCCGGCCTTCTCAATGGCTTCGGCGAGCACATAGACCGATTCGTAGGCAGGCGCAGGCCCATGCCCGGCCTCGATCTTATGGCTGAAACGCTTTTCAAATGCGTCATAGAAACGCCTAGCCGGTGGATAAGCGGAAGACGGAACATTTCCCAACTCGAACACCACATTTAAGGCGCCTCCGATTCCTCCTTCAAAGGCCTCCCAGGCCCCCGGGCCCACCATGGGGGATATGAATCCGCAGAGCAGGGCTTTGCTTTCCATATGGTTCCACTCTCTTACCAGAACGCCGCTCTCGGGCATGTCGAAAATGGGGAGGATTAAATCGGCCCCTCGGTTACGGGCCGTCTGGAGGCTCTTCTTGAAGCTTGAGATCCCTGAGGGATAAATATCCAGCCCCACCACCTCCCAACCGGCCCGTTCGAAATAGAGTTTGATCATAAGCGATGCAGTGGTCCTGGCCCAGGCCACATCCTGGTTAATTATGTAAACTTTTTTCACCCCGAAATGCTCCTGGAGGAATTTCATAGTCTGAATAAGATATTCCACCAGGTACCTTGAGTTGAGGCCCAGCCTGAATACCCATCGGTACTTATCAGATTGAAGGACCTTGGCCTCTGATGCCGGAGACATGGCAATGGTACCCAGAAATGGAATGGACATGCCGGCTATAATGTCCATTCCGGCCAGAAGGGCCTCGGATCGAAAAAAACCCACGAGGATGGCGTCTACTCCCTTATCTCTTACAAACCTCTCTAGTTTTTCAAGAACGGTATCCACCGATACGGAGTCACAGGCATCGCAAAGATCCACTTCCACGATGCGAATAGGAAGCCGTTCGTTTCCCACCATGACTCCACCTTCACTGTTAATCTCCTCCGCCGCCAATTGAACCGCGCTGCGGCTTTCCCGCCCTTCCAACGTGGTTAGAGATGTGGCTACTCCAAGAACAATTTGTTCACGGCCTTGGACTCCGTTCATGGGATAACCCCACACGTATACGGCCAGAACAATAATCAATAATACTTTTTTTTCGCTGAATCGCTTCATGTGCCCCCATTGTGAGAAAAGGAGAGTTGCTCATGCGTGAGGATTCCAACCATTCTAACATATCACAAGCGCTAAGGGGGACCCAAGATTAGCGTCTTCATTGTGCCGGAACCTGAGAGACCCATGCATATTTTCTGAATCCGAAGGTCTTCCGGTTTCCAGGAGGGTCTTCACGGTTGACACAGATCAAGGGCTGCCCTACTCTCTTTTCCACACTTAAAAAAATAACTCTGCCCATGAAAATACGATTTTCCATCTCAGTCAAGCTACTACTGGTAATTCTCCCTCTAGTCTTCGTGCCTATCGCTACTGTGGGATACCTCTCCTATAGGGCCTCTGTGGACCGTGTGAATCGACTGGTTCGCCAGGAACAAATGGTCAAGATACGCACCACTGCAAACCGAATTGATGACATTTTCTACACCTGCCGTCTGGACCTCAATACAATATCCAGCCTGCCCGTGCTCAATGACTATCTGCTTGCTCGTTCGTTCCGTCTTAATGCCGAGGCCGAATTCAACAGGGAAAACATTGTTAAGCTCTTTCAGGATTTCATTGAAAGGGCGCCGAGCTATTACCGGATCCGCTTCATTGACACCTCAGGCGTTGAACAAATCAGAGTTGATCCTTCCGGACAGGCTTCCGTACCCCCGGGAATTGTCCAGGAAGACTTTTTTAAAAAAATCCGTTCCACACAACAGGAAGAGATCCATGTCTCGGACATCATGTACTCGGCGACTAGAGAAGGGTACATCATGCACTGGGCAAAACCCATATATACGGCTTGGAAGGAGTTCGCGGGAATCGTGGTCATCGACATTGACCACGGCGCTGTTCAGAACATCATTGGAGACATACAGGTGGGCGAGGAGGGCTATGCCTTTCTGGTTGATGAACAGGGGCGAACCATTGCCCATCCACGCTTTTCTCCTTATGAGTACGGGCTCGACAATTACCCCGATCCCAGCATTGCCGACCTGGTCCTGGAAATGAGTAAGGGCGTCATGGGCTGGAAGCTTTACATATTTGAGGGAGAGGAAAAGCTGGCAGCTTTTGCGCCCATAACAGGGATGGGATGGTCTCTGGCTGCAACAATACCGAGCAGCGAATTCATGAAAGAGGCCGTGCTGATCAGGCAACAAGTTTTAGAGGTGGTGCTTGTCATACTCGTGTTTTCATTTGTAAGCGTGGGCCTCCTTTCCTATTACATACTAAAGCCTGTGAGAGATCTGGTGCTTGCTACCAACAGGATCTCCGGAGGAGATCTCAGTCAGGATATCCCTGTTCGTTCAACAGATGAACTGGGAGAACTTACCCTCGCTTTCAACCGCATGGTGGGAAACCTTTCTCGGATACAGGATGAACTGGTACGTTCAGAAAAACTCATAAGCCTGGGCCGGCTTTCAGCAGGAGTTGCCCACGAGATAAGAAACCCTTTGAACGCCATGAAGGGAGCCATCGCCTTTCTCCGCAGAAGGCGGGCGGATGATCCCCTTATCCAGGAATACACAGGGCTGGTTTCCGAAGAGATTGATCGTTTGAACACCTTTGTAACCGATTTTCTCACGTTCGCCCGGCAATCCAAACCCAGACGTGTGGCTACCGACATAAACCAGCTCATCCTCTACGCTCAGGAGCTCTTTGAGGAACAGGCAAGGGAACGAAAAATCACCTTTCGAAATGAACTGAACTTCAATATGCCGCCTATTCTGGTGGACCCGCATCAGATGGAACAAGTCGTTATCAACATGATATTGAATTCCATGGATGCAATGCCGGGAGGCGGTGAGATCCGCATATCATCGGGGATCTTGAGAGAGGATGTGGCCGTCCAGGGCCATACCATGGCAAGGATTGTGATCCGAGATCAGGGAAAAGGTATACCTGAAGAAGAAATCAATAGTGTTTTTGACCCTTTTTTCAGTACCAAGGATACCGGCACCGGCCTGGGTCTTCCTTTGAGTCTAGGCATAGTGGAGAGTCATGGCGGCACTATTCACATAGACAGCCGCAAAGGCATGGGAACCAGGGTTGTCATCGAATGGCCCGCTGAGTTTGCGCGAGGTGAGCAGTGAACAATAAGAAAACCGTACTTCTGGTGGATGACCGGAAAAACACCCTCAAGGTACTTTCTGCTATCCTGTTGGATGAGGGATACGAGGTCATGCAGGCGTCTGATCCTTTCCAAGCCCTTACCCTTTTCGGCCATGGGGACGGGATGGATCTGGTTCTCTCCGACCTTAAGATGCCCGGCATGGACGGGATTGAGTTGTTCAGAAAAATGCGCGAAGCTGCATCAGGGGAACCGCCGCCTTTCGTCATTATGACCGCTCACGGCACGGTAAAATCAGCGGTGAATGCCATGAGAGACGGAGTCACCAACTATCTGATCAAACCCCTTGATTTCGATGAACTCGTCATCGTTCTTGAAAGAGCTATTCGCGAATCTGAGACATGTAGAAAACTCTCATCTCTTGAACAGATGCTAAGGCAAGAAAACTCTTTCCATGGGATGATCGGTACAGGCAAACAGATGCAAGAGATTTTCGAGATGGTGAGGATCGTGGCATCAACCGACGCCTCTGTCATGATCTACGGGGAGACAGGCACTGGAAAAGAACTGCTGGCCCGCGCACTGCATCTGGAGAGTGCCAGGCATAATGAAAACCTGGTTTGCATAAACTCCGCCGCCCTCACCGAGAGTCTTCTGGAAGCGGAATTGTTCGGATACGTCAAAGGAGCTTTTACAGGTGCAGTCACGAAGAAGAAGGGTCGTCTGGAGGTCGCGGACAAAGGGACCCTGTTTCTGGATGAGATCGGACACATGAGTCCCAGACTCCAGAGTAAGCTACTCAGATTCCTGCAGGAAAAACGACTGGAACCTGTGGGGGGAATTGAATCCCGACAGCTGGATGTAAGGATTATCGCCGCTACAAACCTGGATCTTCAGATGATGATCCAAGACGGGCGCTTCTTGAGGGATCTCTTATACCGTATCGAGGTTATTTCCATGCGTTTGCCTCCGCTCAGGGAACGACGACAAGATATTCCATTCCTGGCGGAGCATTATTTGCGACGATATGCCCGCCAGTACGAGCGCCCGGTCAGGGAAGTCAGCTCTGAGGTCATGGAATTCTTGACGAGCAATCCATGGTTCGGAAATGTGCGTGAACTCAAGAATTGCATTGAGCGCGGTGTGATACTCTGTAAGGGGAAAACTCTCACAAAGCAGCATCTACCGGAGGGGGTGCGACCGCAAGCAAGCCTACGTAATGATCATACCCGTGTAGGCCTTCTGAGAGACCTTCCTGATAACGGTGTCACACTGAAGGACATGGAAGAAGCACTGATTCGAAAAACTCTTGAAAAGAGCAATGGCAACAAAAGCCTCGCGGCAAAATATCTCGGTATATCACGAAAATCTTTGTACGAAAGGATGGAGCGTTACCATATCCCCACATAAAACAAGAAAATCCCACTTGGATAGTTGGCCAGCAAGAAATAAATAATCCAAGTGGGCTTTCTCTAAGGAAGCTGAGTCAATAAAGCCTGCTACACCCTCATTTCTTCGTGCCTCACATCTGCGAGCCCCCCCACGAATCCATCGATCTGCTTATCGTTGTCCTTATCGGTAAATTCCTTGGACAATTTCTCCCGCGCCATTATGACTGCTTTTTCAACGAGACGGTCATTCAAAGTTCTTTTTGCTTCTTCCAACTTCAATGCGAGCTCGTTCTCTGCATCCTTGATCATCTGACTCGCATTCCTTTCAGCATCCTCAAGTATGCGGGTTTTTTCTTTTTCACCCATTTCGAGAATATCCGCCCTTATCTGCTGAAGATATTCATCAATACCTTCAAGGTTTTTAGATTCTTCTTCCACTCTCTTCTTGGAAACGTTCAAGTCTTCTTCGATCGCCTGAAGGTCCTTCTCCACCTTATCTCGCTCCCCATAGAGGAACTTCATGAGGGCCGGCTTTGCGAACTTCATGAAAACAAAGACCAGAATGCCGAAATTTATCCATAACATTATTGTGTCATAGATCTTTCTTCCCCTTCCGGCCCCCTCATCCGCCAGAATATCTACGGGTGACAACAGGACGAAAAATCCTACAACTGCACTAACAAAGGCGACTTGCTGTAGCAAATGTATAAAAGTGCGTTTCAATTGCTTATCCTCCTGCCGGCGATTCTTTCGGCGATTTCATCGGCAAGTGAGCGGGCTTCCAGGTCCAGAGTTTCCTGGGCTTTTTCAAGCTGTTCCTGCACCTGGGCCTGAACCCGTTCGCGGATGCGGCCGACCTCCCTGCGGGTCTCATCAAAAATCCCTTCAGCGGCGGACCAGGCATTCTCTCTCGACTTTGAACGTTCGAGGGCGGCTTTCCTTCGTGCCTCATTCACCATGGAAAGGCGTTTCTCCACCAGTCGCTCCGCTTCAGCCGCCATCTCTTCAGAATCTTGTTTAGTCTTTTTTATATGCTCTTCCCTTTCACTGATCTGGCGCATGATCGGGCGAAGCATAAGACGATTCAGAATAAAAACCATTAGCAGAAAATGGATTACCTGAACAACAAGAGTAGCATTGATGCTAATCATGATTAGGCACCGTCAAATAAAATTTAAACAACAAAAAGAAGCAATAGGGCAATAACAAGGGAATAAATGCCCGTTGATTCGGATACGGCCTGCCCAACCAGCATGGTTCTGGTGAGGAGTCCGGCCTCACTGGGCTTCTTGCCGATGGCCTCACAAGCCTTTCCTCCGACAAAGCCTTCACCGATGCCCGGACCTATTGCGCCTAGACCCATGGCAAGACCCGCTCCCAAGTATGCTGCCGCTTGAACCATTTCTTCCATCTCTTTTCCTCCCGCTACGTTAAAAATAACTGAAAATTACTTTGCAATTATTAGACCAATTCAGACCACGAATACAAGCACCAAGCTGATTACCATGGCATAGATTGCAGTGGACTGGGAAATGGCCTGGCCGACAAGCATGGTCCTCGTCAGAACACCCGAAGCTTCCACATTTCTGCCGATCCAACGTACCGCCTCTTCTGCGGTAAAGCCGTTTCCAATACCGGATCCTATCCCGCCGAAGCCCATGCAAATACCTGCTGAAAGCGGAGCCATGGCCGCCGCGAGTCCGGCTGCTTCGGGGAATGCCTTGAACATAAGGATGAAGCTGACAAGCAATCCGAAAATGGAAGGGGTCTGGGTTACAGCCTGTCCTACCAGCATTGTTGTTGTAACCGGGCCGATGCTGTCAGGGTTCCTTGCAATACCTTCACAGCCCGATCCTGCAGCCATGCCACCCCCGTATCCTGATCCGATTGCGGCAAGACCTGTACTGGCTCCCGCCCCTATAAGCGCAGCCCACGCAATACCTATAGGCATGTGATCAAAGCGAAGGAACAACAGCATAAGGGCCACCACCATTGAGAAGATGGCAGGGGTCTGGCACACTGCAGATCCGATGAGCATGTTGGTGGTCACCTTTCCAGCGACAGCGGGTTGCCTTGCAATACCCTCGCACGCCCGGCCGGCAGGGAAACCTGATCCGGCGCCTGAACCAATGGCACCGAACCCCATACAGATGCCCGCCCCAATGAGAGCCGCCCACGTTGGCTGGAGCGGCAAGTGATCAAAATTCAGAAACATCAGCATGAGAGCAACCACCATGGAAAAGATGGCGGGGGTCTGGCACACTGCTGATCCGATGAGCATGTTGGTGGTAAGTTTTCCGGCCATGTCAGGCTGATTGGCTATGCCCATACAGGCCTGGCCACCTGGAAACCCTGCGCCGACACCGGAGCCGATTGCGCCCAATCCCATACAGATGCCCGCGCCCAAAAGGGATGCCGCCCCCAGCAGCGTTTCTCCGGGAAACTTCATAAAGACGAGCATAATGGCGATCACCAGAGCGAAAATGGCCGCCGATTCCGCTATGGCCTGCCCCACCAGCATGTTTTTCACTATTTCACGCGACTTGGATTCTTTTTGCGAAATCGCTAAATTGGCAAGTCCGGCGGTGTATCCCTCGCCAATAGCCGCACCGATGGCCCCAAAACCGATGCACATTCCTGCGCCTACATATGATGCCAGTTCAATGGTCTCAGCAACGCTCATAGTTATTTTACCTGCACTGAAATATACACTAGGGTAAGCATTGTAAATACAAAGGCCTGTATTGTGCCAATAAACAAACTAAAAAATCCAATTAAAAAAGGAGGAAGAATTAAGCTATATATTAGATGAGATACCACAAGTACAATAATAGCTCCTCCCATGATATTACCATAGAGACGAAACGATATGGAAACCACTTTTGCAATTTCACCGATTATGTTTAGAGGCGCCATGAAAAAGATAGGTTCGAAGTACTCTTTGGCATAGCCCTTAAAACCCTTGGCGCGGATCCCCGCGTAATGTGCTATACAGAACCCCATGAGGCCCAACCCGAGAGGTGTGTTGAGGTCTTTTGTGGGTTCCGCCAAGTGGGGAAAAGCCCCCAGCCAATTGCACAGAAGAAGGAACATGAACATCGTGCAGACTAGAGGAAAATAGGTACGGGCCATGTCGTCATCCAGGGCGCCTTTGGTTATACCCCAAAAGGCGTTCACTATGAATTCTCCAAGTACCTGAAAGGGGTTTGGAAGAATGTTTATGTTTCGTGTGGCGAGAAAACCGATCAAAAGCAGAATGGCCATTACTATCCACGTCATGATGACGGTATGCGTGTTTACGACGAGGTTAATCCCTAGCAGGTTGATGGTAATCTGGGGGAGATGGGTCAAGTCTTCCATGGCGTAAACCTGTCCTAAGATTTTTGAACGTGGGATGTGCGTTTCCGCACAACATGATTATACAAAATGGTCAACTGGACCATGAAAATTCCGATGACCACGCCAATGATGTGAATGGAATCAAGCCTGATGGAGACGATGAGTGGAACAGCCAAAAGGGTGAAGCGGAAAAGAATTGAACCAAGCGCCGCAGCGCTCGCCCTGGCCCTTGAATCCGACATGGTGTGGTGGAGAAATTGCCCCATCAGTACAAAGTTTATGGCGCTGAAAATTGTTCCAAGTATAAGCCCTTTTCCAACTGCCTTTTCGCCCACAAGGATCAATATCAGGGCAAAAACAATTGCGACCGCCAGGGCTTGAGAGCAGAATCTTTTCTGCATGGATCTAACGTCTTCCATTCTCGTGTTCCACTTCGGACTGATGTTTTTCCTTAGGGTCCAGAACGTTCATTATCTGACGATAAACAGTGACTCCGCCGCCGATGACACCAAGAATAATGAAAGCGATAGTGAAGATTCCTTTTGTACCGAGCCACTTATCAAGCGCATATCCTATGGCCAGACAAAAGAGAATCGAGCCTGCCATGGTAAGGCCTAGCTGGCTCACGATGGCGATATCATCGAACCAGTGACCGTCCTTTTTTAGGTTAAAGACGATGGCGAATCAACTCCTTCGTCAAAAAGTGGGGCACCGGGCTAAGTCATCGGTCCAATCGAACAGACCCTATAACGCAATTATTTTGCCCTGTAAAGAGAGAAATCACTATCTGTGAAAAATTATTCAATTTCATCCCATGCAAACAGTGCAGCTCCAAGTGCACCCACTATTTGGGGTTCACGAGGCACAAGGACCGGTTTTCCTAGTTTTTCCGACAGTAAGGACACCACTCCAGGGTTCTTGGCCACCCCCCCGGTCATGACCACCTCCCCCTTTATGCCAAGTGAGCGGGCCATTGCCCAGATTCGACTGGTAATGGCACGATGGATGCCCCGGATGATTTCATCCGTCGGGTGGTCCTGTGCAACCAGCGATACAACTTCGCTTTCAGCAAACACAGTGCATACGCTGCTTATGGCCACCTCTCCTTTGGACTTTATGGAGAGACTGCCCATGTCTTCCAGCTCCACCTGAAGTTTTTCCGCCATAACCTCCAGAAACCGGCCTGTCCCCGCAGCGCACTTATCGTTCATGGTGAAATCCAGGACCTTGCCCCCTTTACCAACATGAACCACTTTTGAGTCCTGCCCTCCGATGTCCACCACAGTCCCGGTCTCGGGAAACAGAAAGGAGGCTCCTCTTGCATGGCAAGTGATTTCAGTGATGTATCGTTGGGCAAAACTTACTTTTTTACGTCCGTATCCAGTACTTATAGTATTCCCAACGGAGCATGGGGGTATATTTGCAAAACCGAGTGCCTGCTCCAGACCTTCTTCAGCCGCCCGGGTGCTGCTGGCGCCGGTGCGTACTATACTGTAGCCGGCAATTCGCATCCCACGGTCAAGGATTACCACATCAGTTGTGAGTGATCCAACGTCGATTCCAGCCACGTATTTGCACTGGTTATTGTCAGATTCATTATGGATCAGGAATTTCATGGTGCAAAGGCCTTAAAGAAGGATACAATCCGGCTGCGTCTGGTAAAATTCAGTCTTCCAGCGCCTCGAAAAAGGCCTCGAGACGAGTGCGGGTCTGCTGCTCAGAGTAGGCCCTTTCGTCGGCTATGTCGGCCTCTATCACCACCGATGGAATAGACAGCCTTTCCAGCAGAATCCTCTTCTGATCGTACTGGCCTACGGAATAGGGCTTGCAGCTTCGTGCAGAATGGATGACCAGGCCGTCCACACGGTAGTCCCGCATGAGTCTCTCCATGAGATTGAGCCGGTGCTCCAGTCTGTTGTTGAGAATGACCCGGCTGTAGGTGCGCGCCATTGACTCCAGTGGTCTACTGATATCCATGTCGGAAGCCGTCTCCGCCCAGGCGTTGGTATAGGTGGCCGTTACAAAGCTCATGCCTCTCTCTGCAAAAAATTCGGAAAAGTCGCGGACCTTATACCACACCGCGATGTTGTCCCACATGAGCCGTTTTCGTTCCGCACACAGGGCGCCCTGGCCCCTTTGAACCCTTTCCTCTAATTCTTTAAGCAGGATGCCGTAATACTCCAGTGCAACAGGAAGACCTCGGAGTGAGACAACCGGCGCCAGGTGAACAAATGCGTCAAAGATGGTCATGGGAGAGGGAACAGCCTTCATGGTGCTGAGGACCGACCCCCACGTGTCGGCGGTTTCCTTTGAAATACTCAGCACATTTTGGAGCTTTTTAATGTTGAATCTGCGCCTGCTGACTTGTTCCAGGGTAGGTATCATATCCTCGAGCTGAAGGGTCATGTATTCCATATCTGCTTCGGAAGGCTCCCCTGTGTGATTGTACGGCGTATCAAGGATCAGGAGTGGAATGTCCCACTTCAAAGCAAGTATGTTGTACCAGTAAGCAACCGTCTGGCATATGTTATTGCAAGCAAAAAGAAGGTCCGGCCTTGGTAGCTTACCCACCGGGGTTTTTCCTGAAAGCGCGGCCCCCAGATCGATACGCGCATAAGAACAGATATCCTGGGAATAGCCGTTCTGCTCGGCTACACTGCACAGGCGTGCCCCCATGCCCTTGGCACCGCAAAGGGCTCCGTGGTTTTCAGGATACACTGTATAGAAACCGAATGAGCGAAGAAGTTCCACCGGAGCGCCGCTGGTGACCCAGGCCACGGGTGCCGCCCCCTTTGCGTAGCGGGACAGGAGATAGTGCCGGGTCATGATTTCGCGCAGCCTCCGGCCGCATGCAAGAGGCGGTTCAAGTCGGCTTTGAGGACTCACCGGTCTTCTCAACGTCCGCCTGAAGGCTCTGGATCCGCCCATCAAGGCGGGAGCCCCAACATCTTTCATGAACCTGAACCTTGCGCGTGCTGCAATGGACATAGTCATTCTTTCCGGCGTCCAATCATCTCTGCGAAAGCCTCAAGGCGGGTCTCTGTCGGGCCCGAGATACTCCGGTTTATGTCGTTTTCCAGAAAAAGGGTCTTGACTCCCTGTTCTTGAAGGGATTCTCTCAGGCAAGGGTAGTAAAAAAGCTCGGGTTCGCAGAACTTGACCATATTGAAAAGGACGCCTTCGGCGCCACAACCAAAGGTCTTCCTGATGATCTGCTCCGTGCGGTCCTTGACTGAACTGTTTATGGTTGGACAGGCCGGCATCCCCATAATGGCCTCAGTAAGAAGCTCCGGAGAGGACAGGCCCGGATCGGTTTCTCCTGAAATCCTCCTGCCGCAGGAGAGAAGATCATCGTCTCCCACGCGCAGGCCCAACCTGTCCAAGGTTGAGATAAGACCTTCGGGATTGGGAAGCACACCGCTAAGGACGAGGCATGGACCCCCGACGGATCTGTTGCTGGTCCTCTGAGCCAGAAACCTCTTCATTATGGGTACCAACTCATCGGGATGCATGTATTCAATCAACCTGACCATCCGGTAGAATTCCGTGTTGGATGCATCAAGCCGCCCCTCAGCCCTGGTTTCATAAAGAGTCATGATGGTCGCCCGGAGATCCCGTCCCAGAATAACGGCATTACTGAGCGCATCCGGGCCCAGAGGCCCGCACATGAGTTCCAGATCTCCTGAAAGCCTCTTGATCTCTCTACGAACGAATTCTCTTGATGCACGGAGGTTCCCGGCCTTGGGTGGGTAGAAAAAAAAACAGGGTTTGCGCACGTCCAAGTAGTCTCTCACCATGGAACCCAAGTTCTGAATGGAATCGCACGTGTGGGGAAAGAGAAATCCGTCCAGTTGGTCGCACTTTCCCTGAAGAACGAGTTCCAGCCCTCCTTTCACGATGGAGCATATGGCCGGCTGCAGATGAGCCTCGGAACCTGAGATGTTCAGCACAGGGTCCCAGATCTCCACGGGCAACACGTCGTAGGCCCAAAAAAGCTCCCTCGGGTAGCGCCCCGGAAACACTCCCACCAGACGTCTTCCCTGTGCCCTTTGCCGGGAAAGGTATTCTTTTCGTGGAGGCGGCTCAAACATGTGAGTCCTTCGGTTATGGACGGGTGGTATTGAAAGGCATGCGCCATTGTCGGAAAAAAATGGATCGGTCATACCGACTTTGTTTTTCGTATAACCCTGATCTCGGTTATCTCCGTATCCGGGTATTGTCCGGCCCCGTTTTTCTCCAAATATTTCACCATGTCCCAGATGGTGTTCAGGGCCGCGCCCACACCAACCAGGGCCTCCATTTCCACTCCGGTTCTGGCCTGCGCCCTCACCCGGCAGGAAACTTTCACTCCTTTATCGCTGACAGAGCACTCCACATTAACGCTGTCAAGCGGGATCTGATGGCAGTGAGGTATCAATATGGAAGTCTGTTTGGCTGCCTGCATGGCCGCCACCTCCGCCACCGCAATCGGGTCTCCTTTTCGAACGCTGCCTGAGCGAATCGCCTCGATCGCCCCCGTAGTAAGGAGGATTTCTCCGCAAGCTTCAGCTTCTCTTTGTACAATGGGTTTTTCTCCCACATCGATCATCCCCATAACGTTTTCCTTTGTAACATATTCTACTTATTAAAACGTAAACATATCATTTAGAATACTTTAAAAATACCCTTTATCGCATTCATCATAAAGGTATTTCGTCTTTCTTCACCGCTTCCGCTTTTATGCGGTCAACCGTGCGCATGAGGGCGGGGAACACCATTTCACGTGTCTCCCCGGCCACAGCAACCGCCAGTATCTCATCCCCTACCTTGAGAACGCCCTCTTTGATCTCAACCAAAACATCAACAATGCCATCCATAGATTTTATTTCATTAACTATAGCTTCAAGTTCGTTCTGGCTGTAAACCACCTTGATTTCCCGGACCCTGAATCCTTTAAGGCTGTTTTCTCGCACCAATCCCAGGTGACAGGCGATCATTCCTATACGTGAAGATTCAGGGTGGTTGCGCAGTCGTTCGACCAGATGGTCCATTCCCATTTCAGCCCTCCTTTTAACCGCATACCTTCATAGCCGTGGAAAACCCGGCATTTTAGAAGATTTTCAGGTGTGTCACAAATCATGATTATCATCCAACCGAAAGAGCCTTCGGGTAAAATCCAGGATCTGGTCCCTACTCGGCCGGTCCGCCTTCTGCTTAAGTGTGAGAATGGGGTCGTGAATGATCTTCTCGGCAATGGAGGTGGTAAGTAGTTCCAGGGCTCGTTTCTGATGCTCGTTAAGATCGCCGAGCCCTGACAGGCTTCGGCGCAA
>CAYPSZ010000038.1:0-12446 GCA_964413125.1 uncultured Desulfobacterales bacterium
GATCAGGGGATCGAAAAGAAACACGTCGTAGAGCAACGCCTTCAGTGCATCCAGCTTCTCGTAAGCGTTGCGCGTGTCATCTTTCTTGAGCTGGTCGAGCCTTTCGGAAAGGTATTGGAGAAGTTGAAGGTTGAGGGAGACATAGAGATCGTGTTTGTTCTTGAAATAGAGGTAGAGGGCGGCAGGACTCAATTCCGCCTCTTCGGCGATTTCCTCGACCGTCGAAGCCTTGAATCCTTTTGCGTAAAAGAGCTTTTTGGCCGCATCCAATATCTGCTTACGCCGAATCTTCAGCTGATTGCCCTTCTCGCGCTCCCTCCTCTCCACTATTCCCAAGAGAGCTCACCCCCATAAATAGTATTCAGGCGACTAATGCCTCTTCATATAACTAAATGACATTTATCTGTCAAGGGAAATATTGCTTCCATAGAGCTTCTTGATTGCGTCGCGATCCGGGGCCCCTTCCCGGGTCAAGGGAAAATCCTCTACGAACTCAACATACTGCGGTTTCTTGTACCGGGCGATTCTCTCCCCCACAAAGTCGATGAGCTCCTGAGGGAGCAGGGCTTGTCCTTTTTTGAGCTTGCAGGCCGCCTTGATCCCCTCGCCCCATTTCGGATCGGGCACTCCAAAGACCACGACCATTTCCACCGCAGGGTGCCGGAGGATAACCTTCTCCACCTCCAGGGGGTAGACATTTTCCCCGCCCGGCTTGATCAGCTCCTTTTCCGCCTTTCGCCTGGCGTACCAGAGAAATCCGTCTTCGTCGAATCGCCCCAAATCCCCGGTGTGGTGCCACCCTTCCCGGAACGTGTACGCCGTATCTTCCTCCAGATTCCAGTAGCCTTTGAACACCATGGGGCCCCTTACGGTGATTTCCCCCACCTGCCCGAACTCGACGGGGCGGTCGTAGTCGTCCACCAATCGCACTTGGGCCACGGGAAGAACTCTTCCCGCTGAACCGGGTTTTTCATCATAGCGGGAAAACGTGGCAAGGCAGGAAGTCTCTGTCTGCCCGTAGAGACAATAAAAACTACCTCCGGTAAGACGCTGGTAACGCTCGATGGTCTCAGTGTTTTCCAGCCCGCCTACGGCCCGCAAAGATGATATATCGGCGCCCGTCTTCTCGTGTTCGTCAAGAACGGAGGCAAGTATGGGCGGAAATTCCACCATAAAGCTTACCTTTTTGTCCTGGATGAGTTCCGTGGTCTTGGAGGGATCGAACTTCTTGACGTTTATGGTGAGGCCGCCCGCGTGGAAGGAGGAGGTGGCGGCAAAAAGCCCGCCTACATGGAAAAGGGGCAGGATGGACAGGTGGACGTCCGTGGGGTTCAGGCCGACCTGGTACAAGAAGTGCATATTCGCCCAAAGCACGTTCCCGTGACTCAGCAGTGCGCCTCTCGGCCTCCCGGCCACGGCCGCGGTATGGATGATGACGAACCCGTCATCCGTGTGCACCTCCACCCCTTCGAAACTATCCCCGTCTTGATGCATTAGTTCTCCGAAGTCGATGAATTCTCCTCCTTCAGGGTCAAGGTTGAAGTAACTCTCCACGGATGGAAGGTTGCCGCGGATCCCCTTGACCGTGCCCTGGAATTCCCGGTCCACGAAGAGAAATCTGGGCCCACAGTCATTGAGATTGTACTCGATTTCGTCCGGAGAAAGCCTCCAGTTGATGGGGAGCACAATGGCGCCGGCGGCTGCGGCAGCACCATAGATCAAGAAATACTCGGCACCGTTTTTTCCCAGCACTGCGATTCGGTCTCCTTTCTTGATCCCCGCCTTCAACAAGCCGGCTGCAAGGCGATCCACCTGTTCCCTGTATTGGGAAAAGGTCAGGACGCGGTTCTCCGAGGCCTCCAGCCAGGCATTGTCTTTTTGAAAGCATACGGCGTTTCGTTTGACGACATCATAGAAGGTAAAATCATAGAGTCCCATAACATCTCCTTTCCTTTACTGAAGGTTCAAAGGTAAATGCCGAGAATACCAAATGCGACATAGCACATGCTATGCTATAAATGATAGGAAAACTACAAATGATAGGAAAACAAGGATGTGAGCGGTCGCCCACATGAGCATTGCCTCATCCGGTAAGAAAGCCATCCCCCGACCGGCAATCCCTTCCAGGATATGATCAAACCGCGAAGATAATCTCAAAAGCTTGTTGCCGCACGCCTGACAGACATACCGGGCCTCTTCGTCCTCCATCCATTTCTGGATGCCCACTTCGCGCCGGCACGGGACAGCCCGCAGGATGACCTTTTGAGAGAATAACGGGAACTACGTGGGACGAGTTCATAACCGACCGTATAAGTGAGTCACTAATGAAGATGCGCCCCCGGTTTTGCCCATGGAGTATCCGCGCGATCCACGGGCTTAAAGCAGCCCTGCGGCCTCCATGATGTCGGGGACCACTTCCTCCTTGCCGATGGCCATGATGTGGACCCCGTCGCACATGCGCTCATCCCGGATCCTCTTGACCATGCGCCCGGCGATCTCAATGCCTTTTTCCACCTTTCGGCCTTTGGGGGCCGCATCCATCTCATCGATGAGGTCCCGGGGGACCCGGACCCCGGCCACGTTCTTGTTCATGAAACGAGCCATGGGGGCCGAGGTGAGAAGAATGATGCCGGCAAGGATCTTTACCGGAAACTGCCGGGCCCCTTCCATAAAGGTCTTGAAGTTGTCCAGGTCGTAAACCGCCTGGGTCTGGATGAACTCGGCGCCTGCATCGATCTTCTTCTCGAACTTGATAAGCTGGGGTTCAAGGGGGTTTGCTTCCGGAGTGACAATGGCGCCTGCGCAGAATATGGGAGAGCCCTCAAGGGCGTTTCCTCCAAGGTCTTTTCCCTTTTCCAGGGTTCGGATCGCAGCCAGCAACTGGCTGGAGTCCAGATCGAACACCCCCTTGGCTTCCTTGTGGTCACCCAGCATCACGGAGTCGCCGGTCAAACAGAGCACGTTTCTTATGCCCCTGGCCGCTGCAAAGAGCAGGTCCGCTTGCAGGGCAAGACGGTTCCGGTCCCGGCAGGTCATCTGCAATATGGGCTCTCCGCCCATTTCTTTCACCAGCAGGGCGCCGCCCAGGGACGGGAACCTCATGACCGAACTCTGATGATCGGTCACATTCATGGCATCCACCTTGTCTCGGAGGAGTTCCACATGGTGTTCCATCTTTTCGAGATTCGTCCCCTTAGGCGGGGCCACCTCGGACGTCACAACGAATTTTCCGGAATTAAGGGCCTCTTTGAATGATGCTCCCATGGACAACCTCATTTTGTGAACGTGAAACTTAATGAACGCCTAAGCCGAGCCCTCCTTGACCGGTGAAACATCCCGCCAGATACCGGGCATGGGAGCGGCCACATTGTTCCGGGGGCCTTGAAAACGCCTCATTTCGTCAAGGCGCCCCATGGACTTGAGCCTCTCGTAAATCATGGTCCATGCGCATTCTCTTCCGTCGCCTATCTCGCACATACCGTCGTTGGTTCCCCCGCAAGGGCCGTTCACCAGTCCCTTGTGGCATGCAGTGACAGGGCAGATCCCGCCGGTTTCCCCCAGGATGCAGCTCCCGCACTGGGTACAGATCTCGTCAAACCTGCCCACTCCTGATTCCTTGCCCACGAACAAGGTGTCAAGCGCCGGGACAACGGTCTTTTGAATCTGCCTGGCCACTGTCTGGACGCCGAATGCGCAGGTCATAATGAGGAGCGCGTCCGACTGCCGGATTCGCGGACCCTCCTCCTTCAAGGCCTCGCCGGTGAGATTGTCGCAGGCCACCGGCAGAACAATATCGCCCGTGATGAACTTCCCGCGGCCCGCCAGGGCCTCGGACATGGACCTCACCTGGTCTGCGCCTCCGGTCCCGGTCAGGGTAACGCATGTGCCGCAGCCGATCACGAAGAGCCGCGTCAGGCCGTCCAACAGCCGGTCAAGTTCCTCTTCAGGCTTCTGTCGGGTGATGGATCGAATCATTCCTCGCTCCTCTCCTTTTCCAGGTCACAGCGCAGGCAACGTCCCGCCTCCTGCCATGCCTGGTCTTCCGTGAACCCCTGCTCCACCTCGCGGAAATCGACGACCCTGTCCTCGGGTTTTTCCACCCGCACGGGCACGCGGGGCACCTCTTCAACGGTTTCCTGCTCCAGTGCAAGGCCCGAATCTTCTTTCAGGTGCGACTTTTCATCAATTATCCGGACCCTTCCCTTTTCACCTCTCAAGTGGCGATGAATGGCAAGCGCCGCCCTTCTACCCGAAGCAATGGCTCGTATTACATAGGTGGGGCCTGTTGTGAAATCGCCACCCGCAAAAATCCCCGGGATATTGGTTCGGAGGGTGTTATCATCCACCTCGAGAGTACCCCACAGTGCCCGCTCCAGTTGACTGTCCCTGTCCAGAAACGAGACATCCGGTGCTTGGCCGACGGCAATGATCACATGATCCCCTCGGACGTTTCTGGCGCCGCTCTCGTCGAATTTCGGGGCGAACCTGCCTTCCTCATCAAACACCGAAACGCAACGTTCAAACTCAACGCCCTCCACCCGGCCGTTGGTGCGGATTATCCTTTTGGGACCCCAGGAAGGATTGATCAGGACTCCCTCTTCCTGAGCCTCTTCAATGTCCTTTTCCCAGGCCGGCATTTCATCCCGGGCCTCCAAACAGAACAACTGGACTTCGCCGGCGCCGGTTCTTAGCGCCGTGCGGGCCACGTCCAGGGCCACGTTCCCCCCGCCTATCACCATGACCCGTCCTGAAATCTCCGGGATGCGGCCCAGGCGCACCTCGGTGAGGAACTGGAGGCCGTAGTGAAGGCCGATGAGCCCTTCTTCTTCTCCCGGCACTCCGATGCGTTTACTCGCCTGAGCCCCTGCGGCAATGAAAACCGACTTGAAACCCTCGGCCATGAGGTCGTTCACCGTATGGTTGGCATCAATGGGCGAATTATACCTGATCTCAACGCCTTTTCTCTCGATGTAATCCACCTCGGCCTGGATGACATCCCTCGGCAGCCTGAATTCAGGCACTGCGATCCCGAGCATGCCGCCGGCAACCGGCTGGGCCTCGAAAACGGTCACGCCGTATCCGAGCTGTGCAAGGAAGTAGGCGCAGGTGAGCCCCGCAGGTCCTGCGCCCACAACCGCGATCTTTTCATCGTACCTCACGGGAAAAGGTTCAGGCGGAGGGCCGGGATGCATGAACACCCAGTCCGAGGCGAACCTCTTCAAGGAACGTATGGCCACGGGATCGTCCAGCTCTCCCCGGCGGCACTTGGTCTCGCAGGGATGGATGCAGATGCGGCCGCATACAGCGGGAAACGGGTTCCGTTCTCTTATGATCTCAACTGCACGTTCATAGTGGCCGGTTGCTATGGCGGCCACGTAGTTGGGTACGTCTATTCCTGCGGGGCAGGCGTGCTGGCAGGCGCTGATGACCATTGCATCGCATGTGGCCCCGGCGCAGCGGTGTTCCAGAATGTGATCTTCGTACTCCTTGCCGAAGTACCGCATGGTGGAAAGGGCCGGCTTGGCGCAGGTCTGACCCAGGCCGCAAAGGGAAGCGGCCGTGATGGTTGCGCCCAGGTCCTGAATCAAGTCGGTGTCTTCCACCCGACCTTCGCCACGCGTGATCCTGGTCAAAATCTCCAGGAGTTGGGTGGTGCCCAGCCTGCAAGGCGTACACTTACCGCAGGATTCCGACTGGGTGAAGCTCAGGAAAAACCGGGCTATCTCAACCATGCAGTTGTTCTCGTCCATGACCACCATGCCGCCGGAACCCATGATGGCGCCGATCCTCTGGATGGTGTCATAGTCGATGGCCAGATTCAGGTATTGGGCCGGAACGCATCCCCCGGAAGGCCCCCCCATCTGCACCGCTTTGAAGGCCCTTCCCTTTGGAATGCCCCCTCCAATGTCGAAAACAACTTCCTTTATGGTGACCCCCAGCGGGACCTCCACGAGTCCTGTATGGTTGACCTTGCCGGCCAGGGAGAAGATCTTGGTGCCCTTGCTCTTGTCTGTGCCCACCTCTGCGTACCATGCGGGTCCGTTCTTGATGATGAGCGGGACATTGGCCCATGTCTCCACATTGTTGATGTTGGTCGGTTTTTCATCGAGCCCCGATTGGGCCGGAAAAGGAGGCCGGGGAGAAGGCATGCCCCTCTTTCCCTCTATGGATGCCATGAGAGCGGTTTCTTCCCCGCACACAAAAGCGCCCGCCCCCATCTTGAGGGATAGTTGGAAGTCGAACCCGGTGTTAAGGATGTTCTCGCCCAGAAGACCCAGTTCCTGCATCTGCTCAATTGCCAGGTTCAAGTGCTCCACTGCGATGGGATATTCCTCGCGCACATATATGTATCCATATTCCGCGCCCATTGCATAGGCCCCTATGAGCATGCCTTCCAGCACCGCGTGCGGGTCCCCTTCAAGCACGGCCCGGTCCATGAACGCACCGGGGTCTCCTTCGTCGGCATTGCAGATTATGTACTTGGGACGGCCTTGGGCCTTTCTTGCAAACGACCACTTGAGCCCAGTGGGAAACCCCGCCCCGCCCCGTCCCCTGAGCTTGGCATCTGTCACCTCCTCGATGACCTGCTCGGGCGTCATTTTAGAAAGGGCCCTTACCACTCCTTGATAGCCGCCTGCGGCTATGTAGTGGTCGATCATGGTGGGGTCGATTCGCCCGCAATTGGCCAGGACACGCCTCACCTGGGCCTTGTAGAAGGGGATGTCGTTCCGGTAGGGAATCACCGAATCCGTGCGCTGGTCCCTGTATGAAAGCCTGTCAATGAATCGCTTTTCCTTGAGGGTCCGCCCAACTATCTCCGGAGCGTCTTCAGGCGAGACCTCCTGGTACTGGACTCCCAAAGGCTCGATGGACAGGACCGGCGCCTTGGCACAGAAACCGTGACATCCGGTTGAACGGATTTCCACATCCTTTGAGAGCCCCTGAGAACGCACTTCTTCCACCAGGGCGTCCCTGACGTCGGAAGCGCCATATGCCCGGCAACCTGTCATGCAGATGTTCACACGGGTCCGGCCGCGCTCCTCCCTGGCCAGGATTTCGCTCCTGTACCATTCCAGATCTCCGATGGACATAAGCCTTGCCATGCGGTTCACTCTCCCTTTTGCTCGGCCCGGCCGTCGTACTCGGCCAGAATTGTTCGAACCTTCGAAGGGGCCAGCTTTCCGTAATATGTGCGATTAACCATCATTGTGGGAGCGAGGAAACAGGCTCCCAGACACGCCACGGTCTCCAGTGTAAAACGAAAGTCCTCGTCCGTCTCTCCCTCCTCCAGGCCGAGCTCCTTCTTCATGAGACGCAGGATGCTCCGCCCTCCCCTCACATGACATGCGGTTCCGCGGCATACACGAACCACGTACCTGCCCTTGGGTTCCAGAGAAAACCCGGCATAGAAAGTCACCACCCCTTCCACTTCGCTGGGAAACAGGCCCAGGGAATCGGCTATGGGCTCAATGGTCTCCGGCGGGACATATCCGTATGTCTCCTGCACCTCCTGGAGCAAAGGAATCAGCCCCCAACGGGTCAGTCTATGTTTTTCGAGCAGCGGCGAAAGCTTTGCCATGTCCACCGGTTGTCTTTCCATGCCTTAACTCCTTGTCAGGCCGTGTGTGACGGTCAGGGTTTTTCCATACGAACCATGCAAGCCTTGGATATTACCTCTTCTCCTTCAATGGGAAGAAGGTTCATGGCATCGTTATTGTCAACACCGGTCGCCACCCGTACAACACCGGGCCGCATGCAAACACTCACCTCCACCTCCCGCTCCAGAGTTCCTGAGGCGGATACCACCCGCACACGGTCCCCGCTTTGGATCTCCAGGAGCCCGGCGTCTTCAGGGCTGACCTCAAGGCCCGGGGAGGACGCCTTAAAATCAATGGAACAGGAGCGAGATGTACGGGTCCCGCTCCCCATGTGGCGACGCGGGGATTCAAATACCGCAAGGAGAGGATATTCTTGGAAACCCACATTGTCATGAGAGGCCTTGTGGGGCGGGAAATAGGACATGACATCCTCTCCGGAGACCGGCAAAGGGTTTCGGAATTCCGGGGACCTGTTTTCATCTTGTTGGAAAGAGATGCTTCCATACCCCGGCACGTGATCCCGGATGTCCCGGCGGATGTCTTCGATTTCGTGGTATGAGCCGGCTGCAGGGGACAGGGCGTCAAACAGGTCGCAGAGGATCCGCCAGTCCGGCCTGGCCTCTCCGGGCGGCGGCGCCGCAGCCGTAAAAGCCTGGACCCTTGACTCCAGGTTGGTAAAAGCCCCTTGCTTTTCTCCGAATGCAGCCCCGGGGAGTGTCACGTGGGCCAGGGCTGAGGTTTCGGTCTCCAGGATGTCCTGGACCACAAGCAGGTCCAGGTTCTTAAGGGCGTTTCGCACCCTATCGGGCTGGGGAAAACTTCGGAGCGGGTTCTCTCCCATCACATAAAGGGCCTTCAGGTTGCCCTTCTCAGCCTCCTGAATCAGGCGGGCGGGCGATAAGCCCGGATCCGGGGAAATGCGCACCCCCCACAAGCGCTCCCAATGCCGGCGGCCGGGTTCGTTTTCAAGGGGCATGCGTCCCGGAAGCATCCTCCTTGAAATACCCATGTCCAGGGCCCCGACCCGGTTGCACTCACGAGCCGGTATCAAGAGCCGGTCTCCGTTTTCCCCGCCGCCTCCTGTGAGCAGTACGAGATTTATGAGGTAAGGCATGGCGTATCCGCCAGGGGACCATGAGACAATACGCTCACCGGCCACCAACAGGAACGGTTTTCCCGTAAGAACCCGCGCCGCCTCCTGAAGGGCCTCCTGATCCAGGCCATTCCTCCGGCAGACTTCCTCGAGGTCCATGTTCAATAGGTCTTGTCTAACCTCATCAAGGCCTTCCGCCTTTACAGGATCAACCCCGCCGGCCTGCAGCATGGCGGCTGCAAGTGCATTCAGGGTCTCAGCCTCCCCGCACCCGTCCGGGCGCAGCCAGACACGGGCAAAGGGAACAAGGTCCGTACGTATGGGGTCTATTAAAACTATGGGCACGCCTTTCCAGCGTGCAGCCCTTTTGAGGGCATAGCCCAGGACAGGATGGCTTTCCGTAAAGTTGGCCCCGATTACCAGGATCGCCCCGGCCTCTTCAATGCGGTGGATCTCAAAACGGTTAATACCGGTTAGCCTCTCAGCAAGCGGATCATCAAAGGCGTCAAGCAGGATGTTGTTCGTGCCGACAAGAGACCTTGCGATCTTTTGGAAAAGATAATTCTCCTCCAAGGTGCAGTTGGAGGAACCTAAGAACGCCACGCTCTGGGGACCGCTTTCGGCGCACACCGAGCGGATTCCCCCGGCGATTTTATTTATGGCCTCGGACCATGAGGCCTCGACCCTCTCTCCGTCGCGGATGATTCGCGGGACCTTGAGCCGGTCCGGAGACCCAAGAAAGTCCTGTTCAAAGTGGCCGCGAATGCAGAGGGTGGAACGGTTGGCTGTTTCCCTGCGGGCCGCGGGCTCGACTTCCACCAGCCTGCCTGCCGTGGTCCCGAGGTGCACCGCGCACCCCACCCCGCAGAAACCGCATATGGAGGGAGTCCAGCGTTCAGGAGAACCTGCATATCCGGTGGTCTTGGCTCTAAGCGCTCCGGTGGGACACAGAGCTACGCACGTTCCGCAAAAGGTGCATGTGGAATTCTCCAGGGGCTCCTGATGCAGCGTGGACGGGCGCGCGTCAAAACCCCTGTAGTGGTAGTCGATGGCACCGACCACCACCAGTTCCCGGTCCGCCCGGATGCACCGGCCGCAGAGTATGCACTTGGTGAGATCGCGAACAATGAAGGGATTGGCGTCCTCGAACCGGAACCAGCGGGACATGGGATATAGATCGATCCGGCCGATCCCCAGGTCCGCGGCGATTTCGCGTAATCCGCATCTGTTTCCTTGATCGCACAGTATGCACGACTCCGGGTGGTTGGCCATAATGAGCCGGATAACGTTGGCCCGGTGGTGAAGCACCACAGGGGAGTCGGTCCGAATCGCCATGTCCGCTGCAACCGGCGTCACGCACGATGCAAGAACGCGATTGGTCTTCTCATCCTCCACCAGGCATATGCGGCAGGCCCCTGCCGGCTTGAGGTCGTCGTGCCGGCAGAGGGTGGGAATGGAGACGCCGATTTCGCGGGCGGCATCAAAGACCGTGGTCCCGGGTTGGCAACTCACTGTTTTTCCGTCGATGGTCAGGCTGATCTCTTCCACCGAAGCACCTCTTACTGGGTGTATGGTTTCACAAATTCCATCAGACCTTCGCCTCCCACTCTTCGTGGGCTTCGTGCCCTTGTCGGCGGGTCGCTCTCTTTCTTATCCCGAAGGACTTTCTTATCTCGAAGGATATGAGTTCTTTTCTTTCCCTTCAGGCGCAGGCAAAGCTACAGGCGTTTCAGCTTTGCCGCGTCCAGGTAAAGGCGAAGCTTGTCTTCGGCGCCCACAGTGATGATATGAACACCCTGGCAAAGGTCTTTGAGCCCTGAGACGATCTCGGTAAAGACCTCTATACTGGCCTTTTGGCGATCCACGCTGCCGGCCAGCTTTCTGATGATCCGCTCAGGAACGAGTCCGGATTTCACATGCCTGTTCAGAAATTTGGCCATCCCCGCGGTCCTGAGGATCATCACTTCAGCGATGATGGGAACACCGAAGGGCCCTACTTCTTTAATGAACTTCTCGAACCGGTCCAGATCGAACACCGGAGTAGTAAGAAAATACCCCGAACCCATTCGGACCATTTCCTCCATCTCGCGCTTCTCCAGGTCAGGGACGTTTTTGCCCCAACCCGACTCCACACCGGCGCCCACCGTGAACTCGGCCTTTGCTTCGAGGTCGCTGCCTTCCACTGAGACACCTTCCCGAAGGTGTTCGAGGACGGAGGCAAGCTTGCCTGCATCCACGTGGAAGAACATCATCTCCTGCAGGCTGTCGCCGGTAATGCGGTAATCCTCGGTGAAAACAAGCAGGTTTTCCACACCTGCTTCATGGGCGCTCAAAAGGTCCTTTTGCAGTTTTGGTCTGGGCTTGTCCCTGGTGGTGGTCTGGTAAATGGACTCAAAACGGTTTTCCCGAAGCAACCGGCAGGCCTTGATTGTATCACCCACCATACCTTCCAGTTCCAGTTCCGGGATTGTCACGCCGTCCACCCGGCCGCGCACCAGTTCCAGACTCTTGACCAGGGCTTCGGGGTCATCATCCAAAGGGGCCTGGACTTCCGAGGTTACGACGAATTTCTTCTCACTGAGTGATTGCTTCAGCTTCATGTGCGCCTCACTATGGTTTCCAGCGGCTCAACCCCCCTCGAGGAGCCGGGCCACCTCAGCCTTGAGTTGGGAGAGGGGCAGCGGCTTTGAAAAACACAAATCCGCTCCGTACGCTTTCATCTTCTTGAATTTCTCATCATCCAGGTATGCTGAGAGAACAATTATCTTGGTGTCTTTGGTCTCTTCGTTCTCTTTGATCTTCTTGCACACATCATATCCCTTGATGTCGGGCATCATAATGTCCAGGATCAGGAGATGAGGCCGGAAATGGTTGACCTGGAGTCCCGCCTCAAAGCCGTCTGAAGCGGATATGATCTCGTAGTCGCGCTCCTCCTCCTCGAGGGCCATGACAAGGGTCTCCACTATGATTGGGTCGTCGTCCACGATAAGGATCCTTTTTCGTTCATCCTGAAGACCATCTTCAGGAAAGGGGATCCCCTGCTTGCGCATGAATTCTTCAAGGTCCGCCTTCTGAATCCTGCGGTGTCCTCCAACGGTCTTGTAGGCCTTGATGTGACCCGCGTCGATCCAGTTGATCATGGTCTTGGGCGACACATTGCAATACTGACTGGCCTTGTACACGGTGAGGATGTCTTCCATGGCTTGCCCCCGATTTTTTGCCTAGGTTGAAAATAGGCTTATTATAGTTATTTCCCTTTGTCAAGAGTTTTTTTCAATCTATAATAAATATAATTACTAAAAAAATTTTTCGTTTGTATGGGCAGGAGATTCAACTACGAAACGCGCTAAAGGCGCTAAAACCGGAAGGAAGCCGTGCTCCCTATCCACCTATGATCGGGACTATAAGTCCCTCCTACAGGGTACTAAGGCCTATAATCGGGACTACAAGTCCCTCCTGCAGGGTACTATAGTTCGTAGCAAATGAATTGATACTTCTTCGTGCTCTTAATCTTGCTCTTGCTCTTGCTCTAATTATAATAAAGCATAGACTAAAATATTAATAACATTTGATCATTATAAGTCACAAGCAAACTATGGATTCGAGCAGGAGCAAGATTAAGAGCAAGAAAAATGGTATCAATATCACAGGGGTGGCAGAGTATTGTGCGGCCGACAACCCGCATCAGCGGTGATAGCACATCAGTCGTCGGCAGGTGCAACCGGAAGGATTACGCTGAAAGTGGTTCCATGCCC
>CAYPSZ010000039.1:0-10181 GCA_964413125.1 uncultured Desulfobacterales bacterium
GTGCAGTTGAACCGTTTCGGCTCCAACGGCACGCCCATGAAGGTCTACAAGTTCCGCACCATGTACCCCTACTCCGAGTATCTGCAGGACTATGTGTACAGGCTCCAGAGTCTTCAGCGGGGGGGCAAGTTCAAGGACGACTTCCGCGTCACCGAGCTTGGCAGGTTCATGCGCAGCACCTGGATCGATGAGCCTCCCATGATCTATAACTGGCTCAAGGGTGATATGAAGCTCTTCGGGGTACGTCCTTTGAGCCGGCAATACCTGGGCCTGTACGACGAAGAGTTGCAGGCCCTTCGCTCCAAGGTCAAGCCCGGACTTATCCCGCCCTTTTACGCCGACCTGCCTGAAACCCTGGACGAAATCAAAGAATCCGAAAGGCGTTATATAAATGCCTACCTTCAGCGTCCGATCTCAACCCAGCTTACCTACCTGTGGAAGTCTTTTGTGAACATCATCATTCGCGGCGCGAGGAGCAATTAGGGCCGGAGGAACCGCACATGAAGAACTCACCGCAGATCCTGGTGGTGGACGATGATGCCAAGCTGGCCGACAACCTCGTGGAGTACCTGACCCGGCTGGGGTACAGCGCCCGGGCGGTCTATAACGGAAAGGAAGGCCTGGCTGCGTTTGAACAGGGCGATTTCACGGTGGTGATCACGGACCTGATGATGCCCGAGATGAACGGCATGGCCATGCTTCAGGCCGTAAGAAAGCTGGACCCTGACGCCCTGGTGATCATGCTGACGGGGTACGGGACCGTTGAATCCGCTGTCAAGGCCATAAGGTCCGGGGCCTATGACTTCATCACCAAACCTTTGAAGCTGGAGGAGATCGAGATCACGGTGCAGAGGGCCTTGGAACGGAACCGGATCTTCAGCCGCATGCGCAGGTTCAGGAGCCTGTTCTTCTTTTCCGTTTGTGTTGCGGTTTTATGTTTGGCGGCCCTGGTGGTCTTCCTGCTTGGATGAGGTGTATCGAACTATTATCCCTCCTGGCCCGCACAGGGCCTGATGAGCGGGCCCGGATTCGTATCCGCGACCTGCTTCGCGGTCCCGTGGATTGGGACCTTGCAGTAAGAGCAGCCTCCCTCCATCGCGTCCTGCCTCTTGTTTACCGGAACCTCAGGCAAATCGACCCTGAGGGTGTTCCCTCCCCTGTACTTTCCCTTCTTCGTGATGCTTACCTGAGAAACGCCGCGCGCAACCTTCGCCTTGCCACTCGGCTCAAGGAGATCTGCGGGCTTTTGGGGGAAAGGGGCATCGAGGCGGTGCCGTTCAAGGGGCCTGTGCTGGCGCAGGAGGTGTTCGGTGATCTGGCCCTGCGCCAGTTCACGGACCTGGACGTGCTGGTGCCGCGAAATGCTGCATGGCGTGCTGTGGAGGTGCTGGTGGGCGCGGGTTTTCAGCCCGCGATAACCCTTTCGGCCTCCCAGTTCCGGTGGTATGCCATGCGGAACAAGAGTCTTCCATTCGGCGGATCGCATCACGGGGCTCCGCTGGACCTTCACTGGGACCTGAGCGGGGATTATACTGCCGCGGGCATGACTTATGATGCGCTCGAGGCGGACTTCAGGCAGGTGGAGCTCCTTGGAGCGCCCCTTGTCACCCTGGGCGACAGGGACCTGGTGCTTTACCTGTGCCTTCATGCTACCATGGAGTCCTGGTCCCGGCTGGACCATGTGTGCTGTGTTGCGGAGCTGATTCGCAAGCACCCGGACCTGACAGGGCCTGAGACCCTCGAGAGGGCCGGGCTGCTGCACTTGAGGAGGTGCTTTCTGGCCGGATGCGGCCTTGCCCATGGCCTTTTGGACGCTGATTTGCCGGGTTTCCTGCTGGATGAGGTGGAGCGGGACGCAAATGTGAGGAAGTATGTCAGGCTGTGCATGGAGAGGCTGTTCGCGGGCCGGTCCGGGGAATACGGCGCTGCCAGGAGGCCCAAGTTCGGCGGTGCACATTTTCTGCTCAAGGACAGGGCCCTGGACCGGGTGCGGCATATGCTGTTCCTGGTTCTGAGCCCCACTATAGAGGACTGGCGCAGGCTGCCCGTGCCGGGGTCTTTGGGGTTTCTGCTGTACGGGTATCGGCCCTCGAGGCTTTTTCTGGACTATGCGCGGGGCAGAGCTTCCGGTCTCGCGAAGACACGGTGAGGGGGCCTGGCGCCTCTGGACCATGAGGGGGCGAATATTTTTTGGTTGAGAGGTTTTTGGCTGTGTGCACGGCCTTCAGGAGCAACCAGAGAGTGCCCTTCGGAGTGAGGCCGGCCGATTCCGCGGCAGTACGTGCCTTGCTGTCATTCATGAGAACGATTCTTACATCCATTTCTCTGGCCAATGAAATAACTTCTGCTTCCCCGGGGTGAATAGACAGCTTTGGTTGGTAGCTTACTTTGACGTCTCTAACCTCCAACCATCCGTCTCTGATCACCCCCTCTATTCGAAATGCATCATTTTCTTCCTTTTGTATGCCCTGAATTACCGCTTCCCTGTAAACCGCCCGGGGAATCATGATCTCTTTGAACATATCATGAAGGAGATTGAGTTTATCCGCTTTCGCCAATTTCTATTAAGGTCCAGCATGGTCGGCTAGGCGTATCCATATTCGTATCCCCATTTGCTAGCCGCCTATCCCCTGGCCGTCCCCAAGCCTTTCCGATTACCTCCTGTTGCGGGGGCGGTTTCAGGGGCACCCCCCTTTACCAGACAACGCTTCCTTTTATGGCAGGAGCGCATATATGTCCCTCACGAAGCAAGACCTCATTCAAGACGTTTCCAAGAACCTGCGGCTGAGCAAGAATGAATCAGCGGACCTGATAGAGAAACTGCTTGAGCTGATGAAATCGAAATTGGCCTCGGGCGAGGATTTAGTGATCAGCCGGTTCGGGAAATTCGAAGTGCGGGAGAAGAAGTCAAGGAGAGGGCGGAATCCTCATACCGGTGATGACCTCACTCTCGGTGCGAGGCGGGTAGTCTCATTCAAGCCGTCTGGGGTGCTGAGAAGGAAGCTGAACGGGGATGGGTGAGTGTGCGTGATAGGTAGGATTAATGTGGAGTCGGACGGCTTTCAGTGCTACAATCGGAATCATTCAATTCGAACGATTCAAACAATGCTGGGGCATGCTGATATAACAACGATGATGATTTATACCCACTGTGTTCCAAGCAAAACCGTAAAAGAAGCGAAAAACCCGCTGGGTTTTTGATTTTGCTAGGCCAGTAGCTTGAATTTAGCATGCTTATTGCTTTTATAGATAGTGTCCATCCAGAAACCCCAATTTCTGGCTCGGGCCGTCATTCCGGCGGAAGCCGGAATCCAGCGATTTCAATAGCTTCTGGATGCCGGATCAGAGCCTGCCCCGGACTGGATCCGGGGTCCGGCATGACGTGATATAGGCGTTTCTGGATGGGCACTAGATAACACTCATTTTTTTGCTATTGGCAGGACGAATCCGTCCCTTCAATAACTTGTTAAGTAGCCAAAGGAGACAGTAAATGCCGATAACACAAACATTGGCCAAGTGGTTCAGTAACTACGATAGCCAGAAATCACCCGGATCAAAACTCAGGGTAAAGCGTGTCCTCCCATTGTTGCAGATGATTGAATCAATTTATAAGAACAATGGTTCCCTCAGCATCATCGACCTTGGTGGAACAACCGCATCAACTCGGACTGGCAACTCCGCTGCGCTCCGTTGCCAGCCGGTTATGCGGAACGTTAAGGCTTAAAGGTTGACACACACAAAAGATTAGAAACACAAGGAGTGAATAAAATGAGACCCGATGAAATTAAGCAAGAAATAAGCAAATTAAATCTTGCTGAAAAATTATTATTGATAGAAGACGTATGGGATTCTATCGCTCAAGGAAATTCAGAGCTTCCTCTGCCTGAATGGCAAAAACGAGAACTTGATAAAAGGTATAAAGAATATAAAGCAGGAGAGCAGAATCTTCATGATTGGCAATCAGTTCACGAAGATTTAAGGAATAAATACAAATGAAACTTCGTTATACTGATAGGGCAAAAGATGATGTTGAATTGGCTTTTGCCTGGTATGAGAGACAACGGAGGGGACTTGGTTTTGAGTTCTTGGATTGTGTCGAAGCTGCCTTACAAAATATAATTGATTATCCTGAGATGTACCAAATACAATATGCGCATTTTCGTGGCTGCCTCATAAGAAGATTCCCTTTTTCCATATTCTATACGATTGAAGTGAATGAAATGGTGGTACATGCTATATTTGATAATAGACAAGATCCAAAGAAGAAGCCTTAACAAAGGCTTCCAGCCGACCTCGTTTCTCGGCGGCTGAAGCCTAGCGTAAAGGATTGCTCCGGGCAATTGTGGGGACAGTATACTTAATTCCATGGCCTCAGAGGCCGCTCACCCGCTACTCGGTAAGCCAACATGTGCTGTTCCCGTCCCGATCCGGCGCTCTCTGGTCCAAAGACGCGGGGCGAAGCAAAAACGATTGAAACGCAAGGAGATGTGTGTTACACTGTAACACAAAAGGAGGCGGGCATGAACCAGACAATCACCATACGCATTCCCGATGATATGAAAGAGGGCCTGAATGAATTGAGCCGAAATGAGAACAAGGCGGTCAGCGATATTGTCCGCGATTCTCTGAAAAGGTATTTGGCGATACATCGGTTTCGACGGTTGCGGAGCATGACACTTCCTTTTGCGGAGGCACAGGGCATCTTGTCCGATGAAGATGTTTTCAGGATGATCTCTTGAAGATCATTTTGGATACGAACGTGATAATTGCCGCTTTTGCCACACGAGGACTCTGCAACGCCTTGTTTGAGCTTTGTCTCGATCGGTTTGAGGTTTTCCTGAGCGAACCACTATTGAAGGAAACCGCAGCGCATTTGAAGGACAAGATCAAGCTTCCTGACGACCAATGCCGCATGATCGATGCCTATCTGAGAGCCATTGGTTTTGTTTCAGAGATAGACGAGATGGATCCGTCCGCTTGCAGAGATGCCAACGACCTTCACGTCCTCGGCCTGGCGCAGCATGCGTCGGCGCATTTTATTATCACGGGCGACAAAGATCTTCTTGACCTGGGCAGCTACATTGATACCCGCATCGTTACGCCCCGCGAATTTTGGGCAATAGCCAAAGATTACCCTCCAAAGATGTCCCCGTTCAAGGGAGGGGCTTGAGGGTTCGCTTTTATACCGCTCTTAGACAGGGGGTGGCGGTTGTGCTATATTGGTATCGGCCTTCAAGGCAGGCCGAAGTGGGTTGATCGACTTTCAGAGGCAGGGGAGACGACCGGGAGAAGTGGTTTCCGGCGTCTTGAATTGGCTCATTGCTACCTGATGGGGTGCCCATTTTATCTCTCGTCTCTGAGTAAATGCCGGGCGGATGGGTTTATTGAGCAGGACAGCTGGTATAGCCTGTCCAGGCTCCTCCAGGATAGGACCTGCGCGTTGGACCTCTCCTGGTCTGCGGCGCCTCCGTAAACAATGCAGGGTTTTAAAGCGCGGACTTGCCGGATTGCCTGGACCCTGTCAGGGTTACCAAAGGCAGCCATGGACAATTTGCAAATCAGGAATTCAAATTGTCCGGGCCGAAACAGGTCAGACCGGCTATGGATTTTTTGCGAGGGATAGTATATAATCAAATCAATTGCATGTTTTTAGGTCATGAAAATTCAGGACAAAATAAAAAGCTTAGAAAAAATAAGGGAGGCGTATCATGCCGGAAGTAAACTACAATGAAGTAATGGCCTATATAAAAACATTAAGATTATCAGATCAGCTTCGCATATTAGAAGAAATGGCTATGCTGATTCGTAAAAAAACAAGCCAGGTCAAGCCTCGCAGCATTTTGGAGCTAAAAAGAAAAGGCAAGGATATCTGGAAGGGACTTAACGTAAAGACGTACATTGATGAGGAACGATCATCGTGGAATGGATAAACAGGTTGAAGGGGAAAACGGTCGGCCTCGATACCGCACCGCTGATATATTTAATAGAAGAAAACCCCACATACATTGTGGAGGAATAGGGGACGTTGTTGACTTTGTTGACTTACGATCAGGGCGTGATCCCGGTAGGCCGAAATCCTGGTTTTCTGTTGAGATTGCTTCCTGATGGGATGCCCGTTTTATCTCTCGCGTGTGAGTAAAAGCCGGCCGGACGACTATCAGCTCATCACCAGCGACCCCTTGGGCTTTTTGAGCCGTCGCCCGAACCATTATTGACGAGGCCCAGCAGTATCCGAGTCATTGTCACGTCCTTGCGTTTATTTATTTTTCCTTTATCCTGTCACGAAGCATCAAAAAATGTACATGCCTTTTGGATCCACAGCCGATACAGGGTTAACGGTGTGAGACAGCAATGCCTGTAACCCAAGGGGCGGAGCACTGCCAGGGCTTTGAATAATGGGAAAACCTCTTTTTTTCATCTCTGTGATACTGCTCTCCGCCGGAATACAAGACCGCTGATGAGAGCCTTGTTGTGATGAGACGCAGAATGGCTCACGGCGTGAACATGCTGGTGGACTGCGGCATCACTCAGGGGAACGACCAGGCCGTGCCCATGGAGGCGTGGCCGGTGGCCCCGGCAGAAATCGACTTCCTCTTTCTCATCCACGCCCATGTGGACCACGTGGGCCGAGGCCTTCTGGCCGATGGAAATCACCCTCTCAAGTTCGACCACCTCTATGCAGTGCGCTCTTACCGGGATCACCAGAGGGTGCTCGGCGCGCGCGGACCGGGACGATCTGATAAGATGGGCCGGGGCGGTGGGACCGAAACAGATCAAGCTGGTGCACGGGGAGGAGGAGGCCAGGGAGGCACTGGGGGCGCTACTATCACCTGCCAGATAAATAGATATACTGTCCCCGGAATTGGTCCCCGGAATTGGACGTCCCCGGAATTGGACTGTCCCCGGAATTGGACCCCTGGAATTCCGGGAAAAGCCTTGATCTTTTCCAAAATAAGTATATTTTTAAAGGAATGAGTTCCAGAAAACTTATACCTAGAGTGTTGTTGCCCCGGCTGGAAGCCCGCCTTTTCAAGGGCAAGGCGGTCATTGTGCTGGGACCGAGACAGGCTGGAAAAACCACCCTGATCAGAGAGCTTCTTGCCCGGACAGAGGAAAAGCACCTGTTCTTGAACGCTGATGAGCCGGATGTTCGAGATCTCCTTACGAATGCCCACCTCCACAAAGTTGCGTACGATCATCGGGAATCATCGCCTGTTCTGTGTTGACGAAGCTCAGCGAATTCCAAACATCGGGCTTACCCTGAAACTCATAACGGACCAGTTGCCGGAAATCCAGGTGATCGCAACCGGATCTTCATCTCTCGAGCTGAATTCAACGATTGCAGAGGCTCTCACCGGAAGAAAATATGAGTTCATTCTCCACCCTCTTTCGTTTTCCGAGCTGGCGGCAGACCATGGTTTCATCGAGGAGCGGCGGTTTCTGGAGCACCGCATGGTTTACGGCAGTTACCCCGAGATTGTCACTTCGCCCGGCCATGAAGCGGAGCTGGTCAAGCTCCTGGCGGGAAGTTACCTTTTCAAGGATTTGTTGATTCTGGAGGGCATCAAGAAACCCGCACTCCTCGAGAATATCGTCAAAGCCCTTGCCTTGCAGCTCGGCAGCGAGTTGTCATTCCATGAAATCGGGCAGCTCACAGGGGCCGACAGCCACACGGTAGAGCGGTACATCGATTTGCTGGAAAAGGCTTTCGTCATTTTCAGACTGCCCGCGTACAGCCGCAATGTACGCAATGAAATCAAGAAAGGTAAGAAGATCTATTTTCTGGACAATGGTATTCGGAACGCAGTGATCGGCAATTTCCTCCCCCTGACCAATCGAACGGATACGGGCGCGCTCTGGGAGAACTATCTGATCTCTGAGCGGCTCAAGTTCCGGAATAACGCAGGCATAGAGGGGAGCGGTTTCTTTTGGCGTACAAGCCAGCAGCAGGAAATCGACTACATCGAAGAACAGAGCGAATCACTGTCTGCCTTTGAGTTCAATTGGAACGTGGGGAAGAGTGGAGTGAGGTTCCCGAAGACCTTCACTCGAGCCTATCCGAATGCCGGGACCCGGGTGATCACACCCGCAGATTATGATGCATTCCTGGAATAGGGCTTTCAGGTTTGGGCCGAGTTCAAGGCAGGGTCTTGCAATGCCGGGCGGATGGATTTTTTTGCAAGGGACAAGCACTCCTTTTACGTTCCCTATGAGGGAAAAGACAGGAGCGGGCTTGCCATACTTTCCAGATACCCTCTTCCCGAGCCGGCCGCCCACTTCTTCCCGGAAAGCAAGAACGGGCTGGGGTATGTGATGAGCGAGGTGATTGTGGGCGGGAACCCCATCCTGCTGGTCAACCTGCACCTGGACCGCAACGAGCGCGTCAGGGCCAGGAAGGCCATGCCGAGGGTCCCGTGGAGAACCGCGTTCGGCGTCATAAGGGAAGAGTTGTTCGAGGAGACCACCAGGTATCGACAGGTGGGCATGATCCTGGATCGGCTCGACTCCGACCTACGACAGACCACGATCATGGCCGGGGACTTCAACACCATTCCTTACGGCACTGCCGTGCGCAAGGCCCAGACACGGTTTGATGACGCCCTGTGGCCCTCCCTTGCATACTTCTCAAACACGTTCAGGGAGATCGGGTTTCCGCTCAAGCCGCGCATCGACTACATCTTTCATTCGCCTGAGATCCACAGGACAAAAAGCGGGGTCATTCGATCCGGACCGGGCGATCACTACCCTGTTTGGGCCGAGTTCAGAATCAGGGAAATCCACGGCGTGAGGTAGCAAGGCATGCATGTAGAACACCTGGGCGGCGAAAACTGCGTTACCGGATCCTGCCACCTGGTCCGGGCCAACGGCGTGAACATGCTGGTGGACTGCGGCATCACTCAGGGGAGTGATTGGGCCGTGCCCATGGAGGCTTGGCCGGTGGCCCCCGCAGAGATCGACTTCCTCTTTCTCACCCACGCGCATGTGGACCACGTTGGCCGGGTGCCCGACCTGGTGCGGGCCGGGTTCAACGGCGAGATCCTCACGACCCACGCCACCAAAGCCATACTGGGTCCCATGCTGGAAGACGCCCTGGGGTTTACCGGCTTGAGCGATGAGGAACGCAGCGCAGTGATGACGGACATTCATGAACTGTCCTGGGGGTTCGAGTACGACACCACCTTTGATCTGAAGGACGGAATCCGGTTTCAGTTGGGCCATGCCGGGCACATCCTGGGCTCATGCTGGGTGAGGCTGGAGCAGGAGCCGGCGGGCAATGGGCTCGCCTCTGTGGTCTTTTCAGGTGACCTGGGGCCGCCCGACACCCCTCTCCTGCCCGACCCGGACGTGCCCTCTTCCTGCGACCTCCTGGTCATGGAGTCCACTTACGGGAATCGTGTTCATGAGGACCGCAAGGGCCGGATAACGCGGCTCGGTGAGGTACTCACAACAGCCCTTCAGGATCGAGGGAAAGTATACATCCCGGCCTTTTCCCTGGGGCGCACGCAGGAGCTCCTCTATGAGATGGACCGGTTGTTCTCGGAAAAGGAGATGATAGAGGCGTTTCCCGCACTCCATGCCCACGGGCGAATTCCCGTGTTCCTGGACTCCCCTCTCGGGCTCGAGATCACCAGCGTCTATTCCAGCCTTTCGCAATACTGGGACCGCGAGGCCCGTGGTCTTCTGGCCGATGGGGATCACCCTCTCAAGTTCGACCACCTCTATGCAGTGCGCTCTTACCGGGATCACCAGAGGGTGCTCGGCGTGGAAGGCCCGGCCATTGTGGTGGCAGGGAGCGGCATGTGCACGGGCGGGCGTATTGTGAACCACCTGAAGCAGGGCCTCGGGGACGAACGAAACGACATCCTCTTTGTGGGCTATCAGGCGCAGGGGACTCCCGGGAGGGACATCCAGCGCTACAGCCGTCGTCCGGACGGTTACGTGATCCTGGACGGGGAACGCTTCCCCATTCGAGCCAAGGTCTTCACCCTGGGAGGGTACTCGGCGCACGCGGACCGGAACGATTTGATACGCTGGGCCGGGGCGGTGGGACCAAAACAGATCAAGCTGGTGCACGGAGAGGAGGAGGCGCGGCAGGGAATAGGGGACGTTGTTTACTTGTTGACTTCTCGTGGATAGAGGGACGCCCTTCAGTTTTTCAGATTCCGGCGTTCGGGGGTCGA
>CAYPSZ010000040.1:0-6958 GCA_964413125.1 uncultured Desulfobacterales bacterium
ACACTTGGATATACCTGTTCCTGAAAGTCATCTGTGGTACGGTCAAAATACTTTTTCAGGGAAACTATTGCTCTCTTTTCTTCTGGTGTGAGCGATTTGACTTGCCCCATAACTTGCTCCTTTCTGCAAAAAAATTGCTTCGGGAGCTTATAATAAACAATCTTTCAAAATGTATCAAGTCATTTGACCGGGACTATAACATGGATCTCAGCTCCTCAATCTCGCCCTGCTGTTTCTCCAGCAATGCTTTTTGCCTTTAGTTCTCCTTCTTCAGTTCCTTCACCACCTCCACCAGAACCGCCGTCAGTTTCGAGTAGGATAGGGCTTTGTACCCATCCCGATCTTCAGAAACCAATTCAGGGATAACCGTTACCACATCCTGAGCAACGAGGCCGATCTGCCTGCCTTCCCCAAGTCCTACGTCGGGATATTCCTCGGTTTTCCATTCATAGACCACCCCCTGCAGATTGCATACCTTGTCCAAGGCTGATTCCAATGGCTGAATTTTCTTTTTCCATCGTTTGTCGGAGGCGGAAGATGTGGCTGTGGCCTTGAAGTCCCCGTGTATCCGCACCACTTGATTGTCAAACTCACCGTAAATGAGGGGGCCCCCCCCGCCGATATAGAGCCTGTGGGATTGGTTTTGGAGGTGAAACCCGGACCAACTGCCGATACAAATGTTCCCTGATCCGGTCTGGTTAATGCCTCCAGAGCCATACCCCAAAAAGACGTTATACTGTCCAGTGGTGGTCTTTACTCCTGCAAGTCTTCCGATGATGGTATTATAATATCCGCCAATAATGGCCTTGCCCGCCTCCGACCCGATAATCGTGTTGTCCTTGGCGGAGAAGGCTTCTCTGGCTACGCCATGCCCGATGAAACAGTTGTCGTCTCCCTCAACATATTCTCCACTAACTTGCCCTATGCCAACATTGTTGGATCCCCGGTTTTTACTTCCGGCAGCACTCCCGATGAGGCAGTTCGATGACCCTCTATTATTGTATCCGGCCCTATACCCGAAGAAGGAGTTGCCATGCCCTTTGTTGTTTGTACCGGAGCTGGCCCCAAAAAAGGAGTTGAATTCACGTTCGTCAGGCGATGCATATCCAGCACCGGATCCATAATAGGTGTTATAGCGGTCTTGGGTACCCTGGGGGTTCAGTGTCTTCTCGGAGTCCTCGGTTGCCTCCATATCAGAAACGTCTTCCAAGGCAGAGGAATTCCACGGAAACACCACCACCGAAACCAACAGCAGATAAAACATGATCTTCGTTTTCACCTTACCTCCTTCCTGTTAGGCTGTTACCAAACAAATCTTATGAAAAATGCATATCTCATAGACGCCTATCTGTACGGGGCCGACTTGACCGGGGCGGACTTGGGCAAGGCCATCTGGCCCGATGGGCGGGTCTGCGCCTTCGGGTCTATCGGTCATTGCAACTAACTGCCAAAAAACTTTAGAGTAGATCCTACCACTTCGCGGAAGACAAGGGCGAGGCACCCTCGTTCCATCAAGGACCATGACAATTCCGGATATGTGTGGGATGCGTTCTTCTGCCTGGACTGCTTGAACAGCCGGATCATGAATCACGAAGGTAGGGAAGTTCTGCGCCAGAACATGGCGATCCCGAAATAACTGTCCCGCCTGTATCCTTCGCTTGTCGATGAGCCGAACTGTAGTGAGTGTGGTGATGTCTTCACGTACTGATTACGTGCGGGGAGAGAGAGTTCTGACGGAATCTGATACCAGCTGGGTTCTTGGCAGGAAGGCGGTGCTGGTCTGTCGCGGCATCCTTATCGTATCATGCACAGTTAGGAGCGCCTAAAAACGCAGGTATTCCGGAGCAATGCCTGATGATGCGATCCTTTTCTCCCGAGCAATCCTTCCCTCCGTGATCACGCCTTTTGGTTGAAAAAGGTTGGGCGAAGCTATTTCCTTTGACCCTCCGCTTACCACGTGTGTATCATAATAAAAAGGATATTCAAGGTCCTGGCCGCCGAACAAGTCCGGGATTTGGACCGGGAGGCATCGCCAGTGGACAAAGAGGAAGCCGAGTGAATGAGTGTTCTGAGTATCTGGGATAGGAAGAGTAAAGCTTCAGCCGATTCAGAACAGAGAATGCCCATCGGGCTTTGAACTCATGGCTGAACCGGTCGCCCATTTGAACTGAGAAGAGAAGTCTTTTGACGTTTCAAATAGTTATACTGCTTGCGATTGTAAGCCTGGCCTTTGTGCTCTTCGTCGGCGGCTGGCTGCGTGTGGATGTGGTAGGATTATTGGTACTGTCGGCCCTTGCGCTTACCGGTTTGGTCTCAGCCCAGGAGGCTCTGGCCGGCTTCAGCAGCCCCGCCGTGGTCACCGTGTGGGCCATGTTCATACTGTCCGCCGGCCTGACGAGCACCGGTATCGCTCATCGCCTTGGACAGCCGTTGCTGCGCTTCACAAAACGCAGCGAAATTGTGCTGTTAGTCGCCTTGATGGTTGCTGCAAGTCTGCTGTCGGCGCTCATTAACACTGTCACAGTTGCCGCTATCCTGCTGCCACCCACGATGGAACTGGCACGACGTAGCGGTCGCCCACCTTCTCGGCTCTTGATGCCGATGGCGCTCGGTTGTCTCCTCGGCGGGCCTTTCACCGGTATCTCAACCCCACCCAACATTCTGGTGACCGACGCCCTACATGCCGCCGGACTGCGACCCTTCGGCATCTTTGAATTCACGCCGATCACTGCAGTTATCGTCTTGGCCGGTATCGTTTTCATGGTGCTTTTGGGACGTTACCTTCTCCCCAGAAGTGACGCGGATGCAACTGCCGACGCCCGACTGTCGACTGCTTCAACTTACGGGCTCGATGCGCACCTGTTCACCATCCGGATTCCGGCTTCGTCGCCCCTTGACGGACGGACGCTTGCTGAAAGCCGGTTGGGCTCCGCCCTGTTCCTCACTGTGCTGGCGCTTCAGCGTAAGGGGGTCTTGACACTCGCTCCTCGTCCAACCGAGGTCCTTCAGGCCGAAGACACCCTCATTGTTCACGGGCGTCCAGACCACTTGGAGCGCTTTCACGGCAGGCGGCATCTTCAGGTCGAGTCATCGGACCTCGTCTATGATCTGGTTCTCCAGTCCTTTGTGGTAGCCGAGGGAGTTGTGTCAGAAGGGTCCCCGCTTCTGGGTGTTACGCTGGGAGAAAACGATCTGCGAAGCAGGCATCGAGTACATGTTTTGGTCTTGCGCGATTTGGCCGGCAATGAAATCAGGGACCTGAAACGGCACCGGATTTCGACAGGGGACCTGCTGCTGCTGCAGGGAGAGCGGGAGGCGCTGGAAGAAGTGGCGCGTCAAGGGTTTGTATCGGACTTGCGTTTCCTGGATACAGATGAGGTGAAGGCCATTGTCGGTGGTCATACCCACCTGTTGCCCGTGCGTATTCTTCAGGGTTCCGTTCTTGCAAATCGTGATCTTGTTGAAAGCCGTTTGGGCAATGGATTCGGCCTGACCGTAATAGGAATCCTGCGCGGTGATGAGTTGATGAACATGCCTTCGCCGAACGAAAAGATTCAACCTGGAGATCTGCTTGTGCTTCAGGGATCAACAAGCGACCTCGAAATCCTCGAAGGCTTGCAAGAACTGCAAATCGAAAAGCAGACGCCCGGTCTTGTGGAGGAACTGGAGTCGCAACAGATAGGCGTCACAGAGGTCCTGCTATCGCCGAGGACCACCCTTGCAGGACGAACCTTGGCAGAGCTTCTTTTTCGCGATCACTACGGGCTCAGTGTACTTGCCGTCTGGAGAAAGGGACGGGCCTATCGTTCCGGGATTCAGGATATGCCCTTGGAGTTTGGCGATGCTCTGCTGGTATACGGACAACGCAGCAACTTGGAGGCAGTAGCCAGCGATCCGAACTTCCTGGTTCTTGATGAGGCGGCTGCGCGGGCGCCGCGCCTGGAAAAGGCATTCCTCGCCGCGGCTATCATGCTGACGGTGATTATGAGCGCTATTCTCGGCTTTGTTCCAATCGCAATTGCCGGTCTCACCGGAGCGGCACTGATGGTCCTCGTCGGCTGCTTGAGCATGGAGGAAGCGTATCGAGCAATTGAATGGAAAGTCGTGTTTCTTATCGCCGCCATGTTGCCGCTGGGTGCGGCCATCGAAAACACCGGAGTTGCGCAGATGGCGGCAACGGCCCTGATTGCAGCAGCCGGGGATTTCGGCACTCGCTGGGTCGTTGCTGCGCTCTTCACGATAACCGTGCTCGGCACGCAAATCATCCCCACCGCGGCGCTGGTGGTTTTGATGACTCCGGTGGCGCTGAGTACCGCAGACACCCTGGGCATTTCCCCCCACTTACTTATGATGACGGTGGCGATTTCGGCTTCATCGAGCTTTGCCAGCCCTCTGTCGCATCCCGCTCATCTGCTCGTAATGGGGCCCGGCGGCTATCGCTTTACTGACTATCTGAAGGTCGGAGTCCCCTTGACGATTGTTGTTATTGTTATTTCTGTTTTTATACTACCACTATTTTGGCCTGAATAATGTCTTTTTAGTATTAGTCATTTGGCTCCCTTGAATGTACGTAGCGAGGCTTTTTCAAGCAGTATCCAGTTTGAATTTTTCTTTATATTGATTGAATGCAGGACGGTTGCCCGTAAAACAGATAGACCTCGCCCGTGAATTTCTTTCCAATTTGTGAAATCAGACATGGTAGATCTCAGGATACTCTGGGTCGGCGTAAAGCCACTCATCCGAGATATGTTCCCAAAAAGATTCACCCGAACTCATCGACAACAGCATGTGATGGCAAAACGCAGGCTTCCATGTCCACGCCGGCCCGCGCATCTATCCTTCCACTGGAGGCCCTTCAATGAAAAAGGCCCTTCTGAAGAAGGGCCTGAGTTATTGATTTCCTGGCGCGCCCAGCAGGATTCGAACCTGCGACCTACGGATTCGTAGTCACGACCTCTGAGTTTCCTAAACCTCTCAATTGACTATAAATTATTGACTTGACTCGTTTTATGGTTTGCAGCCTTTTTCCACTTTTTCCCCATCTTAGCAGGTTTTTGAAACTCTTTCTCACACAGACTCTCACACCAAAAGACGCTCTCAGGTACGGAGGCTGCCTGATTCCTCCAAAATACCATGGACTCAGAGCTTATCTATAACGGTCTGTCTGCCCTACCATATGGGTCCACTGCCGGTGTCTTGTTAATTTCGCCCACGCCTGTGTCAGCGGATGCGGGGGCTACCTTGCTCCGGATGTTCCACCCGGGGCCTTTGAAAGGGAACCCGAACCCTGAAAGCCATGTTTCTGAGGAACGCCAGCAACTCTTTTGCGGAGCCTGATCTGGAAGTTTTTTCCGCTGGCAAAGAAGTTACATAATTCGCCAAAACCTATCAAGGCTTTAATTCCAGGTGTTAATTCAGGTTGAACGACCTTGGTTATGCAGGTTTTGTGCTTGGGGCCTGGGCTACAACCTATCCGCAACCTTGACTTTTTTAAATGTTGCCGATAGGAAAAAGGTGTTTAAATATTTGGAACATTTCCCATCGCCTTTTGAGAAGGAAACTCTGTCGCCAATGAAACTCGGGTTGGAATGAATCAGGAGATTTATGAAACTTTTCAAAAACATTCTCTACGTGTTGGAAGAAACGGCGGATCACTCTTCTCCGATGGAACGTGGGGTATCCTTGGCGGAGAACAGCGATGCAGATCTGACGATCATCGATGTCATTTCTCATGTTCCGGAACCCTACATGGCGGAAAAGTCGGCTTATCACGAGAGAGCTCTGGAATCCTTGGTTGAACCTTACAGGAATCGCTTGAGAATTATCACCCATGTACTTACCGGCACCGGTTTCATCGAAATAATTCGTGCGGTTTTGCGTAATTCTCACGACTTGGTGATTAAACCGGCCGAAAACCCTGATTTCATGAAAAGGCTATTCGGAAGCTACGATATGCACTTACTACGAAAATGTCCGTGCCCGGTATGGGTCATGACATCATCTGAAAAACCCAAGTACGACAGGATAATGGCGGCGGTTGATATAAACCCATTGATGCACGAACAAGGAGTCCAAGCCCTCAACCAGGAAATCCTTGAAATTGCGGCTTCTCTTGCCCTTGCTGATGGTGCATCATTACACTTGGCCCATGCCTGGGAAGCCTATGCTGAAACCGCCATGTGGGTGGCCAGCGACATCCCAAATGAGAGCATCCTGGCTCACACGGAAGAGCAGTATCAGCGGCACCTGAAAGGGCTTCACAGGCTGGGTGAGGTGTTACGCGACTTGATTGGCACTGATGATTATGACCGTCTTTCACCCCAATTTCATCTTTCCAAAGGACCGCCAAGAAAGAAAATAGCCGAATTAGCCAAACAGTTGCAGGCAGACCTTGTTGTTATGGGAACGGTTGCAAGAACGGGCATTGCGGGGCTTATTATGGGCAATACAGCCGAGACTATTCTTGATCAGTTGTCTTGTTCGGTTCTTGCTGTCAAACCACCTGGGTTTAGTACCCCGGTGAGGCTTGGGCCATAAGCATTATCAACCTGATAAACAATCTCTATGGCCGTTTTAACTCCAGGAGGCAAACCTCTTTGCGGTGGCATTTTCCTCTTTATCAGATCCACCGAAATATTCTTGGGAACAATTTATTCTCTTCCTGATGTCAATACTACCAGCAGAATACTCGACATTCGTCCGATTACAGTTTAAACCCCATATCCTTGAAACCATGGATGTCAAAATCCTTCTCGGGATTCACGGCATGGGTCCGTATTTTTCCGACACCCAGTTTCTGAATTGAATGATTCCGATTGTAGTACTCAGAACCCTTAGGTTGCATACTTACCCTACTAATATGCACCCTCAACATCCCAGTTCAGCTTCCTTCTCAGCGCCCCCGACGCCTCAATGCTCCAATAAACAAAACCCCACCTCTCTTTACGAGAAATGGGGT
>CAYPSZ010000041.1:0-2832 GCA_964413125.1 uncultured Desulfobacterales bacterium
GTGCAGATACTTTTCGGCAGGTGCGAAGTACGTTTCAAAGTCGGCCGGCGTACCGGTTTCGGAGACGTTTGCAAGAACGTCCAGAAAAGGCGGAGATCCCGTGCCGTAGATTTGAGACCCAAGCACCCCAATGGCGCGTTCTCGTGTTATTCCCATAATTCGAACGTAGGATGGGTTGACATCCAGTATCCTGTAATCGATTGGTTTACCGTTATCGTAAATCAGCTCATCAATACAACACCCTGAAGCCATGCTTTCGAAAAGAGCGCGGAATCTTGCTTCACTCTCGCGCAGCGCTTTCTCCTTCTTGATAAAATCGGTTACATCCTGAACAGTGCCTGTGATCCTGCAAACTCTTCCTGCATCGTCCTTCAGCGGTTTGCCGATCGCATGATAGACCGCCTGCCGGCCACTGGGGAGATTGACCTTCAGGTTCAAGGCATAGGGGTCTCCGGTTATCCTTGCCTGCGCTACATATCTCTCCAACCTCTCTGCATCATCGGGAGAATGCAATGCCATCACTTCATCGTATGTGGGGGCACCCAATTCCGGGTCACGCTCAAAAAGCGCGTATGCCATGTCTGACCAAAATATTTCACCTGTATCCAAATAGTAATCCACGTGCCCTATTCGGGCGGTCTCCTGTGACAGGCGAAGACGTTGCTCGCTGTCCCTCAGAGCCTCCTCGACCTTTCGGCGCTCGGTTATATCCGTGAACATGGCAAACGATCCCGCAAAAACACCCTGCTCATCCATCAGGGCGGTAGCGGATACCATAGTCCAGATCTCCGAGCCGTTCTTGTGCCGAATACGACGTTCATATTTGCCTACCCCTCCTTTTTTACGTACGGACATTTTGAACGAATGATCAGCAAGGTCTTCAGGGAACAAGAAACTTTCGGCAGGCCTTCCCAGCATCTCCTCAGGTTCAAAGCCCAACATCTCCGCCATTCGCTGATTGACATAGGTAGTATTGTCCAGATCGTCCACAGCCCAGATACCTTCGTTTGCCGTCTCAGCCATTCGGCGATATTTCTCCTCGCCGGCCGTCAGGGCCGCGAGGTTTTCCCTTTGCCGGCGGGTAATGCGGCCCCCCCAGATCATGGATGCGCAGGTCCTCGTCAACGGGCGGATGAATTTTTCGATTTCCCTGGAGTACCCCCCCGGACGGTTGGCAATGCCGGCCACTCCAATGATTTCGTCTCCGAAATAGAGCGGGATACCCATATAGTTATTCAAAATGGGGTGACCTTCGGGCAGGCCTTTATAAAGTGGATGCTTAGGAACATCATTGGCTATAATTGTTCGACCTTCCAAAACCGGCGCACCGGCAAGATTGTTCAGATTGCGGAATTCCAGCTTCTGTGTAATCAACTGCTCATAAAGCCTCCGGGATTCCATATCCCAGGATATATCAGACATGGCCAGGTTCAGTTTGTATGGGGTGCCGTCCGGCTCCCGCATAACCTCGTCGATAAAAACATAATCGCTGCCTGTGGCCTGAACCAGAATATTGGCCATTTCCTGATATATATCTTTCGGATCATGGCCCGAGATAAAGAGGGTCTGAGCCTGGTTTATGGAGGCCAGAAGGTCCTTCTGCTTTTCAAGCTTTTCCTCGGCTATTATGCTGCCGGTAATATCATGCCCGAATATAACAATTGCATATACTTTGCCATGGTCGTCAAGTAAGGGGTTTAGATAATGCCTGTAAAAACGGCCGGCCCTGGCATCTTCAAAGTTTAGAGGACCTCCGCTGCGGATAACCTCTTCGACACATTGACGCCTGGCTTCCGCTATCTCCGCTGGCAAAAAATCATAAATGGAGCCGCCGACAATATCTTCCGGTCTGAGTTCTAAGCGATTGCTCGCTACCGTATTGCAACTTATGATAATACCTTCCACATCAATAATGATCGCTGATTCGGGGCTGGTATTAATAAAAGCTTGCAGCCCCTTCCCGCTTTCAATCAAACCCTCTTCCACCTGTTGTCGACAATCGGCGGTTCTCTCTAATTCCCGAACCCTATGCTCGAGCTCCTCATAAGTCGGCTTTTTAGACATGATCACCGCCTTTGTCTTCACAGCAAATTATAGCCAGTACTACCAGAAGGTTACTTCACCTGACGCTGATAAAAAACGCTACTTCCGGGAATTCTCATCCAATACCCTTCGCACGGTGTTCACAGGCTCATGCTGGGTGAGGGGTTTCATGACAAAGGCGCGAATGCCTATTTCCCTGGCCTTCTCCTTGGAAATCTGTCTGCTGTAACCCGTGCACAGGATAACCGGGATCTCAGGGCGTATCGCCAGGATTTCCTCTGCCAGCCTGTCCCCCCTCATGCCGGGCATGGTCATGTCCGTGACCACCAGGTCGAAGCGATTGGGGTCCTGCCTGAAACACTCCAGCGCATCCGTGCCGCTCGCACGGGTCTCCACAATATAGCCCTGGCGTTCCAGCATCCGCTGTCCCAGCTTCATGATCATAGGCTCGTCATCAACAAACAGTATCCGCTCCGTGCCCCAGGGGAGTTCCATCTTCTGTTCTGCTGTTACTTCAACCGATTCGACCTGCGAGACGGGCAGGTATATGGAAAAGGCTACAGCGTCCTCTTCACTCTCAACAATGATTCCGCCCTTGCGGTCCTGGACAATGCCGTGAACCACGGCCAGCCCCAGGCCCGTGCCTTCGCCCACGCCTTTTGTGGTGAAGAAGGGATCGAAGATCCTCTCCAGATTTCCACCTGCAATTCCCGGACCCGTGTCCCCGACCTTCATGCGAACGTATTGCCCGGGAGGAAGATCCTCCACCACGGTGTGCAGGGGGATCAT
>CAYPSZ010000042.1:0-7655 GCA_964413125.1 uncultured Desulfobacterales bacterium
AACCTGTGGATGCCATGGGTTCAATTATCATTTGCAGGTCTTCCCGGGTATATCCGAAAAGCTTCTGCCGGAACAGAACCCTGTCGAAATCCGGCGTCAAAGAGGCCACGCTTCCGTAAAAGCCGCGCAGGCTGATCCGGTTCTCCTCGACCCAGCGCCTGTAGGGCTGGCTTCTGGCGCACAGGGTCTTGATCTCACCGTTTTTGAGCACGCGCGCCTTTTTGGTATCCACAACGATCATGCGTCCGGGACGGAGAGCGCCCTTCTCAAGCACTTCCGCCGGCTCGAAATCAAGAACGCCCGCCTCGGAAGCAAACACCATGAATCCTTTTTTGGTAATTGTGTACCGGGCCGGGCGGAGCCCGTTCCTGTCCAGCACGGCCCCCACCTGAACCCCGTCCGTGAAGATCAAGACCGCCGGACCGTCCCAGGGCTCCATGAGTCCTGCATGGTATTCAAAAAAGCCTCTCTGATCAGGTCCCATGGGGTACTTGACCCCCCAGGCCTCCGGTACCAGCATCAGCATGGCATGTGGCAGGGAACGTCCGGCGCTGTGAAGCAGTTCAAGTGCATTGTCCAGGCAGGCGGAGTCGCTCCCGCGCTCGTCGATGGCGGGCAGCATCCTGTCAAGATCCTTGCCTAGGATACTGCTCTTCAGCATGGGCTCGCGGGAACGGAAGAGATTCAGGTTACCCCGGAGGGTATTGATCTCCCCGTTGTGGGCCAGGAGGCGAAAAGGCTGGGCCAGCTCCCACGACGGAAACGTGTTGGTGCTGTACCGCTGGTGAACCAGAGCCATGGCGCTCTTAAAGCGCGGATCCGCCAGGTCCCGGTAGTATCGACTGATCTGCTCGGCGGTGAAGAGGCCCTTGTAGACCACCGTGCGGCAGGACAGGCTGGGGATGTAGAAGCGATCACGCGTACCCACTATCCCGCGTGCCGCCTTTTCCATGTCGCGACGGACTGCATGCAGCTTTCTCTCCAGAACATTTCCCGCCGTCCCCCGTCCCCCTATGAGACACTGACGAATAACGGGCTGCTGTTCCCTTGCCTGCCCGGCTATGGCCCCGTCGTCCACCGGCACTTCCCTCCAGCCCAGAAAGGCCAGACCGTTTGACGAGACGCACCTCTCCACCATCCGCCGGCACTCCGCATAGAGTGCGGGATCCCGGGGCATGAAAAGCATTCCGAGGCCATAACCCCCGGGATCCGGCAGTGAAATGTTCAGGCCCTCGCACTCGGATCTCATAAAGACGTCCGGTATCTGAAAGAGGATACCCGTGCCGTCTCCCGTGGTGAGGTCGCCGCCCACGGCCCCCCTGTGCTGGAGATTGATCAGGACCTCGATACCCTTTTCGATCACGTCGTGGTCCGGGGTCCCGTCCATATTGACCACAAAGCCCACACCACAGGAGTCGTGTTCGTATGCGGGATCATAAAGGCCCCGGGCCGGAGGTAAACCGATGTGGCCTCCGGGATCTTGAGTGTTCATTTGGCCTTTCCCTCACAAAACCGAAAGATACCTGTCCAGTTCGTACTGGCTTACGTGGGTTCGATACATGTCCCACTCGATCTTCTTGTTTTCAATAAACTTGTTGAAGATATGGTCGCCCAGCACCTTGCGCACCAGACCGCTCTTTTCAGCCTCCAGAATCGCCGCGTAGAGGTTCCCCGGCAGGTCCGTGATGCCCTGGGCGCGACGCTCCGCAGGATTCATCTCATAGATGTCTTCCTCCACGGGCTTTGACAGCTCATATCCTTTCTCAATGCCCTCAAGGCCTGCACCCAGCATTACGGCGAAGGCCAGGTAAGGGTTGCATGCGGGATCAGGGGACCGGAACTCCATGCGGGTGGCCTTCTCCTTGCCGGGTTTGTACATGGGAACGCGTATCATTGCGGAGCGGTTCCGGCGCGCCCAGGACACATACACCGGGGCCTCATACCCCGGGACCAGACGCTTGTAGGAGTTGACCCACTGGTTCGTCACCGCGGTGATCTCCGGGGCGTGACGTATGACGCCTGCGATGTAATGCCTGGCGAGTTCCGATAGGTTATAGGGATCCGACGGATCATGGAACGCGTTCCTGTCTCCCTGGAAAAGAGACTGGTGCACATGCATGCCGCTGCCGTTGACTCCAAAAACCGGTTTGGGCATGAAGGTGGCGTAAAGCCCGTGCTTGCGGGCGATTTCCTTCACAATGATGCGATAGGTCATGGTCTTGTCGGCCATTTTGAGGCCTTCGTCATAGCGCAGGTCTATCTCGTGCTGGCTCGGCGCAACCTCGTGATGACTGTATTCCACGGCTATGCCCATGGAATGGAGCGCAAAAATGGTCTCCCGCCTCAGGTCGCTTCCCTGATCCATAACCCGTGAATCAAAATAGCCTCCCTTGTCCGTCATCTCCGTTCCGTGGTCGTTCTTGAAATAGAAGTATTCCAGCTCCGGCCCCACATAGAACGTGTAGCCCTTCTCAGCCGCCCTGGCCAGGAGTCGCTTGAACACGTAACGGGGATCACCCTCGTAAGGGGAGCCGTCCGGATTCAGGATATCGCAGAACATCCGGGCCACCGGCTTGTCTCCGTCCCTCCACGGAACCATTCGAAAGGTTGTGGGATCGGGTTTGGCGATCATGTCGCTCTCCTGGATCCGGGCGAACCCCTCTATGGAAGAACCGTCGAATCCCATACCCTCCGTAAGCCCTTCATCCAGTTCCGACGGGGTGATGGCAAAGCTCTTGAGCACGCCGAGTACGTCGGTGAACCAGAACTGAATGAAAGTCACGTTATGATCCTTCACCAAGCGGCGCACGTCATCCACTGTTCTACATTCCATGTTCTTTTCCCTAAAGCCTTCTGCACTATTCATTGTTTCCTCCAATGGGATGTGGTTTTCCTTCTCTTTGTGTGCGTCTTTGCTCTTTCCGAGAGAAAGATTATCTTGTCTTTGCCCCTAAGCAAATCGGATGCCAGAGGCGCCGCCGCGGGCTCGCCCTGAAATGTCAAGGGGTTGGGCCCGCAACCTATCAGGAGCCCGTCAAAAGCAAACTACAATCTTGTTGTATTTCAGACGGGGTGTCGACATTTTTGTGGGTATGATGGGACCGAATGATCAAGCCCCCGGCAAAAATGAATTGATCCGGAGTGACTAATCGTATAGATGTTTACAGGCCATCGCCGTAAAAGGAAAGCCGGATGCCCCCGGCGCCGCGTGCACACAAGGGCTTTTCGGGCTTTGCCTTGCGGGACTCTGATATGGACTGACAAAACATGGATACGACATGAACTGGCGAGAGAGAAAATATTGCGGTGACCTGGGGACGGAACACGCAGGCACGGAGGTCCTGCTAATGGGTTGGGTGGATGCGGCCCGGGACCACGGAAACCTCCTGTTCATTCATCTTCGTGATATCCGGGGCATAGTCCAGGTGGTGTTCGACCCGGCGGACGGAAGGGAAATGTTCCAAAAGGCGGAGCAGCTCAGGAGCGAACATGTGGTAGAGGTGCGCGGAACCGTCAGGCTCAGGGCCCCGGGCACCGAGAACCCCAATTTGAAGACCGGCTCCGTCGAGGTGCGGGCCTCGGAACTGGTGCGCCTTGCGGAATCAAGGACCCTGCCGTTTCCCGTATCTGAAAAGGCCATGGTTTTCGGGGAGGAGATCCAGTCGGCTCCGGAGCATGTTGATGAAGACCTGAGGCTGCGTTACCGCTACCTCGACCTCAGGCGTCCCTCCATGCAGTCCTACCTGCTGAAGCGCTTTGAAATCTACAAGGTGATACGCAGCGTACTGGATCGTCACGGTTTCATCGAGGTGGAGACCCCGTTCCTAACCAGGAGTACGCCCGAGGGCGCACGAGACTACCTGGTGCCCAGCCGCATCCATGAAGGCGCTTTTTATGCCCTGCCCCAGTCGCCCCAGCTCTTCAAGCAGTTGCTCATGATGAGCGGGATGGACAGGTATTTCCAGATAGCCAGGTGCTTTCGCGATGAGGACCTGCGGCCCAACCGTCAGCCCGAGTTTACCCAGCTCGACCTGGAGGCCTCCTTTATCGACGAGTCGTTTATCTACGAAATCGTAGAGGAGCTCACCTGTAAGATGTTTGAAGTCGGCGGGATCAACCTGAGCCGCCCCTTTCCCCGAATGACCTTTCATGAGGCCGTGGAACGTTACGGTACGGACCGGCCCGACCTTCGTTTCGGGCTCGAGTTTAAAGAGGTGACCGATGTGCTCCGGGATACCGGGTACGGCGTATTCCGAAAAATCATTGAACAGGGCGGGGTGATTAAAGGCTTCAGGGTGCCCGGCGCAGCCCGGACACTGAGCAAGAACGTTTTGCAGAACGAATACGCCCTCAGGCTCGTGCCCCGATTCGGCGGCAGGGGCATGACCTGGATGAAGCTCACCGGGGGAAGCCTCCGCAGCAACATCGTGCAATTCTTTCGCCGGGAAGAGCTGGAAAGGCTGACCGCCGCGTTCGAGGCCCAAGACAACGACGTCATCATGATGATCGCCGACTCCCAGCGCAGCCGGGTCAACGAGGTCCTATGCCGCCTCAGACTTCATGTGGCCGAGCGGCTGGGTTTGACGACCAAAGGGTCATATCGACCGGTCTGGATCACGGAGTTCCCTTTGTTCGAGGTAAAGGACGGGATTCCGGGCTCCCAGCATCACCCCTTTACCATGCCCGACCGTACGGACTTCGACCCCGGCGACCGGGACGACCTGGTTTCCCTGCGCTCCAGGGCCTACGACCTGGTGATGAACGGCGAAGAACTGGGAGGCGGAAGCATTCGAATCCACAGCATGCATGTGCAGGAAAAGGTTTTCCAGGCCCTGGGCCTCACCCCCGAAGACGTGGAAAACAAGTTCGGTTTCTTCCTCAGGGCCCTTGAATACGGTGCGCCTCCCCACGGCGGCCTGGCCCTGGGCCTTGACCGGGTGGCGGCCATGATCCTGGGGACCGCTTCCATTCGGGATGTCATGGCGTTTCCCAAGAACCGCAGCGCCTTTTGTCCCCTTACGCGCGCCCCGTCCGCGGCGGACCCGGCACAACTGGATGAACTGCACATCAGCTTGAAAACGGAAAAAAGAACCCCCGGTCTTGAAAGAGAGCTCAACCGGGAGGGCCGACCCGGCACAGCCGCGGCCGCCGGCATCTCCCGGGCCGAAGTGGACCACGTTGCGCGCCTGGCCAGATTAAGGCTTGACCATGATGAGTTGGAGATGTTCCAAAGGGACCTGGCCTCGGTCTTGGATTATGCAGCCTCACTGGAAGAACTCGACACGGCCCGTATCAAGCCCATGAGTCATGTCCTTGAAGTGACGAATGTATGGCGTGACGACGAGGAAACGTTGTTTGCGGATAAGGAAGAGATCCTCCATTCAGCCCCCGAGCGGGACAAGGATTTCTTCAAGGTACCCAAAATACTCTATTAAGGATAACAGGATGACCGCACATGCCCCTTTGCGATGAAAGCGCCGTAGCCCTCTCCCGAATGCTCCGATCAAAAGAGATCCGTTCACGGGAGTTGACCGAGTCTGTTCTGGAACGGATTCAGGAGCGGGATCCGGACCTAAACGCGTTCATAACCATCACCCCTGAAGCGGCCCTGGAGGCTGCCGACCGTGCAGATGAGAGGCTTACCAATAACAAGCCCGCGTCGCCTCTGGACGGCATCCCGGTGGCGGTGAAGGATAACATATGCACACGAGGCACCCCCACCACCGGGGCCTCGGCCATCCTCGCCGATTACGTGCCCCCTTACGACGCCACGGTCATAGAGCGGATCAAGCAGAGCGGCGCGGTAATAGTGGGTAAGACGAACCTGGACCAGTTCGGAATGGGCTCGTCCACGGAAAACAGCGTTTTCGGCCCCACATTCAACCCTAACAATCCTGATTTCGTGCCGGGGGGCTCCAGCGGAGGCTCGGCCGCCGCCGTTGCAGTGGGAGAGGCCGTCCTGGCGCTGGGCAGCGACACCGGGGGGTCCCTGCGTCTTCCCGCCGCCTACTGCGGGGTTGTGGGCGTAAAACCCACCTACGGGAGGGTCAGCCGGTACGGTCTCATGTCCTACGCCTCCAGCCTGGACCAGATCGGGACGCTTGGCCGCCGTGTTGAAGACTGTGCAATGTTCTTGAACACCCTCTGCGGCCGAGACCTCAGAGACTCCACATCAGTGGATGTTCCGGTTCCCGATTTTACCCAAGGGCTGGACAAAGGCGTACGGGGTCTTCGTATCGGACTGCCTGAGGAGTATTTTGTAGAGGGCCTGGCCCCGGGAATTCGAGCAAGCATCGAGGAAGCGGTCCATATTCTAAGACGCGAAGGCGCGGAGATACGCAAGACAAGCCTGCCCCACACCCGCTATGCCATAAGCGCCTACTATCTGATCGCAGCGGCTGAGGCAAGCAGCAACCTGGCCCGCCTGGACGGCGTCAGGTACGGCCGCCGTTCACCCATGGGCTCCGATCTTACAAGAATGTATGAGGCCACCCGGGGTGAAGGGTTCAGCCTGGAGGTCAAGCGTAGAATAATGCTTGGGAGTTATGTTCTCTCCGCTGGTTATTACGACGCCTATTACCTCAAGGCCCAGAAGGTACGGAGGCTGGTCAAGGAAGACTTTGACCGCGCCTTCGAGCATGTGGACTGCCTTCTGACGCCCGTCTCTCCCAGCCCGCCGTTCCGGCCCGGAGAGAAGGTGGATGATCCCCTTCAAATGTACCTCGTGGACGTCTACACGTCGCCCCTCAACATGAGCGGCCTTCCGGGCATGAGCCTGCCGTGCGGTTGGGTGAGCGGGCTCCCCGTGGGGGTCCAGATAATCGGCCGGGCGTTTGACGAGGTCACCATGCTGCGGGCGGCTTACGCCTTTCAGCAGGCCTTTGACGCAGGCGGCCTGCAACAATGACGGCCATATAGGAAGAGGGCCTTGCTTTTATGGAACACGAACTGATCATCTGCTTTGAAGTGCACGCTGAACTGGGGACGCGTACCAAGCTCTTCTGCGGCTGTGCGAACGACCCTGCCGCCCCCCCCAACTCCAACATCTGTCCTGTGTGCACGGGCCACCCCGGAACCCTTCCGGTATTGAACCGCCGCGCCGTGGAATTCTGCGTGCGCGCCGGATTGGCTCTGAACTGTGAAATCAACACCGCTTCCCGATTCGCCCGCAAGAACTACTTCTATCCGGACATTCCAAAAGGATACCAGATTTCCCAGTTCGAGCGGCCGTTCTGCGAGAACGGATTTCTTGAAATCGAAGGCGACGACGGCAGGCCCTACCAGGTGGGTATCCGCCGGATTCACCTGGAGGAAGACGCGGGAAAACTGGTCCACTCGTCCGACTCATTCGACGAAGCGGATTACAGCATGGTGGACTTCAACCGCTCCAGTGTCCCACTCATTGAGATCGTAAACGATCATACCAGAAATCCGCCCAGATCAATCCACGAGGCCCGCTCTTACCTGGAAAAACTGCAAAGGATCCTCCGTTACACCGGCGTGAGTGAATGCAGTATGGAAAAGGGGCAGCTACGGTGCGACGTGAACATATCCATCAGGTCCCCCGGGTCTTTGCGCTTCGGCAACCGCGCGGAGATCAAGAACATGGCCTCGTTCCGCTTTGTCACCGCGGCGCTGGAGTACGAGATCCGTCG
>CAYPSZ010000043.1:0-20615 GCA_964413125.1 uncultured Desulfobacterales bacterium
GGGGGGAGCAATTTTGCCGGTCTTTCGTTTCCATACTCCCGGGACAAGATCCACGGCAAAGAGATCGACATTATAGGAGTTGAGCCCTCGTCGTGTCCCACCATGACCCGCGGGCCTTTTGCCTATGACTTCGGGGACACGGTCAAGATGACACCGCTCCTTCCCATGCACACACTGGGGCACGACTTTGTACCGGCACCTATTCACGCGGGGGGACTAAGGTACCACGGCATGGCCCCGCTGGTGAGCCAGCTCGTCATGGATGGTGTGATGCGGGCTGAAAACGTAAACCAGTTGGAGACCTTTGAGGCCGGTATCACCTTTGCCCGAACTGAAGGGTTCATCAGTGCCCCTGAGTGCAACCACGCCGTGGCCATGACTATCCGTGAGGCCCTCAAAGCCAAGGAAGAAGGCAAGGAAAAGGTTATCCTGTTCAATTGGAGCGGTCATGGACTGGTGGACCTGGCTGCATATGAGGCTTTTTTCCGCGGCAAGCTTCAGGATCATCCTCTGCCCGAAGAAGAAATTATGCGGGCCCTTGCCGCCATTCAGGAGTTGCCTAAGCCCAGGCAGTACACAGGCTCCTGATTCCGGTCGGCAGATGATGTTGGACGCTTATCTCATCATATACGGTGATCCGGGGGGTGCTTGTTTCCTTCGGATCACCCAAAAACCCACTTTTTATGGGGTTCGCGGGAGAACACGCCATGAGTGAAGAGGTCGTTCCTCCAAGCGATGATTACATGATTCGGTGCCCCAGGCTGGGTCATCAGGTCTCCTTTTCTTATTGCCGAATTGAGCGCGGAGAGCTTCCGTGTTTCAAGGCCCTTGACTGCTGGTTCGAGCACTTTGACGTGGACTCCTATTTCAGGCGGGAGTTGACTGATGAGCAGATGGAGAAGGCTTTCAGCCGCGCTGCCCATTCAAAAATGATGTCCTTGCTTGACTTGATCGAACAGGCTAAAACGAGAATGAAGCTGGAGGAAGATCCAGGTGCCGGGCAATGAATAAAGGTGTAAAGGGGAGCGATAATGTCGAGAGAAATCGTACTGGGTAACGGCGCCATTGCACTGGGGCTCCTTGAGGCGGGTTGTGAGTTCGTGGCGAGCTATCCCGGGACGCCCAGTTCTGAGATATTGCCGGAGGTGGTCAGGCGTGTGAAGGCGGCCGGCCTTAAGACTTACGTGGAGTGGTCGACAAATGAGAAGGTCGCCCTGGACAATGCCTTTGCAGCTGCAATTGCCGGCAAGCGGGCTGCATGCTGCATGAAACAGGTAGGATTAAACGTTGCCGCGGACAGCCTGATGAGTTCGGCTTATCTGGGGACGGTAGGCGGCCTTTTGATAATCTCGGCGGACGATCCCGGCCCGCATTCATCTCAGACCGAGCAGGACACGCGTCTTATGGCACGGCTGGCCAAGGTTCCAGTGCTTGACCCTTCCGGGCCGCAGGAGGCTCGGGAGATGGTCTCCTACGGCTTGGCCCTTTCGGAGGAGTTCAAGGTGCCGGTAATTCTACGCCCTGCAATTCGGGTCTGCCATGCGCGCCAGGATGTGGACGTGCCGGAATTCAGGGATTCGGAAGTAAGAGCATCCTTTGAGAAAGACCCTTTGAGGTGGGCAGCCACACCGAAGTTTCGGCTGAAGCTTCATGGTGAGCTCAACGACAAGCTGGGATTGATCGGAAAGCGTTTTTCCTCCAGAGATTTTCCGTTCAACTCGCATGATCTGGAAGAGGGAAGACGTTATGATTTGGGTATCATCGCCGGAGGAGTTCCTTGGGCCGTGGTTCGGGACCTTTTGAAGGAAGAAGGCAGAACGGGCGAGATTCCTGTTCTGAAACTCGGAGCAGCATGGCCTTTTCCGCACGAACTTGTTAAGACGTTCATGGACGCGTGTGACCGGGTCCTGGTGCTGGAGGAGACGGATACGCTGATCGAGTACCAGCTCGACGAGCGCGCCAAGGTCCTGGGTCGCCTATCCGGCCATGTCCCGTCACAGGGAGAGCTTGTGCCCGAGGTGATATATGGAATCGTGGGTAATGCTTTAAGGGAGTGCCGTGCCCAGGGGCTTTCAACAACGGATACAGAAGAGGTATCGGCTCTTGTGGCATCCCTGGAACTTCCCATGAGGCGTCCCACGCTTTGCCCTGGTTGTCCGCACCGGGCATCCTTTTACGCGATCCGCAAGTCCAAGCCCAAGGCCATTTTTACATCGGACATAGGTTGTTACACGCTGGGTCTCAACCTTGGCGGCGTGGATACGTGTCTTGATATGGGAGCCGCCATCACCATGGCATCAGGATTCTATCACGCATACGCCAAGGACGGCGTCCACCAGCCGGTGATCGCCACCATGGGTGACTCCACTTTCTACCACTCCGGACCTGCGGGCCTGTTGAATGCGGTTTACAATGACGCACGGTTTGTGCTGGTTTTGCTGGATAATTTGACGACTGCCATGACCGGAATGCAGCCTACTCCCGGGCTGGGAATCCGTGCGGACGGTAGTGAGGGAAAACAGATACCTCTTGAGCGCGTGGTTGCAGGATGCGGGGTTGATTTCATCGAAGAGGTGGATCCCTACGATCTGAAGGCCATGGGGGATGTTCTAAAAAAGGCGCTTATTTATACGGAGGAACCTGAAGGCGGTATAGCCGTAGTGATTGCGCGGCATCCATGTGTGATCGCATACCGCGGGGAGGCCATCCCTGAGCGTATTAAAGTAAGAATCACTGAGGAATGCGACCAGTGCGGTCTGTGCATCCAGCGGTTCGAGTGCCCTGCGCTGTATCATGACGAGGAACTAGGCCGGACCGAGGTGAACCGTCAGATCTGCGTTCAGTGCGGGCTGTGCGTGGGCATTTGCCCTCGGGGCGCCATTTTGCGGGATGAATAGCGTGATTCTGAAGACGTAATCAAGGGGCGGAGATGAAGCCTTTAAACATAGTGTTGTGCGGGCTAGGCGGCCAGGGGATCCTTTTTGTGACGAAGGTTTTGGCCGAGACATCCCTTAACAAGGGTTACAGGGTCCTGGGGGCTGAAACTCACGGCATGGCCCAGCGAGGGGGCTCGGTGGTGTCTCACCTGCGGGTCGGAGAGGTGGAGAGTTCCCTTGTGAGGATGAATGGTGCTGATGTGTTGCTGGCCCTTGAAGAGCATGAAGGGTACAGGAATCTTTCATTTCTAAGGCAAGGTGGCCGTTTCTATGTAAATGCAAAGGCTGGACGGTTTCCGCGGGATGAGGTGAAGGCCTACCTGGACAAACGGGAGATCGCGTATCACTCGACCCCGGCCGGGGAATTGGCCATGGAACATGGTGCGCCCATGTCCACGAATCTGGCTCTTTTGGGGTACGCATGGGCCTTTGAGGAGGTGCCGGCCACCAGTGCCGAGCTTCGGGAGACGATCGAACGTATCACGCCGGAGCGATTCCTTGAAGCCAATCTCCGGGTTTTTGATGCGGGGCTCAATGCCGCCCCTCCCAGCGTCGGCCGCGCCTGAAAAGATGGCTCTGGAGATCAAAGGATTCGTTTTCCGAGACATGAGGCCACCAATTCGGCGGTGAGCACGGCGGTGCGGTTGCGGTCATCCAGGGTGGGGTTGATCTCAGCCACGTCCATACTGCTCAGCTTTCCGCATTCCGCAATGGTCTCCATTATGAGATGGGCCTCACGGTAAGTCAGCCCGCCCGGAACCGGGGTGCCGACCCCCTGTGCCAGGGACGGGTCCACGGCGTCCACGTCAAAGGTCACGTGAATCGCGTCGACGGTCTCCACCAGGGAGAACAGTATCTCTTCGATGACCCGGGCCATGCCCCTGCGATCGATTTCCGTCATGGTGTAAACCGGTATGCCTGCCTTTTGAATGACCAGCCTCTCGTCTCGGTCTATGCTTCGGACGCCGACCAGAAATGTATTTTGGGGCTCGAGCTTGGGTGAGAATCCCAGGAGATTTGTCAATCCTTCGTGTCCGAACCCGAGGCTTACGGCCAGCGACATTCCGTGAATGTTCCCCGACGGGGTCGTTTTGTCGTCGTTCATGTCCGCATGGGCGTCTATCCAGAGCACCCCCGGGTTGAGCCCCCGGTCACGGCAATGGGCCGAGAGCCCGGCAACTGAACCGATGGAGACCGTGTGGTCGCCGCCCATTGCCAGAGGGAAGCGACCTTTATCCATGGAATTCCTGACCGCAGATGCCAGCAAGGCGGATTTTTGCAGGACCTCCTCCAAGTACTTGAGCCTGGGGTTTGAGACCTCCTGGCTTTCCCGGATTTCCACAGGGATGTCTCCTCGGTCCCTGACATCATAACCCAGTTCCTCCAGGCGCCCCTGAATTCCTGCAATTCGCAGGGCGGTGGGTCCCATCCCCACCCCGCGGCGGTCCGCGCCCAGGTCCATGGGAAATCCGATAATATCGATTATATGTGCTCCGCGCTGCGCAGCCATTTATTCCTCCTGCAAGCCCCGGCCATAGCGCCAACCACCCCAACCACCTTAACGGCCCTAAGCGCCCGAGGCAAGCCAAAATCCAGACAATGGAGCTGTCATAATTTTGTCTTGACAGGCCGTTTACCTAATGCTATTAAGTAAAGAAGGTCCAAGAACCTATTGGTTGACAAAAAAAACTGTAAACACAGTAAGTTGTATGGCCGAGTGACCCAAGATAAAACGAAAAAGCTTTGGTTTGGAAATCCGAACAATCTTTTGTGGAGAGCCGCAAGGTTTCTTGTTGATCATTCGTGAAAATCGAGAGAGCCGGCATAATTTTACTAGGGCGAATAGAAATCATAAATACAAAAGGTTAGCAGGGTTTTTCGGGCCTTTAGGCTTCATTGGCTAATTATCTTAAGGAATCAGGTGTTGGCTAATCGGAACCACAAAGGAAATACGCGCACTCGCATAATTGATTCAGCCCGAATCTTGTTCGCCGAGCAGGGTTACCAGAAGACCACTGTCATGGACATTTCCAGGCAGGCGGGGCTGTCCGAAGCGGCCTTGTACGACCACTTCCAGGGCAAGGAAGACCTACTGCTTGCCATACCCCAACTATGGGTGTCGGAACTGATTGACGATCTTGAAGAGCAGCTTTTTGGAATTCAAGGAGCATACAATAAGCTGCGCAAGTATCTCTGGTGGTACATGCGGCGGGTGGAGCAGTCGCCTATGGACGCCAAGGTTGTATACCTCTTTTTGAAGACAAATGCCAACTTTATGGCGACCGAGGTCTACTCAAACGTCAAGAGGCTTTACGCATACCTTCTGGACATTTTCGAAGAGGGAAGGGCCTCAGGGGAGATGCGAACGGACCTGAATGCTTACGTTGCCAGGGACCTTTTTGTGGGAACAATGGACCATATCGTGACTCGTTGGCTGCTGAAAGATCGGTCTTATTCACTTTTCGAGAACCTCGAACCACTTTTTGAACTTCTGTCAAGCGCTTTCAAACCCGTCTCTCCAGGAGTTACCAATTCGGATCCTGCCTCCTCGGGGATGGGGGTGTTCGAGGGAGTCCTTGACAGGAGCTGAATGTATACAGTATGCAGGTAGTTCCATCCCAGGTTTTTGTCTGGGCTGAGGCTATGGTGAGTAGTGTTGGGCAATTCGTGCTCAATGCAGTTGCGGGGCCGGTAGGCGGGGCGATCCTGTAAAATCTTTGAGTCGCCTTGGACAAGACCCGGGGTGGATTAACCCGGGGCGTTCTTTCGGAACCGCCGGTGGTGTACCGTGAAACTCCAGAGACCATATGTAAAGGAGGATGGATAGATGGCAAGACAACTGTTTGAATGGGATTATTCATCGTACCCTGGGGCGAAGCAATACCCCAATCTTTTCACGCCGATTGAAATCGGCAATCTAATCGTCCCGAACCGCATCAAATACGCCGCCACCGAAGACAACCTGAATCAGCACGACGGGTTTATTACGGATGCGGATGTAGAATACATGCGGCTCAGGGCCGAAGGAGTGGTGGGAGGCCTCTGCTTCATGCAGGGCGTGTACATGGATGAGGCGCGAAAGGGGCAGGGCTATGTGGGCCAGGCCGCGGCATGGGACGACAAATTTATTCCCGGCCTCAAGAAGATCGCTGACGCAATTCACTCTGAGAAGGCAGTAGCCGGGTTTCAGTTGATGGATTGCGGTCGTGTCGGCGCCGTAGAGGTGCCTGTAGGACACGGACCTTCAGCCGTTCCCCAGCGGCTTCGCATATTCAAACCCATGGCCGAGATGACGAACGCCGAAGTCAAGGAGATGGTCAAACAGCACGCCGACGCAGCCAGGCGAGGCGTTGAAGCAGGCTTCGATGTCATGGAGATCTCGGGAATCGTCGGCTACTTGATTTCCAACTTCATCTCCAAGTACACCAATCGCCGTACCGACGAGTACGGTGGAGACATTCGAGGCCGGATGCAGGCCGTAGTGGAGGTGATTCAGAGCGTCAAAGAGGCTGTTGGCCCGGATATTCCCGTAGGGATCCGCCTGTGCTCCGAAGAGCTGCTTGATGATGTGGGCGGCAATACTCCCGAGGAGTCCATGGAAAGTTACAAGATTGCGGAAGAGGCCGGGGTCGACTACATAAGCTGCACACTGGGCTGGCAGGAATCCATCTTCCCGGTTATCAGCAGAGATATTCCTCAGGGCAACTGGCTCTATCTGGCCAAGCGGGCCAAAGAGCACGTGAAAGTGCCTATCCAGATGGCCTACAGGATCTTCCTTCCCAAGTTTCCCGAGGAAGCCATAGCCAAAGGCGAACTGGACATTTGGGAGATCTGCCGTTCCATGATAGCCGATCCTCTGATGCCCAAAAAGGTACTTGAGGGCAAAGAGGACGAGATACGGCACTGCGTCGCCTGCAACCTCTGCCTTGCAAGGCTTTTCCGGGACGCACCCATGACCTGCTACATCAGCCCCGTGTGCGCCCATGAGCATGATCCCGAGTTCTTTCCCAAGCCCGTTGAAGACGAAGACGATAAGAAGGAAGTCATGATTGTCGGGGCAGGCCCCGCAGGTCTCGAGTGCGCCTATGTTGCCGCCCGGAGGGGTCACGAAGTTCATGTCTATGACAAGCGCGACAAGATAGGGGGGACCCTGAACGAAGCTTCCTTGGCGCCTTATGGAGACGAAGAACTGATGACCTGTGTTAACTTCCAGAAGACCATGTGCGAGAAATATGGTGTGGAGTTCCACCTGGGAACCGAGGTAACGGAGGAGCTAATCGAGGAGGAGGCCCCGGACACGGTTATCCTGGCAACCGGTCCCGTCTACAGAAAGGTGCCCGGCGTTGATGAAAACGCCCGGAATATTGTCAATGTGCTTGATGTACTCTCGGGTAAGGCCCAAGTTGGAGATAAGATCATTGTGTGGGGCAATCGAAAGCCCGGCATCGGTGTAGCGCTCAAGCTTGCAAAAGAGGGAAAGAAAGTGACCATTGTCGGGGAAGAGAAGTCCGCCGGATTCGATATCAACCCCTCCTTCAAGTGGCGTTACATGATATATCTCCGACAGAACGGGGTGACCGCTTATAACGATTGTACCATCGACCAGGTCGGCGACGGTGAGATCGTTGTAAAGACCTTTGAAGGCCATAGATTTCCGGTTCAGTGCGATACGATCATCGTTACGGAGCGGGACGCCAATGATGCTCTTAAGAGTGCCGTTCAGAGCGAGGGGATCGAACTATACGTGGTCGGGGACGCCCTGGTGCCCCGAAACCTGTCCAGCGCCGTCCACGACGGATACCGGATCGGTCTCAGGATATAGGGAGGAGGGAATATTATGCCAGTGAACGCCGAAAAGGAAATTACGAAACTTTGGAAAGACAAGCAGGCCGCCCAGGGCGAGATCTGCAACACTTACTACCGGTGGCGTGAGTTCGCCGTCGGTATGGCCGGTGACAATACCGATCCCATGAAGGTGGCTCTGGACGCAGCCGAGGCATTCGGACGCTACATCGGCAAAGGTATGCTCCCCCGTCTGAATCTGCTGAAGGGAGACGAGGCCTTTGTAGGTATGGTGGCGAAGCAACTCGCAGGCACCTGGGCCAATGAGGGGGCCGTGGTCACTGTGGAGCCGGGTGAAAAGCCCACTGAGGCCATTATCCGCTGCAAAAGGGATACTTGGCCCACCGCGGCCAAGACCTTTGACGTGCCCATGGAGGAAGTCACCAGGACCCGTGAAAAGCTCTTTGAGAGCATGCTCGTGGATATCAGTGTCTTCTTCAACAGGCCCCTTGCCATTGAGATGCAGAAGGCCATTCCCAGAGGCGAGGGTGAGTGGGTGTTCAAGCTCTATTTGAAACAGTAAAAAGAGGAGTGAAATATGGCTGCTCAGATCGATATGGAAAAGTGCAATATGTGTGGAGGGCTTACCCAGCCGCTGTGCGTTGAGGTCTGCCCTGACTCGGCCATCCGTGTTCAAAACGGAAGGCCGGTGGTTACCGAATTCATCTGTGAGGATTGTAATGAGTGCGGGTGTGTCTGCCCCGACGAGGCCATTACGATCCCTCTTTCCAAGGTGACATTCTAAAAAGGATCCATTTAGGCGCTCCGGCCGAGGTCCTTCGGCCGGAGCAACTCTCATTAATGCGGTCCCCTTCGTCATCTGATGAAGAGAAGGACTCAATCTGTTGGATAATTGGTCCGGGACCGCGTCGAACCCGCCAAATCAAGGAGTTGTTCTCATGAAAGTCAACAAGGTCGATCACATCTGCATAGCGGTCAAGGACCTGGATGCCGCACGGAAAGTCTGGGAACCGGTCTTGGGCAAGCTTGGACCGGATGACCCTTACGTGGATGAGCCTGAACAGATCCGGGTCGCCCGCTATCATATCGGGGAGGTCGGTTTCGAGCTGATGGAATCCACCACGCCGGATGGTCCTGTGGCCCAATTCATTGAAAAAAACGGCGAGGGCGTCATGCTCATCAGCTTCGGAGTGGATGACACTGCAAAGGCGGTGGCGGAACTTGAGCAGCAGGGCTACCCGTTTATTCCCGCCCCGAACGGGGAAGTTCTTCGACCCTTCCGGAGTGGAAAATTCGCGTTCATTCATCCGAAGAAGCTTAACGGTGTGTTGACGGAGCTCATAAACGACTAGAAGTTTTCAGCCGTTTTCTCCTGTTGAGGCGCAGCAAGACCCTTGGCCTGGTCTCAGGCGGAAAATCCGCCATGAAGCCCCGGTTTGACAATGCTTGACCCTCTTCGTGTTCCTCGTGGCGGGGAATCGGCTGAAAAATCAGGAAAGATATGCCGAAAACCAATCGCGATTTCGAGATTTATCTTGTCCACATTGATCCGGACAAGTGCGACGGCTGCGAGTTGTGCCTTGTCTATTGTCCGGTGAATGTGTTCGACATGTCGCATAAGGCGACTCCGGTGCGGCCTCAGAACTGCCTTGGATGCAGAACATGTGAAGCTGTGTGCAAATCTAAAGCTGTGACTATTACTGAGATCTGAAGCTGAACCTTTACCCGGCCCGTACCGGTCGTCTTATCGGGAAATCCCCTCTGCCCGCTCATAATGAGGGGTGCCGGAGGGGATTTCCAACTTAAATCAGAGGTGAAACACATGAGTGACGAGATATTGATCATAGGGGCCGGCGTGGCCGGAATCAACGCTGCTCTCAACGCCGCCGACTACGGGGCCAAGGTCTATCTCCTGGATGATACACCGAGCATCGGGGGGATAATGGCTCGGCTGGACAAGACATTCCCCACCAATGACTGCTCGATTTGTATCGAGGCCCCCCAGATGTATGAGGTGGACAATCACCCCAACATCGAGATCCTTACAAACACAGAGGTCAAGAAGGTCAAGAAGTCGGAGGAAGGATTCAAGGTCCGTTTGGTGAAAAAGGCTAGATTCGTGGACGAGGAGAAGTGTACCGGTTGTGGAGCGTGCTTCGAGGCCTGTCCTGTTACAATTCCCGATGAGATGGACGGCCGGATATTCGGCACGCGAAAGCTGGCCTTTATTCCCTTTCCCCAGGCCGTACCGAATCTGGCGGTGATTGATCCCGACTGCCGCTACGGCAGGCGGAACGACGAGGGGGCCTGTGTGGGAGGGTGCGTGGTGGACTGCAGCCAGTGCAGGGAATGCCCCATAGCTCTATGCGTTATAGCATGCCAGAAGGAGGGCAAGGATGCGGTCCGTCTATGGCAGAGCAACAAGAATATCAACCTAACCGTAAAGAGCATTATTGTGGCCTCCGGTCTCGAACCCGCCTTGCCCGCGGAAGGCCTTCATGGATATTTGACCTGCGCAAACGTGATTACCAACCTCGAGTTCGAGCGTCTCATGAACGCCGGGGGCCCCACGGGCGGTGAGATCGTGCGCCCCTCGGACCGTGAGCATGCGCACAGAATTGGCTGGATTCAATGTGCAGGAAGAGGCATTGATCACGGAACCCCTTATTGTTCCAAGGTATGCTGTATGATTGCAGCCAAGCAGACTATTATTACCAAGGAACATGACCCCTCGGTTGAGACAACGATTTTTTACAACGATCTCAAGGCCTACGGCAAAGGCATGTGGGGATTCTACGAAAAGGCCGGTGAGGCGGGAGTCCGCTATGTGCGCGCCCGTCCCTTTGACGTGACCGAGGACCCTTCCACCCGGAACCTCAGGGTCAGGTACGAAGACCTCGAGACCGGTCGGCCCCTGGATGAGGAATTCGATCTGCTTGTTCTCTCAACCGGCCTGGTACCGGCGCAGAGGAACGAGAAGCTTGCAAAGTTGCTCAAGATAGACCTGGACAAGTTTGGATATTTCAAAGAGGAAGATCCGTTATTGGCCCCGTTGGAGACCAAGGTTAAAGGAATCTACCTCTGTGGAGGAGCCACCGGCCCCATCGACATTTCAGAGTCGGTGGTTCAGGCGACCGCTGCCGGCATGAAAGCGGTGGCCAATGGATGATTCAGGGACAGGGATCCAGGATATTTAAGGCCTCGAAGCCGAACCGGCACCCCTGGGTCTCGGCCCCGATTGCAATAAACGAGGACCGTTCAAATGAATGATGAGCTGAGAATCGGCGTGTTTGTCTGTGACTGCGGCTCGAACATCGCCGGTGTGGTTAACGTACCGGAAGTTGTGGAGTATGCTAAAACCCTTCCCCATGTGGCGCACGTGGACGAAGGCAAGTGGTCCTGCTCTGTGGATGCGCTCAATGTCATGAAGGAAGCCATAATAGAGCAGAAGCTCAACCGGGTGGTCATAGCCTCTTGTACTCCCAGAACTCACGAGCCCCTGTTCAAGGCATCAGTCAAGGAAGCGGGGTTGAATCCTTATCTGCTGGAGTTTGTGAGCATACGGGAGCAGGTCTCCTGGGTCCATATGAAAGAACCCCAAGCTGCCACCGAAAAGGCCAAGGATCTCGTAAAGATGGGCGTTGCCAAGGCCGCTCTTCTGGAGGAAGGAGAAGAGATCAGGCTCCCGGTGGGTCAGGACTGCATGATCATCGGCGGTGGAGTAGCTGGTATGAATGCGGCTCTTTGCGTGGCCGAGCAGGGCTTTAGGGCCCATATAGTGGAAAAGGGCCCCGAGCTCGGCGGGGTTCTTAACCGGATATCCACCGTGTCCCATGACGGCCATACCGTGCCGGCCGCGGATATGGTCAAGGCCCTTAAGAAGAAGGTTGAAGCCAGCCCCGGAATTACCGTTTATACGGATACTGAGATCGAATCCGTAGAGGGCTACATAGGCAATTACAGGGTAAGCCTCAAATCCGGCGAAGAGACAAAGGATCTGAAGATCTCAACCGTTATTGTTGCTACAGGCATGCGCGAGATCCTGCCGGACAACGGATCTTTCATGTACGGTGAGGACCCGCGGGTCATGACCCAGCTCCAGTTGGAGGAAAAGCTGCGTACCGACAGCCTGGATGAATTAAGCAACGCCGCAATTATCAACTGCGTGGGATCAAAGAACGGGGAACGGGGATGCTGCAACGTGGGTTGTCCGGTTTCGGTGAAAAACGCCCTGGCCCTGAAAAAGCGGAATCCAGACGCCCGCGTGTACATCCTTTACCGGGACATGAGCCTTGTGAAGGATGAACAGGTGATTTTCCAGGAGGCCAAGAAGGCTGGAATCCGTTTCATCAGGTTTCCTGATGATCGGTATCCCGAGGTGACGACGAAAAACGGTGGCTTGTCAATCAAGGTTCGGGACTTCCTTATGGGGGAAGAAATAACCATTTCAGCAGACCTGCTGGTTTTGACCGTCGGATTCACAGGAGACGAGAGTATTGACTCCGTTCGAGGGCAACTCAAAGTTTCCACCAACGGGGAAGGCTTCTTTCAGGAGCGCCACATAAAGCTCGGCCCCCTGGATTTTCCTGCGGACGGAATCGCTCTCTGCGGGTGTGCAAAGAATCCCAAGACACTGAAGGAGTCATGCGAGGAGGGAATCGGCGCCGCCATGCGGGCCTCCATCCCCATGAAAAACGGCTTCATAGAGGCCGAAGGCATAGTGGCGGACATAGATCTCACCAATTGCGACCAGTGCAACCTATGTTACAAGCGGTGTCCTTACGGAGCCATCGAGATCGATGATGAGAAACGGCCTTCGGTGATCAAGGCCCTGTGCAAGGGGTGCGGGTTGTGCGCGGCCGACTGCCCCAAGGAATGTATCACCATTGTCCACTATTCGGATGAACAGCTTCAGGCCCAGGTCGACGCAGCCCTGGCCGAAGACCCGGACAAGAAAATCCTGGGTTTCGTTTGCCACTGGTGCGCACTGGGGGGTGTGGACATGGCAGGCGTGAGCCGCCTGCAGTACCCGACCAATGCACGACTGATTAGAGTCATGTGCTCGGCCAGGGTCCCCATCAAATTGATCGAGCGGGCCTACGAGCTTGGTGCGGCCGGGGTCCTTGTGGTGGGATGTGAGTTTCCCACTTGCCACTACATCTCGGGGAACTACGCATGCGATACCAGGATAAAGCGGGCGCGCAAAAGGCTTAAGAAAAAGGGCTATGACCCGGATAAGTTGAGACTGGAGTGGTGTTCGGCTGCAGACGGCCCCAAGTTCGCCAACATCATGCGGAATATGGCCGGGGAATTGAACCTCGGCTGAAGCCGGGGCGGCCGGTCACAAGTAAGAGGTGAATAGAGACATGGATGCAAACACGGTACTTGCGGAACGGTTCGGAAATGTGGAAATGCTTTATGCCTGCGAGCAGTGCGGCTGCTGTGCCTCGGCCTGTCCCGTGACCGGCAAGGACGACTTTAATGTTCGCAGAATCGTCCGTTACATCGAGATGGATATGGCCCGGGAGGCCGCGGATTCCGGAAAGCAGTGGGTCTGCACAACCTGCGGGCGCTGCGAGACCGTATGTCCCAATGGAATCGCCCTCCTGGACATCGTGCGGCCCCTGCGTGTCCTGACACCGGAGGCGCTCATGCCCCCGGAGGGCCCGCCTCCATGCAGGGCCGCCTGCCCGGCCGGGATCGACATCCCTTCTTACCTGAGGTTCATTGCACAGGGAAAACCGGACGAGGCCCTTGCGGTAATCCTGGAAAAGGTCCCTTTCCCCGGTATTCTGGGAAGGATCTGCATGCATCCCTGTGAGACCGCGTGCCGCAGGGGTGAGGTCAATCAGCCCATCGCCGTCTGCGCTCTCAAGCGATATGCTGCGGACAAGGCTGAAGGCGTGTTCGAGAGAAGCACCAGGATCGCTGAAAGCACCGGTAAAAAGACCGTCGTGGTGGGAAGCGGTCCCGCGGGACTAACAGCGGCCTTCTACCTCCGCAAGAAGGGGCACGCGGTGACTGTGATAGAGGCAAGGACCAAACCAGGCGGTATGATGCGCTACGGTATACCTGCTTACCGTCTGCCCGAGGAGATCCTGGACAGGGAGATCGAACAGGTGCTTGACACAGGGATCGAACTTCAAACAGGGAGGATGTTGGGCAGGGACGTGGACCTGGATTCACTTGTCAGAGACTTTGACGCCGTTTTTATTGCCACCGGTCTCCAGGAGAGCAGGAAGATCCAATTGGAAGGATCGCACCTGGAAGACGTGTTATGGGGGGTGGACTTTCTTTCACAGACGGCCGAAGGCCGGGAGGTGAAGCTCAAGGAAAGAGTGCTTGTGGTGGGCGGCGGGAATGTGGCAGTGGACGTTGCCTTGACCGCCCTTCGGACCGGAGCGAAAGAGGTCACCATGGCATGCCTTGAAAAACGCGAGGAAATGCCGGCCAACGACTGGGAGATAGAGCAGGCCATGGAGGAAGGGGTCTGGCTTATGCCGGCCTGGGGGCCCGAAAGGATTATTGGGGATGGAAACAAAGTCGTGGGGGTGGAACTCATTCAGTGCTCATCGGTGTTTGACGAGGAAGGGAACTTCTGCCCCGCCTTTGGTGAACTCACTGAAACGGTTGAGGCGGATCAGGTAATCCTCGCAGTTGGTCAGGCTGCCGAACTCTCCTTTGCAAACGGCTCCCGGCTGAATGTTGAGCGCGGGCTGATCCTGGTGGATGAGGAGACCATGGAAACCGGTATTTCAGGGGTTTACGCCGGCGGTGATGTGGGCAGGGGTCCGGGGGCCGTAATAGATGCAATTGCGGCCGGTCGCAAGGCGGCCTGCAGTATGGACCGGTTTCTGGGGGGGACAGGCGATATCGATGAGACTCTGGCGGAACGGCAGGACGACTTGTCTTACAGCGGCCGGAGGGAGCGGGGTTTTGCCGACAGGGTCCGGGTCCGGCCCCCCTTGCTGCCCCTGGAAGATCGGCACCGCGGGTTCCAGGAAGTGGAATCTTGCTTCACTGATGAGCAGGCCCTACAGGAGGCCTCGCGTTGCCTGCAGTGCGATTTGGAGCTATTTCTGATCAGGGAGGGGCGCACTTCCGGTAGGGGTTGATAGGCTTCCTGCTCGGCATATTGAGACCCCTCAAGGAAGTATGAAAAGGGACATGGTTCGTGACTCGATTCTTCCGCCGGAGGAGCTCAAACAGCGGATGCTGAAGGTCCAGAAAGGACTTCAGGGACTTGGCCTAGACGGACTCCTGGTGACCCATGAGACGGATTTCTTCTACCTGACCGGAGAGCCGGGCAGGGAGGACTTATTTATTCCGGCCGAGGGCCCATTGGTTAGAACCGGCGTGGATGACGGTAAGGCTTCCGATATGAAAAGGTTCGCCGGTTACATCTTTGACGTGGTGGGCCGGCTTCCGTCGGTGCTGGGTCTGGAAATGGATGTCCTTCCGGTCAGGCAGTATCTGAACGTAAGGCGTGCGTTTCGAGGGTGCCGGCTGCTGGACGGCACCCAGGCCCTTCTGGGCGCCCGAATGATCAAGTCATCATGGGAGCTTGATCGAATGGAGGGTATGGCGGAAAAAACACGGCAGGTATTTGAATACGCCAGGCTCAACATGGAGTCCGGCATCACCGAGATCGCCTTTTCGGGCCTCATGCAGGCCCGGGCAGGGGAATTGGGCATGAGCGGATCTGTTCGGGTTAGAGACCACAGGACCGAGGGTTACCCCTGGCATATCCTTGCCGGGAAAAGCGGCGGCAGGGTTGGAGTGCTTGATGCCCCGGCTTCGGGTGATGGAACTTCTCCTGCATTTCCCTGCGGTGCGGGCTATAATCGACTGGCGCCGGGTGAGCCTGTGATGGTGGACTTTGCGGTTCGGATGGGCGGATATCACATGGATGAAACCCGGATGCTGGCCATGGGAAATCTTCCCGGGGAAACGGAGGAGGCTTGCAAAGCTGCTATCGAGATCCATGACCGGGTCCTTGAAAAGGTGGAGCCCGGCCTGACACCGGATGAGATCTTCTTCTTGTCGAAGAGTGTTGCGAGGGAACTGGGTTATGAAGATTCATACCTGGGCCCGCCGGGAGACAAGGTGAGGTTCGTGGGACACGGTATCGGTGTGGAGTTGATAGAGCCTCCCCTGATTGCGAAGGGCAGGAGCGAACCCCTTCTTCCGGGCATGACGTTTGCGCTGGAGCCCAAGTTGGTATTCGAGGATCGGTTCGGGGCCGGTGTCGAGAGTGTGGTTACGGTCACCGAGACCGGGCATCGGTTGATAAGCCGCGTGCCGGTGGAGGTGCTGTATGCGTGATTCGCCAACCGGGGGCCGACGGTAATGATTTTTCAGCCTTCAGAAGAACCGAAAAACATGAAATTATTGTAACTCGCCAAGACGCCAAGACGCCAAGGAAAAAATGAATGAGGATAGAGGAGGACCGGATGTCTGATAAGTGCTATCGCCTGGGATGCGACATAGGCGGGACTTTCACCGATTTCGTTCTGCTTAACGATGAGACCGGTGAGATCAAGATCAACAAATGCCTGACCACTCCAAGTGACCCCTCCGATGCCGTGGCCCAGGGCATTCAGGAACTGGGGCAGACGGTCCCAGACCTCACAGCCAGGCTAAACGAGGTGATTCACGGGACCACCCTGGTGATAAACGCCATCATAGAGCGCAAAGGAGCACGAACCGGACTCATCACAACCAAGGGCTTTCGTGATGTATTGGAACTGGGCAGAGAGATCCGTTACGCCCCCTATGATATCTTCGCAGAGTTCCCCGAACCCCTGATTCCTCGCAGCCTCCGACTGGAGGTGGATGAGCGCATACGAAGCGATGGCACGGTTATGAGTCCTCTTGACCCCGAAGAGGCCCGGGACGTGGTGCGCAGGCTTGTGGGAATGGGCGTGGACTCCATCGCGGTCTGCCTCCTCAATTCCTTTGAGAATCCGGCCCACGAGATGATCATAAAGGATATCATCGAGGAAGAGGCCCCTGAGCTTTCCGTATCGGTCTCCTACAAGGTGCTTCCCCAGATCAGGGAATACGAGCGGACCAGCACCACGGTTACAAATGCCTATGTAAAACCACTCACCGGGAATTACCTTTCAAAGCTGGAGGGACGGCTCCAGTCCCTCGGTATCAATGCACAGCTCTTTATCATGCTCTCCAGCGGCGGCATTACTTCCGTGGACACGGCGGCCGAGTTCCCTGTGCGCATCATCGAATCCGGCCCCACAGCCGCGGTGATCAGCGGGCAGTACTACGGAAAAATGTTCGATCTTCCGGAGATGTTCTGCTTTGATATGGGCGGCACCACGGCCAAGAGCTGCCTCATTCAGGGAGGCGTGGCCGGGGTGGTTCCCACTTTCGAGGTGGGTCGCGTGCAGCGGTTCATGAAAGGCAGCGGGCTCACCATACAGGTGCCGGTGGTGGACCTTATGGAGATCGGGGCCGGCGGGGGAAGCATCGCAAAGGTCAGCCGCCTGGGAACCCTGCAGGTGGGGCCGGAGAGCGCAGGCGCCGACCCGGGTCCGGTCTGCTACGGCAGGGGGGGAAAGCACCCGTGTGTGACCGATGCAGACCTGCTTCTGGGGTATCTTGACGCTGACTATTTTTTGGGCGGCGAGATGGCCCTTGACAAGGAGGGTGCTGCGCGAGCCGTCGAAGAACAGATCGCCGGTCCCCTGGGGGTCCCGTTTATTCAGGCGGTCTGGGGCATACATGACCTCATCAACGAGACAATGGCTGCGGCCGCCAAGACCCATATAGCCGAGAAGGGCGGAAATCCGAACGTGGTGACCGTGGCGGCATTCGGTGGCGCCGGTCCTGTTCATGCCTACGGCCTGGCCAAGAAGCTGGGGGCGCCCAGGCTGATTGTTCCACCCAATGCGGGCGTGGGCTCTGCACTTGGGTTTTTCACCGCGCCCAGGGCCTTTGATTTGGTGCGAAGCCACAAGGTGTCCCTGGCCGACGCCGACTTCAAGGACATCGAGGCAATCTTCAGGGAAATGGAGATCGAGGGGGCAAGGACCCTTCAGAAGTCGGGCGCCGCCGCTTCAGACGTGATATATGAACGCTCCGTGGATATGCGCTTTGTGGGGCAGGGTTCTGAGACCACTGTAGCGCTTCCTGAGGCCGATGCGAGCTCCGTGGCCCCCGGAACGGTCAGGTCACGCTTCGATGAGGTTTACAAGAAGCTATACGGTCGCACTTACCCGGAAAGCCCTGTTGAGTTCATAAACTTCAAAGTGCGGGCCAGGCTCCCGGAGCGGCTCTTGAGGCTCCCCAAGTTCGTCCGGAACAAGGGCGCCAGGCTCGAAAATGCAGTCAAGGGGCGAAGGGATGCCTTTTCGGGAATCGACAGGGAGTTCATACCCCATACGGTATACGATCGATACAGACTCTTTCCCGGGGCTTCGTTTGAGGGGCCGGCCGTCATTGAGGAGCGTGAGTCGACACTGGTGGTTGGAGGAGATGCAGCGGTGTCTGTGGACGACTACGGGTTCCTGTGGATAGATCTGCCGAGGCAGGAGTAACGGCAGGGTGGAGGGTGAGTTTGCACCACGAAGGACACTAATATAACGACGAAAGAACAATATAAAATCGTATGATTCGACTGAACATGAGAGCACAGTGTAATGATCAGGAGGGAAACGCACCATGGGACAGACTTTTGATCCCGTAACACTGGAGATACTATGGAGACGCCTGATCTCCATTGTGGATGAAGCGGACACCACGGTTTCGCGGACCGCCTTTTCAAGCCTGTTGAGGGACGCTCACGACTACACCTGCATGTTCACGGATCGGAAAGGCCGGGAGCTGGCGCAGGGGACTTTCGCCACGCCCGGGCAGTCCGGGGCAATGGCCCTGGGTATCAAGGCCCTGGTAAACAAGATTCCACGCAACACCTACAAACCGGGCGACGTATTCATCACAAACGATCCGTGGGCCCTGGCAGGCCACCTTAACGACGTCTGCGTGATGAGTCCCATCTTCTATAAGGGCGAAATCGTCGCCTTTACGGCTTGCGTGTTCCATCACTCCGACATCGGCGGGAGGGTCTCGTCGGACAACCACGACGTTTACGAGGACGGGCTGTTCATACCGCTGGTGAAGCTGGAGGACGGGGGAGTTCCCAACCAGGCGGTAATCGACATGATACGCTGGAACGTGCGCACGCCGGACGAGGTCACGGGCGATATCCGTAGCCAGATCGCTGCCAACCACGTCTGCGCCCGGAAGATATGCCGGATGCTGGAGGAGTATGAACTGGAGAACCTGGACGACCTGGCCGACGAGATCATAGGCCGGACCGAAAAGAGCATGCGCAGAGGCATAGCCCGGGTCCCGGACGGGATATACCAAGCCCGGGGGATCGTGGAGCAGATGGAGGGAAAGGACGACGTGGTGATAAAACTCGCAGTGGAGGTAAAGGGCGACGACATCACTGTGGATTTCGAAGGCTCCTCGCCCCAGGTGGACTGGGGGGGCAACGTGGTTTTCAATTTCACTTATGCATATGTGCACATGGCCATGAAGAGCATATTCGACCCCGACATTCCCAACAACGACGGCTGCGCCGTACCCATCACCATGAAGGCCCCCGAGGGGAGCGTGGTGAACTGCAGGTTCCCTGCCGCCGTGGCGGCCCGCATGCAGATAGGCCATTTCGTCACGGAGATCATCTACAGGGCCATGGCCGAGGCCCTCCCGGAACGCGTCATTGCGGCCAGCGGCGGGACGCCTGCCACCATGAACGTCTTTTACGGACGCCGGCGAGACGATACACCCTGGCACAGTGTAATCATCCGGGGAGGGGGAATGGGTGCAAGTGCCCTGAACGACGGATACTATGACTACATTTTCCCGGCCAACGGGGCGAACACTCCGGTGGAGATATTTGAAAGCGACACCCCGCTCATCATCGAAAAGCGTGAGTTGCTTCCCGACTCCGGAGGCCCCGGCCGAACGAAGGGCGGGCTCGGTCGAACAGTTGTGTTTCGAGTGCCGGATGATGACTATGCGCCAAAACCACCTGTAAATCTGGGCATACAATCCGGGCGTTACCGCTACCCCCCTGAAGGTCTTTTCGGTGGAAAGCCCGGGGCCGGGGCGAGATTCCTGGTAAACGGCGAGCCCGGCAATCCTTTCGGCCTGACCCGGCTCCAACCCGGTGATGTGGTGGTCATGGATGCGGCGGGCGGGGGCGGATACGGCGACCCCATTGAGCGAGATCCCGAGCGCGTGCTTTCGGACGTGCTCAACGGCTATGTGACACCGGACCGGGCCCGGGAGGACTACGGTGTGGTTATCGATCCGGCCCGCATGCAGGTGGATGCCGAAGCCACTAATAAACTTCGTGAAGAGGTCTGATGGAGGGGATAGCCATGCCTACTCGGAAAACACACCAGAGTGAACTGAAGCGGCTCGACAGCCTGGAAGAGAAGGCTCGTCTCGGCGGGGGACAGAAGGCCCTGGACAAGCGTCATGCAGCAGGAAAGCTCACGGCACGGGAGCGAATTGACCTCCTCTTCGACCGGGGGACCTTTGTGGAACTAAACGGTCTTGCCGAGAGCCAGTCCAGGGATTTCGGCATGCAGGAGAAGAAAGTGCCGGGAGACGGGGTTATCACCGGCTACGGCACTGTGGACGGCCGCCTGGTCTTCGCCTATTCCCAGGACGCAACGGTTCTGGGAGGGTCTGTGGGGACGATCCACGGGAAAAAGATCTGCTTTCTCATGGACGAGGCCTTAAAGGTGCGCGCCCCGCTGGTTGGCCTTAATGACTCGGGCGGTGGCCGCCTCAATGAAGGCTTTTTTGCTTCCGAGGGCGTGGCGGGCATGTTTTTCCGCA
>CAYPSZ010000044.1:0-11554 GCA_964413125.1 uncultured Desulfobacterales bacterium
GGGTTTTTAGGAAGCTTTCGACTCGACCCCGCTAGGGGGTGAGACTGATGCTGGATCTGGCGAGCCGTTACGGCCACGGCCCTGTTTTTCTGGGTGATATCGCCGTGAGGGAAGACATCTCGAAGAAATACCTGAGCCAGATCATCATTCCACTGAGAAATCAAGGCCTTGTCCGCTCCACAAGAGGGGCTCACGGCGGCTACACCCTTTCCAGGCCCCCTGGTGAAATAACCCTGTGGGAAATCATGGAACCACTGGAAGGAGGGGACTCACTGGTGGACTGCGTTGAGCACGCACCCGCCTGCCACAGGGTCCCCACCTGTGCGGCCCGTGATATCTGGACCATGGTCGGCCGGAAGATCTCAGAGACCCTTGACTCAGTGACCCTGGGGGACCTGGCAACCATGAGCAGGGATAAGTCGGAAAACGACGTCACACAGAACATATGATGGAAAAGGAGCGAGACAAATGAGCGTCATCGAAAGCCGGTTGAGAGTGGAAACTCTGGCCGTCCACGGTGGGCATGCGCCTGACCCCACCACCGGTGCGAGGGCTGTCCCGATCTACCAGACCACATCGTACCAGTTCCGGAGTACTGGGCACGCAGCAAGCCTTTTCGCCTTGCAGGAATCCGGAAACATATACACGCGTTTGATGAACCCGACCACCGATGTCCTTGAAAACAGGATGGCCCTCCTGGACGGAGGAGTGGGTGCCCTGGCCGTAGCCAGCGGGCAGTCCGCCATCACCCTGGCGCTTCTCAATATCGCACAAGCAGGCGATGAGATCGTCTCAGCCGACAACCTCTACGGCGGCACCTACAATCTCTTTCACTATACATTTCCGCGCATGGGTATTCATGTGAAGTTCGTGCCATCGAATGACCTTGACGCATTCCAGGAGGCCGTGACTCCCGGGACCAAGGCGATCTACGCGGAATCCATCGGCAACCCCAAGCTGGACGTGGCCGACCTGGAAGGAATCTCACGGGTCGCCCACCATAACGGACTGCCTTTTGTGCTTGATAATACCGTGTCCCCTTATCTTCTGCGTCCCATGGATCACGGTGTGGATATCGTCGTGTACTCGGCCACAAAATTCATAGGAGGGCACGGCACATCCATCGGCGGCGTGATCGTGGATTCCGGGAAATTCGACTGGACCGGAGGGAGGTTTCCTCTTATCGCCGATCCGGACCCCAGCTATCACGGTCTCAACTTCGTGGAAGCCTTGAAGGGCAAGGGGAATGTCGCCTACATCATAAAGGCCCGTGTAACCCTGCTGCGGGATCTGGGCCCGGCACTGTCGCCGTTCAACGCCTTTCTGCTGCTCCAGGGCCTCGAGACCCTTCACCTGAGGATGCCCGAACACTCAAAGAACGCCCTGGCCGTGGCTGAATACCTCGAAAAACATCCCGGCGTTTCCTGGGTCAACTACCCAGGGCTCCAGTCCAGCCCCGAGCGGGACAGGGCGGCAAAATACCTTCCCGGCGGGGCCGGGGCCATCCTGGGTTTCGGAATCAAAGGAGGCATGGAGAGCGGCAGGAAATTCATTGACTCCCTCGAGTTGATTTCCCACCTGGCCAATGTGGGTGATGCAAGAACCCTGGCCATTCACCCGGCAACCACCACACACCAGCAGCTCTCAGAAGAAGAGCAAAGAGCCACGGGCGTGACCCCGGACTTCATCCGCCTGTCTGTGGGCATAGAACACGTGGACGACATCCTGCAGGACATCGACCAGGCCCTGGAAAAGGCACAAGGCGGCACAGAATAATGATCAACAATTTCGCCGGCACAGTAGAGACTCAATACTTCACTTTCGCGGCCCCGCCGGATGAACTCCGGCTGGAATGCGGCAAGGCCCTTGGGCCTGTTACGCTGGCGTATGAGACCTACGGCCGGCTGAACAGGGAGCGAACCAATGCGATCCTGGTCTGTCACGCCCTGTCAGGGGACGCCCATGCAGCCGGCTTTCATAAAGGAGAAAACACCCCGGGCTGGTGGGATAACATGATCGGTCCGGGCAAGGCCTTTGACACGGATGAATACTTCGTCATCTGCTCCAATGTGATAGCCGGCTGCAAGGGAAGCACCGGCCCGTGTTCCATCAATTCCCAAACCGGCCGGCCTTATGCCCTGGATTTCCCGTTCATCACCATAGGCGATATGGTGAACGCCCAAAGGCGTCTGATTGATTTCCTGGAAATCGAAAGACTGCTCTGTGTTGCGGGCGGGTCCATGGGAGGTATGCAGGCCCTGCAATGGGTGTTCTCTTATCCGGAAAGGGTGCGGTCCGCCGTTCCCATTGCAACGGCCTTGAAACACTCCCCCCAGCAGATCGCCTTCAACGAGGTCATCCGCCGATCCATAATGGGTGATCCGGCCTGGCGATCGGGCGGCTATTACGACCACGATCATCCGGGCAACGGCCTGGCCGTAGCCCGGATGATCGGCCATATCACATTCATGAGCGACCAGTCCATGGAACAGAAGTTTTCCCGCAAACTCAAGAACGGAAACTACGGTTTCAATTTCGCAACCGACTTCGAGGTGGAGGGATACCTCCAGTACCGGGGAGACAGCTTTGTAAAGCGCTTTGATGCAAACTCGTACCTGTATATCACCAAGGCTATTGACTATTTTGATCTGTCCGACGGCAGGCTGCTTGCCGAAGGAAGGACCGTCGACACCCGGTTCCTCGTGATATCCTTTCAGTCCGACTGGCTCTATCCGTCTTATCAATCCAGGGAGATAGTGAGGCAACTCAAGAAGAGGCAGGTGGAAGCCACCTATTGTGAACTGAGATCCACATACGGCCACGACGCCTTTCTGGTGGATGTGGAGGGGCAGGCAACACTTATCAGGCACTTCCTGAAGAGGACGCTTTACGCCGACAGCCGGCGGCATGCGGAAGGGGACATTCGGTGGATGACCGGCTGGACCACAGGGTAATTACAGGCATTGTAGAATCCGGATCGAGGGTCCTTGATTTGGGATGCGGCACGGGAGAGCTTCTTCTCATGCTCTCCTCGAGGAAGAACGCAAGGGTTCAGGGCATTGAATTGGACGACAAGGCGGTCCAGGAATCCATAATCAAGGGCCTTGATGTCTTTCAGAGCGACATCCAAAGCGGGTTGAGTGACTACCCTGACGGATCCTTCGATTACGTGATCCTAAACCAGAGCATGCAGGAAGTGAAGAATGTTGACTACCTGCTCAAGGAGGCACTTCGCGTCGGGAGGAAGGTCGTTGTAGGCCTGCCCAATTTCGCCCATTTCAGGGCCAGGATCATGCTCGCCCTGGGAGGGAGGGCCCCGATCACCGAGGCCCTTCCCCACAGATGGCACGACACGCCCAATGTCAGGTTTCTGAGCATCCTGGACTTCAAGGAGTTCTGCAGGAGCAAGGGGTTCCGAATCCTGAAGGTGGTTCCCCTGGGCGTACACAGGCCTGTTATCTGCTGCCCCAACCTCTTTGCCTTGAACGCGGTTTTCATCCTGGCGAAATGACGTTGTCATGTCCTGCCTGCAAGGGCTTCTTAAACGAGGTAAACCATGAAAGTTGAATCCATCGCCCTCAGTCGCAAAAAGGGTACCCGCAAGATCCCTGTTGATGCTGCCGAAGTAGTTGTCGAACATGGATTGAAGGGCGACGCCCACAGCGGCTCCTGGCATCGCCAGGTGAGCCTGCTGGCTGCAGAGGAAATCGAAAATGCCCGTCAACAGGGGCTGAAGGTGGGATTCGGTGATTTTGCCGAAAACATAGCCACCCGCGGGATCGACTGGACAACCCTGCCCCCTGGCACACAGGTGGCCATTGGAGCGGACGTCCGGCTGCAGATCACACAGATAGGCAAAAAGTGCGAGAAGCCGTGCGCCATCTTTTACCAGGCCGGCGATTGCATCATGCCCCGCAAGGGAGTTTTCGCCCGGGTGCTGGCAGGCGGTTTTATCACTGTGGAAGACACCGTCAGCATTATCAGCACCGACGATAAACGTATAGAAGGGTCCCTTCAGTTCGAGTCGGCCCCGGCGCTCGATGTCCTGCATATAAAGGAGTGAAAAGCCTTGTAAAGCGGCTTTACCGATAGAATAAGCAGGGCAAGGGCCCCGGCGACTTGAACTGTGAAGGGGATGACTTCCGCTGCTTGCCCGGCCACAGCCCGAGCGGAAATCCCGAAAAACACATAGACTCGATCAAGCACAAGCCCGCACGCAACGGATATTACTGCTATGGACGCGAGGTAAACGGCGGTCGCCCGTTTTCCCAGAACGGTAAGAAGAACGGTCAAGGAGGTGACATTTGTTGCCGGACCCGTCAGCAGAAAAACCAGGGCGGCCCCCGGGCTGACGCCCTTAAGGATCAGGGCGGCGGCTATCGGGGTGGATGCTGTGGCACAGATGTACAGAGGAATCCCCATGGCAAGCATTATAAGCATGGCCGACAATCCTCCTCCAAGGTGCCGGGCCATGAGCTCAGGAGGAATCAGTGTGGTGATCAGGCCTGCAAGCAGCAATCCAATAAGAAACCAGGGCGCGATATCTTCCCACAATTCGAAGAGGGCGTAACCAAGACCCGCCTCGAGTTTGTCAAGAAAGGTGCGATGACCCTCATCATGCCCCCGGGTAAGGCAATCCTTCCCGTCACAGCAAAGATCCCCTTCACAGGAGAGTCCGATCTCGAGAGGTCTTGTTTTCTTGTCCCCGCCGAGGAGGTTCTCTGCTATGCCTGCAACGGATGCGGTGGCAAAGGCCGAGGCCGGCCTGGCAATGGTCATCACAGGATCCAGCAGGGCGTAGGTGACAGCGATGGAATCCACACCTGATTCCGGCGTGGAAATGAGGAATGCGGCTGTGGCCCCGTTGTTGGCCCCCTGGCGCTTGAGTGAGACCGCGGCGGGCAGGACCCCGCATGAACACAAAGGCACAGGCACGCCCAGTGCGGCCGCCTTGAGTACGGAGCTTACCTTTCCCTTGCCCAGGTGTTTGCTCACAGACTCGGGCCTGAGAAACACACGCATGAGGCCTGCAATGAGGATTCCGAAAAGGACATAGATGGAAGAGTCCAGGAGAAGCCCCCACGACTCACTGAGGATCTTGACTATGAACTCCATGCTTGCTCCACGACTTTAGAGTGGCTGTCCGTTCCCTCAGAAGGCCCCGAGCATTACCTGACCACCAGTTCCGGCCCCTTCATGAAGACCCGCGTATCCGCCGGAATCGACTCGGTAATCCACACATTGCCGCCGATCACGGACCGCGCCCCTATCACTGTGTCTCCGCCCAGGATCGTGGCTCCGGAGTATATAATCACATCGTCTTCTATGGTGGGATGGCGCTTGCGGGACCGCAGCCCGTTTACAGCCTCCCTGGAAACGGACAGTGCCCCCAGAGTCACCCCCTGGTAAATGCGCACGCGGTTCCCGATCTTACAAGTGGCACCAATCACCACACCGGTTCCGTGGTCGATGAAAAAGCTCTCCCCGATATGGGCCGCCGGATGGATGTCAATGCCGGTCCTGCCGTGTGCGTGCTCGGTCATGATCCGCGGGATAAGGGGAATTCCCAGGTGGTAGAGCCGGTGGGCTATCCGGTGGACCGTGACCGCAAACACGCCGGGATAGCTGAATATTATCTCGTCGAAGCTTCCTGCGGCGGGATCCCCTTCATAAGCGGCGCGCACATCCTTGGCCAGTGCCTGGCGAAGCCCGGGAATCTCGCGCATGAACTCTATGGCGGCTTCCCGGCCCCGCTCTTGACACCTGGTGCAGGGCCGGTCGAAGCGCACGCAGTCATGCCGAACCGCCAGGGTTATCTGTTCGGACAGGACCTCGAAGAAGGCCGTGGCCTGTTGGCCCAGGTAGTATTTCAGGTTGACTCGGTCGAGCCGTTCCGGAATGAAATACCCCGGGAATATGATACGCCGGGCCATGTAGAGGATTCTGATGATGGAATCCCTCGACGAGATCGGCTCCGGCCCCACATGGTCGAAGGTATCTTCCTGGTGGCAGGACAGAACCAGGGACTCCACAATGCCGGGGATCTCCTCCCGCCATTGCCGGGTGTCGGACAGATCTATACGGCAGGTTTCTTCCCGCTCAATCGCCTTGTCGCTCAAAACACAGCTCCTTTCCACCACTAAGGATCCGGCGCGGCAATGCCGCCTTCGGCCCGTCAAGCCGATGCAATGGGGCTTGCGCAGCCGAACGTCTGAAAACGTGCATCCACGATAACGCCTGCGTTCTTCGGGTTCAAGAAAAGCTCTCCTATTTTTAGAGCTTCGTACCCTTGGTGCTGTCTATACAGATAAGAATGCCACTTTGTGGTAGGAACGTCAATGCAAAACACTCCTCTCTTCATGTTGTATGCCCCGGGCGCTCATAAGCACGTTGGTTGACTTACGTCAAAGAATTCTTGACTGCTATTGCATAAGAAGCATAACAAGCTGTATGTGGAAGAACTTCCCGCCCTTCAACAGGGGCCGTCTTTATTCCCGGAAACGGAAGGAGGGGCTTCAATGAAACCTTTGGTTGATTTTCCAGCCGAAAGAATCACCTGGTTCCAGTTCAAACTCGGGATAACACCTCAAGATATTCACATAATTAAGCAATTTAGAGACCTGTTCATAGGAAAAAAGAAAGAGTTTGCTACATATTTTTACAGTTACTTCAATGAAATTGAGGACGCAAAATTCTTTCTGGAACATGAAAGGCGGAGCGGGCATCTGAAAGTCGTTTGGGAAGAATGGTTTGAAGGCCTGTTCAAAGAGGATCTCGAACGACAATTCTTGACTCACATGTGGAGGAGCGGCCTCCGCCACGTTGAGATACATATCGATCACCGGTTTATTGCTCTGGGGTATTCCGTTGTCAGACAGTTCTGCCGGGATATTGTCAGAACGGAGATACCCGAGGCGAATCAAAAGAGTGTTTCCGCGGTGGTTGATAAACTGGTGGATTTCTGCCTTCTTATTGAAACCCATGCTTTCATAGAAGCGACTTCCAAGTGTGATATTGAAGTAATAAGGGGCATCGCACATCAAGTCAGGAATCCTCTTACTGTGATAGGGGGAAATGCGTACAGGCTTCTTAGAAATGTGGGTTCCGGTGCTTGGAGTCGAAAGGCATGTGAGACCATCATGGAAGAAAACAGGCGACTCGAAAAAATGGTCAAAGATGTACAGGTTTACTCGGATATGTATCAAAGGGAAACAGATTATTCAATGCTAACTCTTGACGCAATCATTCCTGACGCTCTGGAAGAGTTGAGAAGTAAACGCGGCATAAAAGAGATTCCCCATGAAATAACATTCGATTTAAGTGGAGTCCTGATCCACGGGGATCAAGAAGACCTGAGAACCATGTTCTATTACCTGCTGGAGAATTGCATTGACGCAGCGGGGTCCGAATCACCTTACATAAGACTCTCCATGAGGCCGCCAACCACGGCTCCCTCCTCTTTTGTTGAAATCGAGATTTTCAATCGAGGAGAGCCTCCTGAAGCCGAAGAGATAAACAACTTTTTTGTCCCGTTTCATTCTTCAAAACCATACGGTACCGGCTTTGGGCTCCCCATTGCTCAGCTGGCCGCGCGCAGGAGCTTTGGGGATATCCACATCGAGCCAGTACCCGATGAAGGGACGCGGTGCATAATCAAGTTGCCCGTTCCGATCCCCGGTCGGGAAGACACATGATTACCACCAGAATTCAGGGTATCTCCGGCCCTCAGAGAGATTGTTGATCACGAGGGCAACCAACAGCATTAGAGCAGCCCCCAGCCCAACCGGGATGAGAACATACAAGTAGCCCAGGTCGTGGATCTCCGGGCACCACAGGAGGCGGGCTCCTGGTGGTTCCCTTCATTTTACTTATGAATTCCATTCCGTTATCCCGGGATTGTAATCGACTTGACCAGGTCCTGCCTGGAGACAATTCCGTTCAGTTTGCCGTCCTCATTTACTACGGGCAACCTGTTGATGTTCTTTTCCATTAAAATGTAGGCTATCTCCATGATAAGGGTATCCTCGCCCACAGTAACTGCCGGTGATGTCATGATCTCTGATGTGGTCTTCGAACGAACAGGAGTGGCTGCGCATCGCTTGCCCAGCAGGCATTCAGCCACCACCTTCATGAAGGTCCGGTTTTCTCCCGTCGCCATGTGGCGTTTAACCTGCCAAAGGGGAAACCGGTTTTTGCCGCCGGATTCTGGCGTATCTTCAAATTCCTTTTTCCGGCCTTTCTGCATGATGTCCTTTGGAATCATGCCCTTTGCAAATTGAAGGATATTGTGGAATCTACGGCGTGACGAAAACAGGGTGATAAGAGGTGATGAGAAGTCGCTTTTTTAAGGGGCGAGTGCACGGGGGTGATAAGAAGAGGAAAAAGTGACCCCGGGATATTGGGGTCACCACGGGGAGCTTAAGGATTGAGTTCTCCGTTCAGGATGAGCCATGATGTGGAGCGGGACTGACGCGGTACTATGATGCTGGCAGGGCTGGAAACTAAAGGAACCCGTTGATCCCGATCTTTTTTTCAGAAATCAGGCAGCGCATGTCTCTCTATTAGCCACGGACACACACAGACGCCCACGGACAAGGGAACTGTTGAGAGTGAATTTCACGGAAAAACCACGTAATTTCAGCTCATCAAGAAATCAATGGTGTAAGGCTCCATACCCGATGGGTGTTGAGAAGCATAAATTCTGAGAGTCCGGGCCATATGCCGAAATCTGTCTCCGGGTATGGAATATGGAATGATGAGTACCCCAAAATGGGGTCTCAGCTCATTAAAAAATTGAACCGTAAGCCGGACGAAATCATCTCTGTTCCGGGTTACCATAGCCCTGCCTTTTAAGGCGGCGTATTCCAGTTGTTCTCTGCCAGAGGCCTCCTTCATGTTCACCTCATGTGCGCTGATGGCATCTACCTCATACTCTCTCAACATACCAGCAACCTTCGGGCTGACATCCTCGTCAAGATAATATTTCATGTCCGGCTTCCAGCAAGAAAGGGGTACTTTTCATAGATAGTCTCCCGGCTCCAGCTTTCATTTTGCGCCATGAGATAATCGATCTCTTCAGGATACGCGCGATAATATCCCAGGGCGGCTCTGAGCTGGGGTTCAGAGAGCCAGTGAAAGATGGTTTTCAGACGTTCGAAATTCTCATCCACGCTCTTGTGGGCCGCAATAACCTCCCATACCTCTATGCCGGCGCCCGCAATTCGAGCTCTCCGTCCATGGACACCCTCGCTGAAGAGTATACCGGGACACCGATGCATCTTGATGGCCTCCTCAAGCAGCTCTTTCGTCATGGACGAGAAGTCTTTGTTTCTTTCCCGGGCGATCCTTTGAATACCCTCGAACATCTCCTTTGGCATCCTCATGCTTTTCTGTACAGTTGTCATCATATCACCTCCAGGGGATAAATGAATGACAATATATTACGCTGCATCACAACGTATGTCAATGGGTTGTTTTGGGAAAAGTGCGTAAGGCAGCCGTCAAAACGGCCGCCACCACACCACTGGAGACTCTGAGAGCAACGGTTGACTGTCCGGGGTTTTGCCTACAGCTGGTGGAAAAGGGCAACCAAAACTGTATCACGGACGCCGGTGTGGCCGTCCAGCTTTTAAAAGCCCCGGTTCTCATTGCGTATCGCGGCTTATATTGATAGAATGTAAGTTATAACCGGCTATAATCCGTAACTGGGGACAGATAGGTAACTACCCGTCCCGGCACCTTTTTCCGAGGAGCAAAAAGATGAAAAAAGGGTTTCGTATAACCTTGTTAACGACGGCCCTGACCCTGGGGCTTGTCTGCTTTTTCCTCTTTCCCATTTCCGGGGGTTTTGCGGCCCCGAGAAACTGGAATGAGAATGAGGGTGCCGCAACGCTTCTTGATGCGGTTCAGAGCCTGGAGCTCCTTTCCGAGCTTGAATGCGGAGAAGGCGTAGATGCCTCGGGGTGTGTTACAGGGGACGGTCGCATCGGGCTTGGTGAGGCTGTCCATGCACTCCAGTTGGTTTCGGGCCTGAGGGTGTATGAAAAGGAAGAAGCGGAATTCGAGCCGAACGCCTTTCTCTCGGGCATAACACTCTTAAACGTCTCCATTAATGAGGCCTTCTTCCCGGTGGTGTTTTCCTACAGCGCAAGAGTTGCAAACCACGTGACATCCACAAGAGTCGTACCGGTTACCAAACACCCGGACGCCTTGGTGACGGTGAACGGAGAACCCGTGACCTCAGGACAGGCCTCCCCGCCCGTGGACCTGGGTGTAGGTTCAAACATCATTGACCTTGAAGTCTCAATTGAAGGGGGTAATATCACCAGGTCATATGAAATCAATGTCACCCGGGACGGGGAAGGACCCGGCACAAGTGCGTATCTGTCCAGCCTTGAGCTTTCCGAGGGAGAGCTCAAGGAGACCTTCGCCCCGGCGGTCCTGGAATACACCGCATATGTTATGAATTATGTGGAGGCAGTCAGCGTAACAGCCGCTCCTGCAGGTGAAGGGGCCTCAGTCCTCATTAATGGTGAGGCCGTGCCTGCTGGTGAGAAATCAGGGCCCATCCCTCTAGGCATAGGTGAAAATGTAATCCCGATAACGGTCACCGCTGAAGACGGTGAGACTTCACTGTCGTATGCTATTAAAGTCATGCGGCATGGGGCGCCGGATTGGGTTGCGGACACCGTATACGTGGTGGATGCTCCGGCCCAAGCGCCTGACCAATTCGAGGATCTGCCTCACGCCCTGGCCCATCTATCGGATACCCTGGCACCGGATCAGCTGGGCGAGGTTCGCATCAGGACCACCCATCCCATGGAGGTGGATTCCCTGGCCTTTTCCTGTAATGTGGTCATAACCCTGGATCGCGAAGAGGCATCCAACACCATCATAGGGCCTGTCACCGAACCTTTGTTCATAGACGCCGGCGGCAGCCTGGACATCTCCGGCATCAGCTTTGTCAATGATGCAGGTTTTGTGATCAATTCCAACGGGGGGTTCAGGGCCACCGGAACCGAATTCAACGGGGATACGGCCATAAACCTGCAGAACGACCACAGCCCTGCCGATGACCGTTCGCCTTTATCCGTCAGGCGTCCCAGTGGGTTTCTCCCTAGAGACCTCGAGCTGGAACACGGTATCATAAGCGGCGGGCTGAGCATAAGCGCCAAAGGCGAGTCCGAGAGGGAAATGGAAATACTTAACACCCAGGCAGCAGCCATAGATTTTGACGGGGCCTTGACCGGCGAGTCCTCGCTGGTCCTCGAGGGTAATCCCATATCTAATTTGAACCTGGAGCTGGAGCTCAAGAACAAGAGCACTATGGACATAAACGGGCATACCGGCCTCGAACTCGTCTCGGCCTCACTGGAAATGGAAGGAGACGCCCGCGCCGGGTTCCGCTCCAACACCATCGCCAGACTGGAGGCTGAGTGGGGTGGTTTCAAGGGAACCGTAAGCTTGCAAGACACGTTTGTGAGCCAGGCCAACACCGTCGACGATGGAGTGGGCGGCGCGGAACGGTTCAACGGCAAAGGGCGGGAGTTCGATC
>CAYPSZ010000045.1:0-3087 GCA_964413125.1 uncultured Desulfobacterales bacterium
ATCGCCAGGAAGAGCAAAAAAAATGAGTGAAATCACGCTGCAGATCGATGGAATAGAGGTCAAGGCCGCCGAAGGGATGACCGTCCTGGAGGCCGCCCGGAGTGTGGGGATAAGTATCCCGACCCTGTGTCACCACGAAAAACTGGAACCCTACGGAGGCTGCCGGGTCTGCACCGTGGAAGTGGAGAGCCGCGGATGGACAAACCTCGTTGCGGCCTGCCTTTACCCGGTTCAAAAGGATCTGGTGGTCAGGACCAGATCTGAAAAGGTGGACAGGATCCGCAAGATGATACTGCAGCTCCTGCTGGCCCATGCACCCGATTCCGAGCAACTCAAGGCCCTGGCCGAGGAATACGGGGCGGACAAGGACCTCTTCGAAAAAGAGGCCTCGTTCTGTATTCACTGCGGCCTGTGTGTCAGGTACTGTGCAGAGGTGAAAAAGAGTTTCGCTGTTGGATTTGTCGACAGGGGCACCAGGCGTGAAATCAGCTTTGTTCCGGAAATAGCGGCCAGGGAGTGCTGGGACTGCAAGGAGTGCTTTCCCCTTTGCCCGACCTCATATCTGCAGGCGGCCTATGTCTTGACCATGGGGCTGATTTCAGCTCCGGATTCATCCAAACCGGCATTAGTCAAATAGCCGGGCTGCAATCCCGGCCCGCCTTCTCCTAAAAACGCAGGCGGTGCTGCGCCTATAATGCCCCCAAGCCTTCACGGCGTTATTCTTCCGCCCCGGCATGCCGCATCTTTTAGTGGAACGGCGAGAGCAAACGGTGGGGACAGGTATAGACTTGCACCCCCGAGCCCATTTTGCCAGGTGATGCCAGGGTCATGTTTCGGGATTCAGCCAGTTCCACCGCCAGTGCGGTGGGCCGGGAGGCCGCCAAAATAAACGGTATCTTGGCCCGGGCGGCCTTCTGAACCATCTCGTAACTTATTCTGGAAGACAATATCAGGACCCCGGCCTTTTCAAGCGCCCCTTTCAGGAACAGCTTTCCAACGGCTTTGTCCAGGGCATTGTGCCGGCCCACGTCCTCTGCCAGGGACATGAGGTCAAACTCTTCCGTATAGATGGCCGCGGCGTGGGAGGCACGGGTGCGCCGGTACAACACCTGGTGGTCCTTTAATGTCTCCAGAAGGAGATAGGCCTTCATGAGGTCGATGGGAGGACCGTTCGTAAGGAAAGGGACCATCTGCGAAAGGTCTTCAACCAGCTCCTTTCCGCAGATACCGCAGCTTGTCTGGCTGACAAAGCCACGGCGTTCCAGTACGCCTGTGATCATTTTCAAGCGGGCGGGGGTAACTGTGAGGGTCACCACGTTTGTGGATTCGGGTTCGCATGAACCAATGGTCTCGATATCTTCTAGGGTGTCCACAATGCCTTCCGCAAGACAAAAACCGGCGACATGGGCCGGCTCGTCTCCCGGAGTGCGCATGACAACGGCATAGGGCCTCCCCTGGATCCTTATGGCCAGGGGCTCCTCCCTGACCAGGTCCATCGCGGCCGAAGTCCTATGTTCTTTTTCGTAAATCTCTACCGTAAGATTGACTGTGTTATTACCCAAGGCCCCTCCATTAATTAATGGCGTAAAACGCTAAAACGTGTAGATTATAACGGACTTGTCTTCTGCTTACAACCATTGAGTCCTTTGGGGGCATCATTATGAGACCCTTGTACTTCGACTATAACGCAACCACACCCATCCCGCCCCGGGTGTTTCGGGCCATGGAGCCCTATCTTTCCGAGCACTTCGGCAATCCCGGCTCAGGACACGTTTGGGGGATGCGTGCCAAAACGGCCATGGATCAGGCCCGCTCCCGGGTCTCCGGACTGATTAACTGCCTGCCAGAGGAAATCGTCTTCACCTCCGGAGCCACTGAGGCCAACAACCTGGCCTTGTTCGGTCTTTTGTCTCCGGGGGCCCACGTGGTTTCCAGCACCATCGAGCATCCGGCCGTTCTTGAACCTTTGCGCGTCTTTAAGGAACGGGGCGGCTTTGTGACCCTGGTTCAGGTCGACGGCAACGGCCTTGTTGCAGCAAAGGACGTAGACAAGGCCGTAACACCACGAACTCGGCTTGTGACCATAATGCTGGCCAATAATGAAGTGGGAACAATCCAGCCCGTGGCGGAAATAGCGGACCTGGTGCGTTCCAGGGGCGTGCCCGTGCACACGGATGCGTCTCAGGCCGTCGGTAAGATACCAGTGGATGTGCAGGAGCTGGGTGTCGATCTCCTGAGCATTGCCGGTCACAAACTCTATGCCCCGAAAGGGGTGGGCGCCCTTTTCGTGCGCCGTGGCACCAGGCTGAGACCCGTGGTCTTTGGGGGCGGCCAGGAGCAGGGGTTGAGGCCGGGAACGGAGAACATCCCCCACATAGTCGGGTTGGGAGAGGCCTGCGCACTGGCCTTCGAAGACCTTGCCCGGGAGAGGGCAAGGCTGGAGTCGCTGGGAGAACGCTTCTCTCTGGGTCTCGAAACCCTTAAAGAGGATTACCGCATTCACGGCCATGGCAGCCCCCGGCTGCCCAACACCTGCAGCGTCGGCTTCAAGGGACTGAGGGCCGGGGATCTACTTTCCGGCATGGTCGGAATGGAAATAGGGACATCAGCCGGGGCGGCATGTCACGGCGACACCGAATCCGTCTCCCATGTACTTGAGGCCATGGATGTCCCGAGGGACTATTCCTTGGGCACCATCCGGTTTTCCTGGGGCCGCCCCACTTCCCTTGCCGATGTGGATGAACTCATGGAGAGGCTGGCCGGCGTTCTGGCCGACTTGCGGCCCTGATCCCCACCTGCTGATGCCGTCTACCAGAAGAACAGCTCACGGGAAACCTGACCGGCCCTGAGTCCGAAGGCCTTCCTGATCTCACCCAGGACGAATGACTGCATGGCAGGAGGACCGCACAGGAAAAACCCCTGATCCACCCTGAGATAACGGTCCAGTACTTCGGCCGTTACCCGGCCCTTTTCAAAACCGACGTTCTCCCCGGTCCCCTGCAGGCCGGGCAATTCTTTTTCCCTGCTCAGGACATGTACCACCTGCAAAGGCATCTTGCGGGTCATTGCTTCCAGTTCCTCCCTGGC
>CAYPSZ010000046.1:0-5807 GCA_964413125.1 uncultured Desulfobacterales bacterium
GTATCCGGAAGTACTGCAGCCTGGAAATAACTGCTCATTTTCATTGATCCCGTCATTGGTTACGGTTATACATGATCCGTCAAGCAATGAGGCTTCAGCAGGATTCACTCCTGTGACGCCTAACCGATCAAAATGCCAACAGCTTAATCATGGAGGACCTTACGCATGGACATCAATACAGTGGGAGTCGTGGGCGCAGGCCAGATGGGAGCCGGGATCGCCCAAGTGGCCGCCGCCACCGGCTATGCAGTCATCATGAACGACATCAAAGACGAATTTCTGGAACGTGGCTTCGGGGCGATTGAAGGGAACCTCGGCCGCATGGTCAAGAAAGGGAAACTAACCGAGGAGGAGCAAAAGGCCATCCTCGGACGGATCGAAGGCACCACCTCAATAGAGGACATGGCAAAGGCGGACTTTGTTGTGGAGGCGGCCACTGAGAACGAGAACCTGAAACTGCAGATCTTCCAGAGCCTGGACGGAAACTGTCGAAAAGGGGTGATTCTTGCCACCAACACCTCCTCCATCTCCATCACAAAGATAGCCGCGGCCACCAAGCGCCCTGACAAGGTCATCGGGATGCACTTCATGAACCCGGTGCCCGTTATGAAACTTGTTGAGGTCATCAGGGGCCTGGCCACGTCCGAAGAGACCCTTGAAATGACGAACGTATTGTCGGAAAAACTAGGCAAGACCCCGGTGCCGGCCAACGACTTTCCGGGCTTCGTTATCAACCGAATACTTATGCCCATGATCAACGAGGCCGTCTACGCACTCTTTGAGGGAATAGGCAAGGCCGAGGACATAGACACCATAATGAAGCTCGGGGCCAACCAACCCATGGGCCCCCTGGCCCTGGCCGATCTCATAGGCCTTGACACGTGCCTGGCCATCATGAGAGTGCTGCACGAGGGACTGGGCGATACCAAGTACCGGCCGTGTCCTCTGCTTGTGAAGTATGTGGACGCCGGCCGCCTGGGCCGAAAAACCGGAAAGGGTTTCTACGACTACGATACCGGTTCTTGAGGCATGCGGGCGCCCGGAAACGAATTTCCGGACGGGCACGAGTTATTATTTGCCTGGCGTCTGGAACTGTGGTAGCCTCTCGCAGATAATCATGTGGAGATACGGCGGTATATAGACAAAGAGCAACGCCATACGCGAATATCAACAGAAACGGTGGGGGAACATCATGGCCAAAATCCTGATCGTGGACGACGAGGAACACATCCGTTTTCTCTATTCCGAAGAACTCACCGAAGCCGGATACGAGGTCATCACAGCAGACAGCGGTTACAGGCTGATGGAGAAGATCGAGGAAGAAAAGCCGGACCTTGTCGTGCTGGATATCAAGATGGTCGACTACAACGGCCTGGACCTGCTTCAGGACATCAGGAACAGGTTTTACGAGATGCCCGTAGTCCTGTGCACGGCCTATGACACCTTCAAAGAAGACATGAAGTCCATAGCCGCGGATTTCTATGTAATCAAATCGTTCGATCTGACCGAATTGAAAAACAAGATCGCCATGGCACTGGACGCCGGGGTTAAGCCGGAAAAACCGGCCACTTGATCCACTTGGGTTTGTGAGCTTCGTTGTAAAAGACCTGATGACTGTAGGCCCAACAGCCCAACAGCTTAACAGCTCAACAGCTACCTATGATACTTCTCGCCGGCTGTTATGGTGCATGCCCGGTAGAGCTGCTCCAGGAGGATAAGGCGGACCATCTCATGCGTCAAAGTCATTTTTGACAGGCTTAGGACTTCATCCCCGCTTCCAATTACCGTGTCTGAAAGACCGAGCGCCCCTCCCACAAGAAAACAAACCGGGCCCGCCGCATGCCTGGACAGGAACTCCAGCCGGCGGGCCAGTCCATGTGAGCCGTATTGTGTCCCATGCCGGTCCAGGGGCACTTTATGGTCGTCCGGACCTACACGCTTTAAAAGGGAAAGGCCCTCCTCATGAATGATACCGGCATCGGGCCGGCCCTTGGTCATTCGAGCAGCCTTCACCTCGATCCAATCCGTCTTCACGTACCTTCTCAGCCTCTCCAAATAGAATCTTTCTCCCTGGAGCAGAAAAGGCGCTCGCGTGCGGCCCACAACAATGATCTTGATTCTGAGCATGCCGGTGTCTGTCCCTGCGGCTGCATTGGTTCCGGTATCAGTACACCTTCTTACCGGTTCCTTCAAAGAGGCTGAATTCGTTTCTCAAGGCCCAGCATGCGTGCGATCTCGGCCGCAGTTTCCCGCACGAATAGCGCAAGCTCTTCACCTTCCAGGGGGCGGCCCGGCTCCGGAAAACGTTTTAGATGCCGAGGTCGAACAAGCAAAGGCGTGTTCTTGAACTCAGCCTTGGGCGTGATCTCAAAGGCAGGATCAAAGGAATCCTCGAAATACATCTCCTGAAAACCAAGGAACTTAAGCATGTGCGCCGTTGAATCCAGTACTCCAACCTCCCATTCTTCCACAAACCCCTGGCCTATGGCCTTCACAAACCCCGCCATGGACCCGCCTCCCTGAGTGCAGGCGATGTTGCCGTTACGGTTGGCCGTCAGCATGGCATCCATGATCTCCTGCTCGCCGACCTGGACCATGAATACACGACGCCGGCCTGCGGTCTCTTCATATAAGCGAACCCGCTCGATGACACGGGGCATGGAAACGGGGTTTCCAATCATGGCCGCCTGGGCAACGCTGGGGCGCACATTCACCGGAGCAAATGATCGTGCAGCTGCGTCTTCCTCCAGGTAATATCGAAATACGGGATCCGCATGCTCTGACTGGACCCCGATCACCTTGGGAAGTTCCTTTATAACGCCGGCCTCGTAGAATTTCATGAATCCCCCAAGAACCGCAGTGATGTTGCCGGCGTTGCCGATGGGAACAACAACAACTTTATCACCCACTTCATAGTCGAAATCCTGGGCTATCTCAAACGAGAATGTTTCCTGCCCCAGAATGCGCCATGAGTTCTTGGAATTCAAAAGGGCCACATGGTATCCGTCGGCCAGAGTTTCCACCACCTTCATGCAGTCGTCAAAGACCCCGGGGATCTCCAGAACCCTGGCACCGCTTCCCAGGGGCTGTCCAAGCTGTTGGGGAGTGACCTTGCCCTGTGGAAGAAGCACGATGGACGAGACCATATCCCCGAGATATGAGGCATACAGGGCGGCAGAAGCCGATGTGTCCCCGGTTGATGCACAGACTGAGAGCACATGATCCACACCCTGCTCATGCATGAAATGATTGAGAAAGCTTAAAGCACAGGCCATACCGCGGTCTTTGAAGGATGCGCTGGGGTTCAGTCCGTCGTTCTTGAAGTAGAAGTCCCTGCCGATGCGGCTTCTCAGGCGGGGGTTTCCCCGGACCACAGGGGTATGGCACTCCCCAAGGTACAAAACCCTGTCCAGGGGGATTACGGGCGCAATGAACTCATAGTAATGAAACACTCCTTTGAGGGCCTGAACGTTGAGCATCCTGCGGTGGTCAAGGATCTTCCGCCACTTGAGTCCGTCGGTCTCCTTTATGCGATAAAAGTCAGGGTTATGGAGGAGCAGTACGCCTCCACAGGAGGGGCATGTGTAGAGCAGACGTTCGATCCCGAACTCTTCCGCGCAACCAAGACATCTGTAAATCATTCGTCCCGACGGCCTTGGAATAACCTCATGCCGAATGTCCTCGGGAAAATCCTCGATCTTCATTGGCTCAACTCCATTTGCTGCAACCACGGGTCAGGGGCGGAATGGATCTTGTGGTCCCCCGGAGTTCATGGTAATAAGTTTGTTCGTTTGAATCCCTGAGAACAAATTGGTAATAATGCCATGATCTTGGAACAAGTCAAGGAAGTCCTCAAGATTGAGGCCCAGGCGATCCTTGATCTGGTGGACCGGGTGGGGCCGGAATTCGAGGCCGCGGTCCGCCTGATACTGGAATCCAAGGGCAGGGTCATTCTCACCGGCATGGGGAAATCGGGTCTGGTGGCACGGAAGATTTCGGCCACTCTCAACAGCACCGGGACACCGTCCCTGTTCCTCCATCCTGCCGAGGCCATCCACGGAGACCTGGGCATGGTGACGCCGGACGATATAGTGGTGGCCGTCTCCAACAGCGGCCATACCGCCGAGATCAACAACCTCATCCCCATATTGAAGGGTATGAAGGCGAGAATAATATCCATGACCGGTGGACTCGAATCCGCCATGGCAAGGGATAGTGACGTGGTAATCGACGTGGGAGTGGAAAGGGAGGCGTGCCCCATGGGCCTGGCTCCCACCGCAAGCACAACAGCCGCTCTGGCCATGGGAGACGCACTGGCGGTGGCCCTGATCCACAGCCGTCGATTCAACCGGCAGGACTTCCGCAAATTCCACCCCGGGGGGTGTCTGGGTGAACGCCTCTCAACCAAAGTGAAGGAAGTTATGCTCACCGACGCCAATATCCCGGTGGTCTTTGCCGATGACGGCTTCAATGTAGTTATACAGGAAATCAACATCAAGAATTTGGGCGCCACCTTGGTGGTGAATGCAAGCAAAGAATTGACAGGTGTCATAACGGACGGTGATCTGCGACGGGCCATGGCCCGCGGGAATGACATCCAAAAGCTCCAGGCAAAGGATCTCATGTCCTCGACGCCCAAGACCGTTCACCAAGATCAATCAGCAGCGGAAGCCCTTGCCATAATGGAGATGTTCGCCATCACCCTTTTGGCCATACTGGACAAACGCCGGCGGATCCTTGGAGTGGTACACCTTCATGACCTGCTGGGGAGAGAGGATTTCAGAGTCAATGGCGGATTCAAAGTGTCCCAGGGGCCTGATAGCCGAACTGATCACGCCCATCGGTCCTGACGGCGGGGTGGACAAATCCGCCCTCGATCGGCTACTTGACAGGATTCTATACCATGTTCACGGCGTCCTTGTCTGCGGCCCATACGCCGGAGAGGGTTTTACCCTGGGCCAGGCCCAACGTCTGGACGTGCTCCTGTCGGCCATGAACCGGATAAGAGGACGGGTTCCTCTGATGGCATGGATCACCTGCAAGTCGCAGGACGAGACCTGCTCCATGCTGGAGGTGCTGGAAAAAGGAATAGAAAAAGTCCAATACTCAGGACAGCTATTATGGCTGGACACACCTCTCATCTATCACAGCAACCGCGGCCTTCCGCAGCACTACAAGAACCTGACTTCTTTTTCTTCCAGGCCGTTCGTCCTCCACAACGATCCGGAACGGGTGAAGCAGGCGGCCGGGCCCCTGAAACGGTCCAACATCCGTACCGCCGTCCTTAAAGAAGTCTCATTGGTGGAGGGAATCAGCGGGCTTGTCTTTCGAGGCACTCTGGACCGGGCCCGCAACTATCAGAAGGCCATTCGATCTAGAAGCGGTTTTCGCCTCTACGACGGCGACGAAGGTCAGTTTCTCGCCCATCCCAGCCGTCACGGTGTCCTTTCGGCCGGCGTCAACCTGGCCCCGGCCGCCTGGCGGCGGGTCACCTTATCCTCACTCGGGCTGAGCGATGGGGAGCAGACATACCCGGATCGACTGAAACAAATCTGGGAGTTGGGTCGATACCTGGAGGCCCTGCGCGGCATTTATGCTGAAGAGCCTGCAAGGCTGATCAGAGCGGCCCTTGATCTGGCAGGCGTCCTGGAACCCGCCGCCAACCTTATGCCCTCCCCTGAGCAAGAGGCCGCACGCCGGCTTGTTGAACTTATGGAATTATACGGGGATGCCTGAGCTTGCCTGTCCTACCTGCCGGCAATACCCGGCAGACCCGATGCGCTCTTCTCGCTCCAGCGTATGAAGCT
>CAYPSZ010000047.1:0-27529 GCA_964413125.1 uncultured Desulfobacterales bacterium
TTCTTGTGAACCTCCTTTATGTATGCGAACTGAGCGGTAGGATGGGTGTTTCCACTCCCCTTGACCCGGTTCTGTCTTTTCCCCTGGGTGCCAACGCCATAAGCATCGCCGAGGCGGCACGTGCATACCAGGCAATGATGAGCGGCAAGGTGTACCTCCTTGACCGGAACAAATCCGAACGGATGATCCCGCTGATCCGGCGTATTGAGGACCGGGAAGGACAGGTGATCTGGGAGTATACCCCAAGGCCGGCCAGGGTCTTGAGCGACCGGGTCTCAGGCATGATGACGGAGATTCTACGTATGGCCGTTCAACAAGGCACCGGAAGGAGGGCCGGGGATGCCATAAAGCTCTCTCTGGATGTTCGGGGAGATCTTGTGGACCTGCCTGTGCCGGCGTTTGGTAAGACCGGCACTGCCAACAATTACACTAATTCCAGTTTTGTGGGGTTCATTCCGGGCCCGGGGGAACAAGACGGCGGCCTGGGGCTTGACTCGGGGTTTGTGGTATCAGCATATGTGGGATATGACGATAACCGGCCCATGGAGGGAGAGCGCGTTACAATATACGGCGCCTCAGGGGCTCTACCGGTGTGGATAGATACTTGCAGTGCCCTCGTTAACAGCCCCACGTACAGAGAGAATCTGCAGATAGCCGATCTCGTCTTTGACATTATCCCCGCCTCCCTCAAGAGCCGCGGAGACCTCCGTCCTGTGCGCATATCCGGGCAAAACGGTTTGCCCTTGGGTTTTGAGGGTCACAGACAACCCAAGAGCGAGGCTCTCATATTGTCGGACGTGAGTGTGGAAGATGGTACCGTGCGAGTCAACCGAAACTTCGAACCCCTCCAGTGAGGTATACTACATGGCGCCAGGCCGTCTAACGGGCCTTTTAACCACTGTGGCCCTTGTCTGTTTCTTGCTGTTATCCGGATGTGCGAGCATATCGCCTACCCGTAGTCGAGTACCTGTACCCCCGGGTACGTCCCCTGAAATCCGCTCGCCTGATAGAGGCATTGATCCCTCTTCAGTTGAAAAACGGATTGAGTATCTCAAGAGTATCCTTGATGATGAAGACCGCGTTCCAGATGCTGAACACAGCACACTGGCAAGGGCGCTGTTGAAGGACTACAGGCGTATTCTTGAGCAACTCCGGTCTCCTGCTTCTTCACCTGGTGAACCGAGCACGGAAGAGATCCTATTCGAGAGGTTAGGCATCATCGAAGCCCGCTTTTTTGAAGCAGGACCGCTGAAAACCACCGCTCCTTTGCCCATGGTGGTCGTTTCGGTTCAGAAAGAAAAACGAGTTTTTGATGCATACGGCTCAGGTGACTATACAGGGGTTATCCGGGCATGCCGTGATCTCGAGAACACATACGGCCCCGAGGTGCTCTCGCCGGAAGCGAGCGTACTCCTGGCCGTTTCGCTGGCTGAAACAGGGAAAACCGGGGAGGCCGTTCGATTAGGTGAGCGTCTGCTTCCGGAACTTAAAGACCGACAAGGTCTCTTTAACCTCCGAGGTCGAATGGTGGATTGGCACCTGAGACAGGGGAACTCAATACGGGCCAGAGAGCATTATCATCAACTCTTGGATGATATGCAGAAACGAAGAGTTATACTTGAAACAGCCGGGCGGGCGCTTGAACCTGCAGAGGCATCCATCAGCCCTGAACTCCGGGACCAAACACCCACTGAAAAACTTGGGGACAAATACTCCGGGCCATTCGGGGATCTTCTACATAGAGTGGATACCCTCATACAAGCCCAGGCATTTGATCAGGCACGACTGCTACTGGTCAAACAGCGCATTAGGTATCCTGAGGGCGTCGAGACCGCCGCCATTGACCAGGCCATGGATCGAGTGGACAGGGCCGAGGCCGTGCATCAAACAAGGACGCTCGATTGGACCCCTCTTCAGCCTCAAGTAAGCGAGGCTTTGGAGGAGGCCGAAGGGCTCATGGAGGCGGAAGAATATGAAAACGCGCTTGCCAGGCTCGAGGTTTTGCAAGACTCACTGCACGAGGCGGACCCACGCGTGGAGAACCTAAGGCAAAAGGCCGAGTCGGAACTCGTAAGGAGCAACCGCGAAAGGGCTGCAAAGCTGTTTCTCATGGCCAGAAACGCCCAGAACCCCAAGGAAAAGGCGGATCACCTCCGGGCATCTCAAGGTCTGCTCCGGGAGCTTCTGGATCGTTTCCCGGATTCCTCACTGGCGCCCACCATCCGAAGCAATCTAGACACCGTGGAGGAGGAGATGGGACGTATGGGTTTGCCTCAATAGGGGGGTGGACGGCGCTGTTGAGACATTCAGGTCTTTACAATTGGTGTTTCAGACTTATATTCTTTCCAAGAAAAGGTTAAAGTTTTTTCGACAACGGCCGATGTAGACAGAAAAGCAGAAAGGGACAACCCGGTTCCGCCACACGGCTTCAACACTTTACTATAACCCAAGAGACGGCTCTTAAGGCCTCCAATGGGTAAACTGGAACAAATGGAGCATCCGGCGGTACCGGACCGATAGACTTCTCTGCTGCACGTGCATCTTTTCCACCGGGCATCTACAAAATAAAAAATGATTAGATGGCATACGGGGAGAATAACGGCAACCAGGGAAGTCTTATAAGGGGTGTAAGCAGGCCCGTAACCTTGTCAACCATCAGCCTGATTTAAACTGAACAAGAGCGCTAAGACCAACCAATAAACCAACCCCCATCTTAAAAGAAGGCCCGCGGTCCTGAATCAGGATCGCGGGCCGGCTTTTTTTGATGACGTACTTGTCAACCGGTCATGCGACTATCTCGCTGAAACCGCTTATATCCGGCCCGGTGTATTACGGCCCCAGAAAACACCCCCCCTCGTAAACCACCACGCTCTTGCCGGAGCTCAACTGAGCCGTAACCCGCTTGTCTTCAGTGCTGACCAAATCCCAGTGGAGTGCGGAGTCATTGAATCCCAGTTCATCCTTTCGTTCCAGGGTCAGAGATGAAGCATCCCCATCAAACGTGTCCGAGTAGGAGGCCCCAAGTGCTATATGGGAGTTGCCGTGTTTTCCTCCATAATTCTCGTCAAACAGGGTGTTGGCCATGAAACGGTTGATTCTTGAAAATCGCTTGTCAGTCAGGCTGAACTCCCCTACTCGGCAGGCGCCTTTATCCATACGAATCTGTTTCTGGACAAAGTCCTTGCCTTTCCTGGCGTCCATCTCAATAGCCCGGCCCTTTTTGAATTCAAGTCGAACTTCTTCCACGTAGTTGCCGCTTCGAAAGGACGGCTGGTCTGCGTAATAAACACCCTCGGTGCCGCGCCAGTCAGGAGACAGGAAGAGCTCGAAGCTGGGGATGTTGTGCCCCGACACCCCCAGCCATCTGCGATGCTCTCCCGGAGTTATCCACAGGTCGGTTCGATCCGATTCCACGTGCAGGCGTTCGACATCCAGGCTATTAAGCCAGTCTTTGATGGCGGCGGCCTTGTCATGAATGGCCTTCCACTCCTTCACCGGGTCCTGTGTATTCAAATAGCATGCACGTATAACCTGAGATGCGTATTGCTTTTCAGTCAATCCCGCCTGCCTGGCAAGTTCGGATGTGGGAAATATGCAAAGAGTCCAACCAAACTCGCCTCTTTCTTCCCGCAGGTTAAGGATATCTCTTAGGAACTTTACCGCTACCGCTGTCTTTCCAATGCGCTTGGGGTCAATTCCACGCAAATGAGTAAGGGAATCAGGTGCATGAAGAAAGATGCTCCCGTTCAGGTTCTCGTAGAGTTCTCTGGTTCCCGGCGGGACGAAGACTAGTTGCCGGTTGTCGGATCTCTCATAAAAATTCCGCTCCATTACGGATGTAAGTCCCATACGCATGACCGGATGATAGCCCCGGTCAAGGAGCTTGCCCTGGATTATCTCAGCAAGAGGGGTCGCAGCACCCTGGTAACGCACAATGACTACATCGCCTTTCTTGAAACGCTGTTTGCGTGCAGTCTGCATTCCCCATAGAAGGACGTCCGCATAGCGTTCCAAGGACTTTTTTCCAAGCATCCTGTCAACCTCCATTCACCTCAAAAAACCAATGGTTTGCAGATGACCTCTCTCACTTTGAGGTCGAAGAAATGAAAACTGTTGGCGGGGCGCAGAACCAGCGCCGTATCGATTCCTTTTGCGGAGCCGCCGGCGGAGATAATATCGTTGTCCGTCCTGACGAGCCCTGCATCCGCGGCCATCAGGGCCAGTTCAACGGCCACCTTTGTGCCATGGCCGAACACACGCAGGGTGTTTGCCATAATCTCATCCACCTGATAAGTGGCCATCTTGTTGCGTACGGCCCTGCCTACGCCCCCGAATGCGTGCTGACCGGTGAAGACCGTTACCCCCTTTGAGTCAAGGTCTTTCCTGACCGCAGGAGGAAGCTCCTGGTGATCAGGCTCCTTGAATCCGGTGACATGGGTCACGGCTATGATGTTAAAGCCGGGCGGTAACACATCAAGGGCGGTCAAGGCAGTCTCTCCACTGCACGTAGGGATCAGCACCCGGTTTATTGACAGTTCACCGGCTCGGCGGGCTATGGCATCCAAAACCTCGCGTGTGTTTCGAGGGCCCGCTTTCCTGAAAAACCGGACCGGCGTTTCAATGTATGTCCCGGAATCATTCATTTTTTTCCTCCTGTCAGCCAAACTGCAAACGTCCATGGCGGCCTTCCGTAAGCCATGGGAATGAAATAATTACGTGCACTCTTTTTGCATATTCCGCAAGAACGGACAAGCCTAAAAAGGTATTACAGGTGCTGATGGGAGGTAAGAGGCCTTGACACTCCTGGACCCGGCGTTATTTTTTACAGGTTAAAGTATAAGATGTGCAGGAAGGGAATGGGAACATGCTTCGCAAGCTCGTTGTCGGCGCCTATCAGGCGAACTGCTACATATTGGGATGCTCTCAAAGCCGCCGGGGCATTGTTATCGACCCCGGGGATGAGGCGTTTCGTATTGTCAAGGAAATATCGGCAAACGGTCTTGCAATCCAGGCCGTTGTGCTTACTCACGGCCACATGGATCACACAGGCGCAGCCGAGGAACTGAAGCGGATTACAGGCGCCCCCGCCTGGATTCACCCTCTGGACGCGCCTATGGCAGGGCCCTGGGCGGAGGGCGGACTCCATGACGGTTTTGTGTTTGAAGTCGGGACATACGGCATCAAGGTGCTCCACACTCCCGGGCATTCCCCCGGTGGAATATGCCTTGCGGCACCGGGAGCCGTGTTCACCGGCGATACCCTGTTTGCAGGCTCGGTGGGAAGGACTGATTTCCCGGGGGGAAGCCATGATCTCCTGGTACGCGGTGTGAAGGAAAAGATATTCCCTTTGGGAGACGGCTTGAGGGTATATCCTGGACACGGTCCTGCCACCACAATCGGAAGAGAACGAACAGCCAACCCGTTTTTCCTGTGAACGCTGAATTTCTTCGGTTCTATTTTTCAACTGAAATCCATACCCCATCCCAATCAGGGGGTGGGGGACTATTCATAAATACGGCGCACCTGTCCACAAAAGTCCTGCAGACAGGGTCTGATCGGACTCCTTGTTCAAAAAACCTGAGGGCTTCACTGAATTCCCGCTTCCTGTAACGTTCCAGACCCTTTGAAAAGCTCTCTATTTCATGGGGGAGTGTTCCCCCTTTCTCTCCCAGCACCTCAAAGATCTGGATCGGCTGCGAGCGTCCTTTTACCACCACGTGATCGATGAGCCGGGTATTGAAGACGTCTTTGACCTCTTCATTAGTGGATTCGCTGATAAGGATGCTTGTGCCGTAATGCTTGTTGGCGCTCTCGAGACGGGAAGACACGTTTACACCGTCCCCGATCACGGTGAAATCCATTCTTTTTTCCGACCCTACATTTCCGGAAATAACCTCACCTGTACATATCCCTATGCCCATATCAACAGGAGCTCTCATGTCCGCTCCCGATCGTTTGTTGAAATCTTCCAGTGTATCTCGCATGGCCAGGGCGGTTCGAACCGCGCGTTCAGCGTCGTCGCTCTGAGTGTAAGGAACTCCGAAAACCGCCATTATGGCATCACCTATGTACTTGTCCAGCACCCCCCCTTGCTCGAAGACCACATCCACCATGGCTGTGAAGTAATCATTCAGAAAGGCGACCGTCTCCTCGGCGGTCATAGCCTCGGCAATCCCCGTAAAACCCCGGATATCCGAGAACAGGACCGTCGCCTTACTCTGCACCCCTCCCAGGCCGACGCCGGCGGGATCTTCCAGGATTCGATCAACAATATCCTTGGCCATGTATCTGCTGAGTGTGCCCTTCATCCGCTTTTCACGGCTGATGTCTTCGAAAACAAGAACCAGGCCTTGGCGCTTTTCTCCCTCCCCAACCATGGGCGCAAAATTCAGGTTCACAGAAACCTTGCGATCCTCTGGGAGCAATAGATCAACATCGAAATCCACCAGAGGGGATCCGGCCTGGAATACATGGTCCAGGTGCCCGAGAATCCTTTTCTGTTCCGGGCCGATCACTTCACGGAAGTCACGATTACGAAGTTCGCAAGATTCGGTCTCAAAAAGATCTCGAGCCGCGCGGTTGGCGGTGACCACCCGGAAATCGGAGTCAAGGGTCAAAATACTGTTGGTGATGCTTTCATGGATGCGGTTCAGATAGTTCCGCATGGAGCGGGTATGCTCATAAAGTTTTGCATTTTCAAGGGCAATGGAGATCTGGGAGGAAAGAGCTCTCAAGAATTCCTCGTCTTCCTCATCAAAGGCCCCTTCCCTCTTGTTGACAGCCTGGGTAACCCCGATAAGCTCTCCGTTCATATTGATGACAGGGCAGGATAGCACTGTTTTTGTCTTAAACCCGCTCCGTAGATCCTGTTCGGCATTGAACCTTGGGTCAGCATAGGCGTCATGGATATTCACGGTCTCACGGGTCTGAACCACATAACCGGCCAGCCCGGCTGAAGAGGGCATGCGGATCTCGGTCATTTCCATGCCCTGTGCCACCTTGGACCAGAGTTCTTGCTTTTCCGGGTCCAAAAGGAACAGAGTGCTTCGTTCAGCGTTCAGTATCTCCGATATTTTTTCTACTATCTTCCGGATCAGCGAATCCATGTCCAGGGTGTCTGCAAGAGAGGTGGCTACATCAAGCAGAATGGCCATCTTATTATGACCGGCAAGAATCCGCCGATAGAGATTGAAGTTTTCCACCGCTATGGCCGTCTGATAGGCAAAGGCCCTGAACAGCACCTCGTCGTCATGGCCGAAAACCCCGCGCCGCTTGTTTATGACCTGGACCACGCCTATAATGCCGCCTTGTAAGTCCTTGACCGGCCCGGCAAGAATGGATCTGGTTCTGTAGCCAGTGCGGCGATCAATATCCGGGTTGAAGCGGGAGTCTGAATATGCATCCGGTATGTTCAGCATCTCGTCGTGAAGAGCCACCCATCCCGCCACCCCTTGGCCCACTGGAAACCTTATCTCACGACTATCTTCCCCTTGGGCTACCTTGGACCACAGTTCACCGGACACCCTGTCCACTAGAAACAGTGATGCCCGCTCCGCCCCCATAACCTCGCTTGCCATGCCGACGATCCTTTGAATCAGGCCCTCGATCCCGGAACGGACAACCATGATGTCCGAGAAATCCAGGAATCTGCCGAGACTTTGCAATGAGCGTTCCACCGATATGCTGCGCTCAACGGTCTCCTGAAAGCGGATGTTTATCCTGCGAAGCCTTCGAGTAACCGTATCCAGGAAATTGCGCGCAAGGTTAGGAAGCTTGTTGATGGCCCGCTCTAGGTCTTCATAACTGATTTCCAGGAGCTGGGCGTCGGAAATGGCACGGACCGACGCGGACCTGGTCCCCTCGGAAAAATAGCCCATCTCCCCGATGTATTCCCCGGGTCCTAAGTCCTGGAGCTCTATTTCTTCCCCGAACTCTCCACGGCGATAGACCCGCGCTGAACCTTCAACCAGCAGGAAAAGTCGATCACTGGGATCCCCCTGGGACAGGAAAGGTCTTCCCGCCTCGACACTCTTTTCCCTGACCACTTGACTGAGCCACCTGATTTCCCTGTTGCTAAGGCCCTCAAAAAGGCGACAGCTTTGAAGGCGGTCCAGTCTCTGGCGCGATATGCCGGCTTCAAGCTCCTTGCGCCGTAATGCTCCGGCCTCAAAAAGGATCTGTCCCAACCTGCGAATCTCACCACTGCATGCCAGCCTTTTCTGCAGTTGGAGGCCTCTCTCGATGATATCCTCACTGCAGGGGAGATATTCGCCGATTCGCCCCGGCCGACCCCCTTTGTTCAACCTGTCACTTCGTGTCATGGAAGCCTCTCTTATCTCATCTTTGTCTACACGGCAGATGTTTTGCGACGAAAAGCTAAGATATCTAAAACAATGAGGACTGAATCTGATAGTTGGTTTGGTGAACTATTATTTAAGCAGATTTTATTGTATTCATAAAGCAGGAAGTTTTGTGATGTTCTTTTATGTTTTCAGATTGAACCCGAGCCCTGGTTCCCGCCTAGGAAACAGGGTGCCGTTTTTTAGAATAACCGCTCCTTGGGAAGGGTCGCCAAGCAGGTCCAGATGACCGTCCAGATCCGCATACCTCACGTTACCCCGGGCCAGGGCGAAATGGAGCCCGGCGGCGATTGCCAGGGCAGCTTCATCCATACAGCCCACCATGACTTCGAGACCGGCGGAGCGCGCCACCGCGTTGATCTGAAGGGCCTCGGAGATCCCTCCCACCTTCATTAGTTTGACGTTCACCATGTCAGCCAGGCCCCTTCTTGCAATTCGGAAGGCGTCCCGCAAGTTGAGCAGACTCTCGTCCGCCATCACGGGAATCGCCACGCTGCGTGTCACACGGCCAAGAAGGGCCGGTTCCTTGCAGGGGGTCGGCTGCTCAATCAGTTTAAGGCCTGACTTTCTTGTATTCCTTACAAAACGGCGAGCCTCTTCCACCGAGAATCCTTGATTCGCATCGAATCTGAGCTCTATGCGTCCGCCCACTGCTTCACGAACCCTGATGACCTTTTCCACATCTTCGTCCATGTCTATACCTCCCTTGATCTTGAGCGCACGAAAGCCTTCCCGAACCCTGTCACGACAATGCTTAACGGTTTCCTCAAGGGGGAGTATCCCTATGGTTATGCTCGTTCGGATTCTGTCTCGATACCCGCCGAGGATCTTCCACAAAGGCAGGCCCGCCGCTTTTCCTATAAGATCGAACAGGGCCATGTCTACGGCGGCGAGGGCAGAAGGCCGGGTTTCAAGGGGTTTTCTGAGACGCTCGAGAGTTCGTGCCATACGAAGAGGGTCTGATCCGCGCAGCACAGGCACGGCAACATGGTTTATGGCCTCCAGGGTCCCTTCAGCCGTCTCCCCGGTCACGGCACGATCCGGTGCCGCACAACCGAATCCGGACGGGCCCCGGCCCGTGTCCAGGCGAATGAATACGTTTTGTACGGACTGGAAGGTCTCATACGCTATGGTATAGGGTTGGGCGAGGCGCAGCGGCGCGGCCCAGGCCTCTATATGGTTGATTCGCATTTTATCAGTACCTTTTCTGGTAGATTTCGTCCAGGCTCAACCTCTTCAGGTCTTCCACAAAAGAAACCAGGTGGCGGATCATGAGTTCCCACATTTGCGCCCCCTTCTCGCGGGTTGCGCGGGTCGGGTCTCCCAGGACACCCGTTATTGAGATTCGTGACGTACGAGCATACCAGCTTACACTTCGCTTGGAGGTGAAATCCAGGTAGCGGCTGGAGAATTCCGGGACGAATTTTGCAGCCAGCTCCATACGGACCTCTTCGGGCCGCACTGCCAGGGATGTACTTGTTTCTATCTCTCCGGCATGTACATCGTTGGGGGTTTCCGCCAGGGCATTGATGTCCGGATCGCTCGTCTCACCGGTGTCCACACATGTGAATATGTGAGCGTCACGGTTTATCTTCTGTGCGGCAAAATGGAGGGCCGGCCCGTTACCGCCATGGCCGTTTATGATAACAAGCTTGGTCACGCCGTTTCTGGCCGTTGCCATGCCGATGTCATAGGTAATCTGGGAAAGAGTTTCAGGCGTAATGCCTATTGTTCCGGGGAAATCCGCATGGTGGTAGGAGACTCCGTATGGGATGAGCGGGAGCACAAGGGGTTTGGGATTAGAGCATGCCTGGGCTACGGCATTGGCAAGGTATTCCGCGTCGAATGCATCCGTGTCCAGGGGGAGATGTGGTCCGTGCTGCTCCACCGCCCCTACAGGGAGAAGCGCCACATCCACTTCCCGAAAGCGGGTCCGGGCCTCCGGCCAGGTCAGGGCATCAAGTTTAAAGGATAGTCGGGGGTCTTCATCCCGCCCCTTTTCTTGGTTGGGTTCGCTCTTGTCGGATATGGGTTTTAGGAAACGATAAGGATGCTTGAAGGAATTGTCATCTTCCGGGCTCCATTTAATCCATCTTCGGCCTATCCTGCGGACGGTCCCTCTTGCGTGCTGTCGCCAGATTTCGTGTAAAGGGCCCCTGAGGTCCCCGGGTACCGATTCATGAGGAGAGCGCTCGTGGTCATAGCGTATACTGAGGACCTCCGGGTGTTCTTTTATGTGCAAACCCCCTATATTGCCGGCCTTCAGAAAACCCTTGGAGTTCAAAAGGAATCCCAGTTGGGCCGCCTCCTGCTTTTCCTGATTTACACCTTTAAACACCAGGTCGTTCAGGCAGGATTGAACCTGAGCTTCACTGTATCCGCAAGCCCCGGGATCCGCATCAACGGACACAAGCATCCCTACAATCCTGCGGCATTTCTCACAACGGCCGCAGGGCCTGGCCGCTTTTCCATCCTTGTGAGCGGCGTGGCAGGAGACTTGAAGGCGAAGGAGCTCCGGGTATCGCTCTGCGAGGATCTTCTCTATCAGAAGTTCGGAAAGGGGTCTCAGAATGGAAAACTGATGCAGGCTCCAGCCCTTTTTTTGAAAATATCGGGTCAGTGATTCGTCGAAGTAGCGGCTCTGATCGTAAAGCCCGTCAAAATGGGGTATGCCCTTGAAGGACACACGCCGGGTGGTGTCATACTCATCACCCACAAGAATCCGTCCGATCCTCCTTTTCCGCACGATGGGAAGGACTCCGAAAAGAAACACTGCAACGGTCCACAGTCTCACCGGGTAGGCATCTGAACGAAGCCTGCCATGGTCCTGACGAATAAAAGGCAACTGCTTGAGCATCCAGTTGAAGACCCGGTCGGCATTTGTCCAGGCACGTGCGGTTCCATGAACCTGGTCTTTGAAAAAGCGGTATGCGTTGAGTGCGGTGAACCAATGCCGGCCGGACTCATTCACAAACAGCGGATGGACCTTGTAGCCCAGTTCCCGCAGCAGGCCGAAGGTCAGGAGACTGTCCTTCCCTCCACTTGACAGAACTGCATAGTGCTCAGGATCGGTTTCCCAGGGCGCCTCTCTTATGACCGTATCGAAAGATGGGCCCTCTTCTTCCCCCTCAAAAACAAGTTTAGCTCTCAGATAGCCTTTCCTGAGTACCAGAGGCAGCTCCGTGACCGGCCCTCTTAGAAACCGGTTCGGTCGAAGGAATTTGTTGACGTAAATTTCGCGGGCCGTGTTTTCCGAGGCGCCTTCCAGAAACTTCCGGTCCCTGTAATCGAAGCTTCCGTAGAAGCGTATCTCATCACAAAACAGCCCGTAATTCACAGCCACCTGCGCGCAGATCATGGAAGCAAGGTTCCGGGAGCCCAAATCCTCCGGAAGGAAAACGTCCTCTTCCCAGCCATAGATCAATTCGGTCTCATCAGTGCTTCCGTCCAGGCGAACCACTGCGTATCGAGCTCTCACCCGGCCGGGATCGATTACCACAGGGCCCACTTCAAGGCGGCGGAGTACGCAGAGGTCCTCCAGCCCTCGTTCGGACGCAGGCATTTCCTGCAAAGGCTCATTTCCGGGATCTTCAGCCACGGCTTCCCCTCAGACTTCGCTCCAGGTGAGGAGCAAGTCCCTCGAGCAGGGTCCCTGACCCCTGGAGCAGCACATCGCAGGCAGGCAGGCCCGTGCCCTCCAAAATGTCGCGGCAGACCATTTCAACATCTTTGGGATCCATGTCTTCATGATTCACCGCAACTGCCGCCACGGGCCTTCCGGACAAGAGTTCAATCGCTTGGATCTGATGAGCCAGGGAGTGGAGCCGGTATCCGGGAAATCCGTCGTATTCCTTTCGCGCCGGTGCGTGCTGAAGAACAACTGCATCAGGCCTTCCGGCGGCAAGGATCTCAAGACCCCCAGGATAGGCTGGGTTCATAAGGCTTCCTTGGCCTTCGATAATGATCGCCTGAGCCCGTCCCTCCTTCCACGCCGACCAGACGGCATGCTCTATTTCACCTGCCACAAAGTCATTAACGAGCGCATCCATGATCACGCCGAATTTAACTCCCTGCATCCAGGCGGTCTGTCCGGTGCCCACAAGCTCGGCACGCAGACCGGCCCTCTGAAAGGCGTCGCTCAGATACCAGGCGGTGGTCCGTTTACCCACAGCCGAATCTGTTCCCAGGACCGCCACCTTAAACGCGTCCACCTCCTCGATCTTGCCGCTGAAGAAATGGAGTGTATCCCTGGACGGTGGTTTTCTAACATCCCTGATTCTGGCATTCATCCTTGAAGCCCGGCGGGAGATATCCGGGTCTTCGGACAGAAAGTCGTGAAGGCCTGCATCCACATTAAGACCCAGGTCCAACGCCTCGATTACGCTTTCCCTGGCAGCCTTATCCAGGCGACCCCCGTCCGGAGCCACTCCAACCACAAGGTGGGTGGCCCCGGCGCGGCCGGTACCCGCCTCTCTAAAAGCCTCGGCAATCCTTCCAAGCACGGGTATGCCTTTGGGGCTTTGGTCCAGAACTTCGCCTGCATCCAGCCCTCGATATCGGGAGTCCACAACAGATAGAACGCGGTAGCGCCTAGTGTATCTCACCAGTCCGTGTGCGGTCTTGCCGTTCGTGGTGTTGTAGGCCCCCTCACAGTAGACGATTGCATTCCCCTCGGGCATACCAAAGTTCATCCTTTTCTCCCGGTCAAAATGGCTACGTAGCGGTCGCCTGGAAGCTGGATGCGTCTATGCTTTTCCATGAGAACAATAAGGCCTGCTGTTGAGGCCGGAAGAACGCTCAAGCCCTCTCGCTCCCTAAGAAGGCGGGCCGCGGTAAGCATGCCCTTGTCGCTTGCGTTGGCGGCCCAGCCCCCTGTAAGGCGAATGGCGTCCAGAGCATGGTCTCCGTCAATAGAGTGCCAGTTGATCAGGGGCTCGTTCACCAAAGTTTCCCGAATCCGGGCCGGCTCTAGGTCCTCACAGCGCGGGCTGTTCTTAATGAAAGCGCGGATTACCGGGTTTTTGCCGAAGGAAGATCCGGCCACCATACGGGGCATGTGTGAGGTCTTGCCCCGGCGATAAAGGCTGAGAAACCCTCTGTACACTCCCGCGAGTGTGGTCCCGTTTGACACAGGTACCGCAACGGCTGCCGGTGCATCACGGAGCTCGTCATAAATCTCATATGCGATTTCTCCGTAGGCACGAAGCTGTATCAACGTGTTTGCGCCTCCCGGATTGGCGTCATACATTTCATCTCTTAAGGCCCTTTCTCGGGAGGCCTTCACCGCCGCCTCATAGTCTCCCGCGACCCTGACAATCCGGACTCCGGCTGAGTTCATCTCCTGTAGCCGCTTTGTATGGTAGCCCTCGGGGATATAGACCTCGCAGCCCAGTCCCGCCATTGAGGCGGCAAGGCCAATGGCCACACCGTAGTTGCCGCATGTTGCCACGGTGATTGAATCGAACCCGCGGCGCAGGGCGTCCATGGCCTGAGCGAAAGCGATGCGGTCTTTTTGTGTACCCGTTGGATTTCCTCCCTCGAACTTGAGGTAAAGCTGACGAAGACCCACCTCGCGTTCCATGTTTCTTGCCCTGGACAGGACAGTGTCACCCACCTCGGACTCCATGATGTCCTCGAATGCCTCAAGTCGCTCCTCCAGGCAAGATGAAGGATCCGCGGCAAGGCGCTTTTGTTTGTCCAGTTCGGGACCGATAACCGGGCTCTGGGACGCAGCGGCACCGTCGAGGGGAAAAAAAGAAGGACCATTGGAGCTGTTGGTTCTTAAAGCCCCGGCTTCTTCCGAAAGAGAGAGAGACTCGTTTGCCTTTCCTGTTTTAGTCATGATCATCCATGCCGAGGTTAGAAAACTCTTGAAAATCGACTCAATGGCTTTTTTGCATCGCCTCCGGAGTCTCAATAGATACTGTCACTCATGGGCGTGGGCCCTTATGTTAGGTCATTTTGGAAGCTTGTCCATGAAAAAAGCAGGCAGACACTCATGTGTCATTACGATGCGTCAAGGATGAAAATCCTTGACCTCCGTAGCGGATTCCTGTTTTAGAACGGCGGTCGAGGTGTTCTCGCGGCAGAAAGAACAAGGTATTACTTCAATATACATGCCCCGGGATGCGTTGACTCACCCAGCCTGAATGGGGTAATAGGTACGGAGATGAATTGCCGGAACGGAGGGTGAACAAAATGGAAGAGGCAATTAAGAAGGGAGCGGCCCTGATCGCCGGGGCTGAAAACATCATGGCTTTCACAGGGGCGGGGCTGAGTACGGAATCAGGTATTCCGGATTTTCGGAGTCCGGGGGGAATCTGGGAAAAATATGATCCTTCTGAATTTGAATACCACAGGATCGTAAGCAGCGATCGGGCCAGGGCGGCCTACTGGAAGATGAGCTCCGAGTTTTATACAACCATGAGGGATGCCCGCCCGAACCCGGCACACTTGGCGCTCAGGGACTTGGAGAAGAGCGGAAAGTTATCGGCCATTGTCACGCAGAACATCGACAACCTGCACCAGAAGGCCGGAAACTCTAAGGAAAAGATCATAGAGATTCATGGCACGGCTTTTTATGTCTCATGCCTGGGATGCGGGAAATTCTACGATCGGGATGTCATAGAAGCCAGGCTGGCTGCAGGAGACGCTCTCCCGGCCTGTGACCATTGCATCGGTATCCTGAAGCCGGCCACAGTCTCATTTGGGCAGGCCATGCCTCAAGAGGCGCTGGAGGCAGGTTTCAGGTACGCGGAACAGTGTGACCTGTGCCTGGTTATGGGTTCTTCCCTCGTGGTCTATCCGGCCGCTTCCATACCGGCGGCGGCCTTGCAACACGGGGCGAGGCTCCTGATCATCAACCGCGATCCGACTCACCTTGACGGACAAGCCCACCTGGTGATTCACGAAAGCGTAGGAGAGGTACTCCCCCGAATCGTAGAAACGGCGTTAAATCTTGATCAGGCAACTTAACTCTGAATATTGGTGGACATTATGGGTGAGGGGTGTTGGATAGGAATCAAGGGTCGAAGCTGGTCTTCGGCATTCAAACAGTGATATCGATTTTCCTTGGACACCCCTCTTCTTCAAATGAGGTTCCATTTTCCTCTGAGGTTCCATGTTCATCCGAGCTTTCCTCCTCGTTTTTTTTGGGCCTCTTCTTTCTATCCCCTTCTTTTCTTCTATCCTGTTCGTCCCTCAGGCGAATCTTTTCGCTGTCAGGGGTACTACCGACAGTGGTCTGCCGAAGCCGTTCCTTTTGAAGGGCCTTGGCTTTGGCATGGACTTGGGCCGATTCCTCCTGCGTCTGGTGGACATTTTGGATCTTGTCCAGTACCGAGGATGCTTTGACCGACTGGGTCCACCCTATGGAACTCATTTTTCCGCCTCCCATTGCCCATAACGAGACTATAAAATACTACATTTCGGGTGTTGCCCGCTTCTGTCGAAAAAAACGGACAACGCCATATTCATAACATCGGCCCCTGCAAGGAAAAGTTAAATCCGGCCTTGAACCGGGCCTTCCTTATAAGTATATTCTTTTCCATTGATGTTTGTTCAGAAGGTTCATTGATCATATAAAAGGAGGTAAGACCGTGGTGAAGGCTGGATTCATTGGATGGAGAGGCATGGTGGGGTCTGTGCTCATGGCACGCATGCAGGAGGAAGGGGACTTTGACGGTTTTGAGCCTGTGTTTTTTACCACCTCCAATGTTGGAGGCCGAGGGCCTCAAGTGGGTATGAATACTCCTCCTCTTCAAGACGCCTATGATCTGAACCTTCTGGAAACTGAGGATATAATCGTCACCTGCCAGGGCGGAAACTATACCAGTGAAATATATCCCAAACTCAGGGGCAGAGGCTGGCAGGGAATCTGGATAGACTCGGCGTCCACTCTGCGAATGGAAGAAGACAGCATAATCGTTCTGGACCCGGTCAACGGCCGCTTGATCCTGGACGGGCTCGCGTCCGGAATCAAGACTTTTGTCGGGGGAAACTGTACTGTCAGTCTTATGCTCATGGCCATCGGCGGGCTCTTCAGAGAGGGCCTTGTGGAGTGGGTGTCCTCCATGACTTACCAGGCCGCTTCCGGCGCCGGAGCCAATAATATGAAGGAGCTTGTTGCTCAGATGGAAATCCTTGGAGATGAAGCGCGCGATCTCCTCAAGGATCCGGCTTCATCGGCTGTAGAGATCGATGCACGCCTTACGAGCAGGATACGCAGCCATGATTTCCCCGTTGATTACTTCGGTGTTCCTCTTGCGGCCAGCCTAATTCCATGGATCGACAGTACCATGGAATCAGGACAGACAAAGGAGGAGTGGAAGGGGTTTGTTGAAACGAACAAGATCCTGGGGATCCATCCTCCGATTCCTGTGGACGGCATCTGCGTGCGGGTTGGCGCCATGAGGTGCCACAGCCAGGCATTTACTATTAAGCTTAACAAAGACGTCCCTCTGGATGAGATCAACGATATCCTGGCGGGAGGAAACGATTGGGTGAGAATCGTTCCCAACGAAAAAGAGGCGACCATCAATGAGCTCACCCCGGCCGCAGTGAGCGGGGGCCTGGAAGTCCCCGTGGGTCGAATCCGTAAGATGCTGATGGGGCCTGAATACCTGGCCGGTTTTTCCTGCGGGGATCAGTTGCTCTGGGGAGCGGCCGAACCTGTCCGCCGCATTTTTCGCATGGTTCTCGAAAACGAAATCTCCAAAAAATAATCCACGCACACATTGAACGGCACGTGATGTAAATCATTATTGAGAATGTCATTGCTTGGCGGACCGATCAGGGATTGACACCCAAGACTTGAGAACCTAGAATGAGAAGTGGAAGTGGATAGCTCACTGGTGGGGCTCCCGGACTTCAAATCCGGTGTGAGGCGCTAAAACCGTCTCAGGTGGGTTCGATTCCCATGCACTTCCGCCATATTAAAATCAATTGGTTAGCTCTCAAAGCTAAACCTTATACTTAGCGCCCATGTAACTTCTTGACCCCGAGAACACGTTCAAGGGTTTTCCGGAGGGTCTCTATCTCAAAAGGCTTGTGCAGAAAGGCCTGGGGCTTTTCAGCATGGTCGGAGGCCATGACATGGGCCTCATCGTATCCGCTGGCAAGAATCACCGGAATGTCAGGGCGGATCTTCCGCAGCGCATAAAGAGTCTCCCAACCGTTCATGCGGGGCATGGTCAAATCAGTTATTACCAAGCGAATCTCATTCGCTCGGCTACGGAAAACATCCATTGCCTCCATGCCGTCCCTGACACTGAGCACATCAAACCCGAGTCGATTCAAAACTGCGCCGAGCATGTTACGAACCATTTCTTCATCCTCCACCAAAAGTATCCGCCCGCCCTCTTCCATCGACACAGCCGGCTCAATGACCGTCTCCCGGCTTGATGTGGTTTTTTGATCAGCCAGGGGGAACAACACCTGGAAGGTGCTGCCGACACCGATCTCACTTTCAACCGTAACGGCTCCTTGATGAGCCTGGGCAATGCCCAATACAATAGACAATCCTATCCCTCGCCCTGTAAATTTAGTGGAGAAAAACGGATCCATCACCTTGCCTAGATCTTCAGCGCTGATGCCGCAGCCCGTATCCTTAACTTGAATGGCTGCATACTCCTCTTCGCCCGGTTTCCAGTCCGGGGGCCAGATGGCGGTTGTGGAAATATCCATCCCCTTAACGGTAGTGACTGAAACATGGATCTCACCTTCTTCATCCTCCATGGCTTCCCGCGCATTGGCTAGAAGATGGCTCAAGGCCTGCCTGAGCAGGTCTGGGGCGACTCTAGCCGGCAACTCAAAGGCGGCCGAAGAGTCGGTCACCACCCGAATACCGTTGGGCATGGTTTCTCTGAGCCCGGCAACAATGCCTTTGCAGACTTTTGACAGATCATGTACCTCCATTCTTTGTGTTAACCGGCCTGTATATGCCAAAATGAAAGCGCTCATTTCCGCTGCACGTCTGGCCCCTTCCATGGCTTTGTTCAAGTAATCAGCCGGGTCTTCACCGCCCATTGCACCTCGGGCGGACTCGGTCAGAGCCAATTCCAGATTCCCGATCACAATGGAAAGCATGTTGTTGAAATGGTGGGCAACAGCCCCGGCCATGCGATTGAGGCTCTCCAGCTTTACGATCTGCTGTCTCCTTTGCTCCAGCTCCACCTGCTCGGTTATATCCCTTGAAATGCCTACGAAATACATGAATGAGCCGTCTTCTGAATAAACGGGAGTGACGCTTCCCGTATGCCAACGCCAGGTACCCTCGGCATGTCTGACCCGGTATTGAGGCCCTGATAAAGCCTTTTCGGCTTCAAGAACTCTCGACATGTAGCTTTCGCACTTTGCGACATCATCAGGATGTACAAACGGCTGAAACGCCTTGCCGACCATATAAGACGGTTCGTAGCCGAGCATTGCTTTCCACGATGGAGAAACATAGATGAAAACGCCATCGGCTTTCAGCATCCAGATGAGGTCATAGGAATGATCCACGAGAAATCGATATCTTTCCTCGCTCTCGCGTAACGCCTCCTCCATTCGCTTGCGGTTTGTGATCTCCCATGCCAAATCCGCCAGATAAGAAACCAGTTCCAGGTCTTTATCAGTATAATCTACAGGCTTGTTACCGATACCCAGTATGGCAACGATATTCCCCCCTCGCATGACCGGCACCACCAATTCCCTAATTACGGGAGCATGCCCATCGGGAAACCCTTTGCGGTGAGGCAGCGAATTGTAATCGTTATGAATAACCGGCCTCTTTTCGCGCACGCAGTCTACCCAAACACCCGCCTGATCGAGCCCGTAATGCACACCCTTCCCTTCCGCTTTACAGAACTCTTTGACAGTAAGCGTCGACCATGCCTGGAGTGAAACGGTTTTTTGGTCTTCCTCAACAAAGTGATAGAAACCAATTGGACTATCAATCAAAGCCCCAACTTCATCCAGGACCTTCTGAAGCAGTTCTTCCAAGGAGTGGGTTGCTGCGAATTCCAGAAGAGACAGCCTGATCCGGTCGAGTTCCTCCGCTCGTTTGCGATCGGTGATGTCCCTGATGATATGCTGATAGAAGTTTTGTCCGTTCACCTGATGTGAAGCGACGCTCGACTCCACTGGAAAGCGAGTACCGTCCCTGCGAAGATGCCATGTTTCATAAACGCTTCCCTTTTCAATGCTTGCTTTATTCCGATCGTTCTCATATAGTTTTCTTTCTTCAGGGACGCGAAAATCTTTGATGTTCCTGTGAACCAGTTCCTCTCGAGGATACCCGTAGGCAACGGCGGCGCGCTCATTAGCTTCGATAATTTCCCCGTTTTCGTCAATCAGCAGAATGATGTCATTTGCATATCGTGTCAGATATTCAAAGCGTTCGAGCAGAACCTTGCGCTCCTGTTCTATTTCAAGTTGCTTGCGGAAATGCTTCGCCCGCTGGTTCCGCTGAAAAATAACCAGAACAAGAGCAAAAACAACCAAAAGACCAAAGATCGTGAGCCATTTGGAGCGGTTGTGCGCAGTCATTGCCTCCTGAGTTCGCCTGATCACTAGTTGTTCCAATCGGGTCTTGTACTCTAGAAGCTCTTCTTCCACGAGGGCTTTCTCGGTTGCATCGTGTATGATTGAAAGGAGCAGTGTCCCGTGCGAGGTTTCTACGAAGGGGGAACTGTAGACCTCAACGGTTTTCATTTCTCCGTTGGCCAGACGATGAGGAAAGATAAAATAATTGCGTTGCTCCTCTCTGGCACGCATCCTCTCGGCCCGGATATCTTCCGGGCTGAGTGCATTGATTTCCTGGATCCTCATGGTCAAGAGGCCTCGGGTCCCGTAACCGTAAAACTCGGTGGCCGTTTCGTTGGCATCCAGTATTGCGCCTGTTTCCGGATCAATCACAAGTGCCATCGCATTATGGCGGATCAGCTCAGGGGGGATAATCCTGTCATGAAGGCGCTGTTCAAGGTTGTCGGCAAACAACTGGTTTTGAAATACCAGCAAATATAGCAATGCCAAAATAAGTATTCCATGCCTTTTGAGCATTTATTAACCCCATGTTTAACACTTTGTATCACGCCTCCAACTTACCGAGGCTTTCAAAACCAGATTGATTATATAGCATCTGATTGGGGGAAAATGAACCAAGTTCAAGGCAAAGTTCAGTATTCTTTTAAATAAAATTCATATTTTCCTTGACTTCTTCAAGAATAGAGGTTAATTTTAAACAATCAATGAGGTCCTTTTTTAGCCGAAGGACAGTTTCTTTCTGAAGGTACAAACGAATTTTGTTAATGCATCCTCCAGTTTGAGACGTTGAAATTTCAAAGAAAGGAGGATGTTATCATGAGTAATGGCACTGTTAAGTGGTTTAACGACCGAAAAGGTTTTGGTTTCATTGAGCAAGAAGATGGGTCGGATGTTTTTGTTCACCATTCAGCGATCAATGCAAGTGGATTTAAATCCCTAAATGAAGGTGACAAGGTTTCTTTTGATATAGAAAAAGGACCCAAAGGGCCTTCCGCTGCTAATGTTACTGTGCTTTAAGCCTGTGTAGCGACCAAAAAAGGCATCCTCTCAAATAGTATTTGAGGGGATGCCTCACGTTATCAAGGGACGCATTTCCTGATCAAACAATCTCTTTCCATTCTCCTCCCTCTCCTCTTCCCGGTTCAGATGCATGTTATGCCACTGCTCCTTCAGGGGGTTTCCCTGTTGTTCTCGACAATTATATCACGCTGTGAGGACTTTTGACAGCAAAAACCGAACTCGCTTGATCCAAAAAATCTACGAAGTAGACCCTCTGACTTGTCCGAGATGTTCCGGAACCATGAATTTGCCTTGATACCCAAGACCGTTTCATCTAACCTCTGCTCTCAAGAATGCGAACCCTTGTCACTCGAAATACCCCATGAGACGCTTAAGCCGCTTCACCGCCCGCGGCAGCACCTCACTCACGCCCTCCTGAAAGCTCAGGTGGGCCATGGGATCGAAAGGCGTCTCTTCTCGATTCACGATCACCAGCTTCGCCCCCGCCTTAAGGGCCTCCTTGGGCATGTCGGCCGCCGGGGTCACGAGCAGGCTGGAGCCCAGGACGATAAACAGGTCGCTCTTCCTGGAGTGTTCAAATGATTGCCTAAGTTCCTGTTCCGGAAGGGACTCCCCAAAATCCACCACGCTTCGCACCAGCTCCCCTCCACAGGCACATCTCTGGAGGCCCTGGGATCGCGGAACGGTGATCCCACACCTCCGGCACCGTAGCCGGGCGATGTTGCCGTGAAGTTCGGCAATCAATTCCTGGGGAATGCCTGACTTGCGATGGAGGTTGTCTACGTTCTGGGTGATGAGAAACCGGAGCTTTCCCAATTTCAGGAGGTCCACCAAGGCGTAGTGCCCGGGATTGGGGTCTGCCCGGTTCCATGACATGGTCATGGGTTTCGGCGGAAGCCCTTTTTCCTGACGGGTCCACAGGCCGTCCGGGCCCCTGAAATCTGGCAGGCCTGAGTCCGTGCTGACTCCCGCTCCGGTGAACACCACCGGATAAGCGGCCTCATACAACCATATGGCCAAAGTCTGTATTCTTGCGGAAAGCTCTTTATTCATATGCCATGCTCCCTGATTCAACGACAAGAGCGCGCATAAAGTCGCGCCTGTGATCCAGTGTGCCCGCCCGGCCTGTCCGGCTCAGCAGGCTTTTCCGTAAGTAGTGTAACAAACCAGGGCCGGTATTTGCCACTGTCTCTTAGAAAGGAACGCCACTGGTTTTCAAAGACCGAGGCGGATTCGGTTGCGAGGCGCCGTCCGTGCGACGGTCAAGCGAATTCAAGCAGATGGTGAAATAAATTTCCCTTTGATTTCTGCTTTTGCACTGGAGAAATGCATGAACCCATGCCGCAGGCCGATAATTCCAAGGCTGCCTTCCTGTCCAGCTATACCCCATGGACGGGGATTTAATCTGTTACTTGATTGTGGTTGCAATGGGGATGTCTATGGTGTATTTGGCAAGGAGGTTCGATGTGACGCCTGCTGCTGTCAATAGGAGGAGCTCATGAATATTCGGATCCTGCATTATGCGGGGGCAATGCTCCTGGCCGCCGGCCTTCTGGTCATGAACGGATGCGGAGGCGGCAGGGTGGCCGTGGGAGCCGGTCCCGGGTACCAAGAACCGGGTCGTGGCCCTGGGCCCAAAGAAGGGCCCCCGCCATGGGCCCCGGCCCACGGCTACCGGGGAAAGCACCAGTATCACTATTACCCTTCGGCCCAGGTCTACTTTGATATCGGCCGGCGCATATACTTTTACTACCAAAGCGGCCGGTGGGAGGCCTCCGCACAACTCCCCGCCGCGATCAAGGCCCGACTCGGCGGGAGCGTGGGCCTGGAAATGGATACCGACAGACCCTATGAGTTTCACAAAGAAGTGCTAAGGCGCCACCCTCCGGGCCGTCCAAATGACAAAGTCAAGAGCAAGGGCAAGGGTAGGCAATAGGCTCAGGCTCGGTCACGGCGGCCAGAATACGGGCACCAACCATACACAGAGGCAGATGACGACCACTGTGAGGGGGATACGCACCTTCACGTAATCGGTTAAACGATACCCGCCGGGCCCCATGACCAGGAGATGGGCCGGGTGCGAGAGCTGGCTTGCAAAGCTGGATGGGGCCGATATGGCCACGGTCATCATCAGCAGCTGAGGGGAAATGTCCAGGCTGCTCCTTCGCACGGAAACAAGCAGGGCGTCCCCGAACTCCAAAGGCATGTCCTGGAGCCCTGTGCGATATGCAGGGCCCTTTCTCGTGAGAATCCCGAGCAGCATGGTCATCTGAGACGTGAAGGCCCATCCCTAATCGGTTCAAGCGGGGAAAAGGCGCGTCTCGAGGCACTACCACCGAAGGCGTCTGGGCAGGCACCTCCGCCTGCGGAAAGATTCGCACCGAACACACGCAGCATGCTTTGAATCAAATTGTCGGGGCAAAAGGAGGCATCAGGTTTCCTGAAAGCAGGTAAGCTCCCAGATGCAGGTCTCCGAATCGTGCCGCAGGATGTAGGTCGCCCCATCGTCGCCCGTTACCTTGAAATACCGATGGTCCGGGTCAAGCCATCGGTCAATGACGTCGCGGATGTCGACGGGTCGCTCACCCAGCCAGAACCGGCGGGGGGTCTCCTCGCCCCTGTATCCCGAATAGCATTCAACGCGGACTTTCATACGGCTGCCTCGACACCACATACCCCTGATGGTCAGAACGGCCTGTTTCAGCTTCATCGGCCACCTCCTTGATCTTTAATGGCTTGTTTCAAGACTTTTTCCCCCAAGGCGGTGATCCGGTATTTTTGCTTTGAGCTGTGGGGTTTGTCCGGAATGGTCATCTCGATCAGCCCCTTGTCCATGAGCGGCTTGAGAACTTGGTCTCTGAACTTGGTGCGGTTTGTTCGACCCCATAGTGCCATAAGATCAATCACCAACCACGCCCATAGGACGTGGTATGATGAAGCCCCTCGAAGGGGGGATTCTCGTAAGGAAAGCCCCTAAAGGGGCTAATTCATTTATTGTCCGCCTCGTCTTGATTCATTGTTCTTGAGACTCCTTGACGGTTGACAATTGCCGGAAAACTAAAGTCTCAGGAACTTACCATAAGGATTGCGCCGATTACAACCAACAAAGGAAAAAATGAAATGTTCCAGAATCTTACTTTTCGACACATCCGACACGATCTCAAGGACTGCCGGGATGAGCGTCATATCCATTTCCATGGTCAGCATCATCATGGTTTTGTTGCTGGTTGTTCTTCACCCATCAGCCTGACCCCAAGGGGCTTTTTCCTCACCAGTAAATAATGCTATGCTTTTCTTGTTGACCGCCAACAACGTTTTCGGCTATAATTCGAGATAACATCAACCTCCGTAAGAACAACTTCCTATTATAGATTCTGCATGACGACATTAGGTTCGTATTCGAGCATTTTTGTGAAACCCATCAACCAGGAGTACAAGGGGCTCAAAATCAACTACTCCACCTGCCAAGGCATCTGAAGGGGTACTTCGGGGGCTCTCAAGGCCCTACGAGGATATCAAGTCCTATAAACACATACAACGTCGGCGTCAATCCGGCTGCTCAGCATGAGGGCTTTTCCTCTCGCGTGTAGTCGTATTCAAAACGGCCTAAACCATAGAACCCGGAGGTCTCTTGACCTAGACGGCTTCCAGGGGCAGGAAAGGAGGGTGACGAAATGAAAGCAGCCCTTATTTTCACAGGCACAGGTCCGATTCTGATCCTCACGACTTATGACTCAATCAACGATCCCAAGCTGGCAACGAAATTGGCGACCAAAGGAATCAAGAAATACATCGCGTGTGAACTTCAGATCGACACGGTAAAGGCCAAATACGGTAATAAATACTCTGTAATCCTGGGGGACCTGAAACAGACTGACGACCTGCGGATTTTGGATTACAACGGCCATAACGTCTTCTACAACTTCACCTTTGCTGAAATGGGCAAACCCGTTTACCACGAAAGCGGGCCGGAACGCTGAGACTTGTCCGCTTTCAATTTTCTTATCAAGGTCTGCCGGCGCGGGCGACCGGTGGGAAGGACCCATGGGCAGAGATCCCCCGGCCACTAACCCCCGGCATCAACAGGCCGAAAGCGTTTATCTCCCAACGAAAGGACAAGGGCAATGCGCATAGTGATAAAGAAAATTCTCTGCGGAGTCGACTTCTCGGATTTTTCCAGCATGACTCTGTCTTATGGCACGGCCCTGTGCAAGGAATACGGAGCCAAACTTTATGTGTGCCATGTCATCGATCTGCCACCCGCCACTAAATACGGCGATGGGATCCTTGACCCCCTGGAACATAAGCGCCGCAGCATTGAATACGCCCACGATCACATAGAAAACCTGCTAGGTGATGCTGCAATAGACTGGGAGCCTTCCGTCACCATAGGACGCACGGCCGAAGAGATCGCCCGGCTGGCCGCCGAGAATCACGTGGATCTGGTGATCACAGCCACCCACGGTCGCTCGGGGCTGAAAAGGATGTTGTTGGGTTCGGTAACCGAACGCCTGATGCATATTCTTCCCTGCCCGCTCCTGGCTGTTCGCCTGCCCGGTAAACCCGGCGACTTCAAGCCCTACCGGCCGATCATTATGAAGCGCATACTGGTGGGCTGTGACTTTTCACCCGACTCGGAACTCGCTTTCAATTACGGCCTGAGCCTGGCCCAGGAATTCGAGAGCGAGCTGCACCTGGTGCATGTCATAGAACCCCCCATCTATGAAGACATAATCAAGGGCGAGGAACGCTTCGACGAAAACAGGTCGGAGGAGGACCTTCGGGTGCAACTCAAAGAATCACTGGATAATATGGTGCCGGAGGAAGCCCGCACCTGGTGCAAACCTGTGGTTGCACTGGTGGCGGGGCGGTCCGATGAGGAGCTTGCAAAATATGCGCTGGTGAACAAGATGGACCTCATTGTACTGGGTGTCCGGGGCCATGGGCTCGTGGAAAAGCTTTTCATAGGTTCAACCACGGATCGTGTCATGCGACAGGCCCACTGCCCGGTGCTGTCGGTACAGCCTAAGGACGCACCTCAAAAGGAATGAAAACTTCCACCTCTTAGCGGGTGGCGTGTTCATTGTCGCTCGTGCAGTTCTTATCGAATCGTGGAGTCTTCGAGAGGACTGAAAACGCCGGCATTCGACGGCAATGCCAGAATGCTCCGGACAGCCGGATGGAAAAAGCGTCAGATTCTTCCAGTCTCAGTTCATCCGGTTGTTCGGCCATCGGCCTGTAGACCACCAGAATCTTTTATGGATTAGTATTACCCAGTAAATTCCGGGAACAGGCCTTGACACCGGGAGGCCTTATAAGTGTTCGGCGAAGCGGGTTGTTCAATGCCTCAGTTGATGAATTCTGAAAGAACCTCTTTCAGAACTTCGTCAACCTCCCGGATGTTTTCAAGAACCTCTTCCGGTGCTTTTCCCTGTACACATTTATTCCTGATGATCAGTAGAAGTGGAGGCATTCGCCTTAGATTGCGAACGCTCTCCCAACTCATTGCTTCATCAATGTGGAATATCGCCTGGTCCCATCCTTCAAATCCCGCCGCGTCAACCACGGAGGCTCTCAGCATACTCCATGCGCCTTGAAGATCGGAGAGGATTGTCTTCTCGTATCCTGTTGACTCTTGTACAAACGCCATGTTGTTATCCTTCTGTTTGCCGAACGCTCAGCTTAACCGGTCGGCTTTGTAGCGCCAGCGAAAAAGCCGGTCCCGGTCCTTGAATTCGGCTCGATTGCATATTAAATCCCATATTGTGCAGTTTCTCGCCCTCCTGCCTGTTGAGGTGCCTTCCAAAAAATACCGGATTCTAAACAACAAGAAGCATAGCGACTTGACTTTTTATGTCATTTAAAAGTCTCTGCACTCCTTTTTATAATTATTTCGTTTTCACCTTTCCAGGCCGTGTGTAAGAAAAGTGAGTTCGGCAATGCTGGTAATAGCCTGCCTTTTTTATCAAGGTTGGTATCTACTCACAGGAAGCAGGCAGCCGTAATTTTTCATACATGCGGGGTCACAGCCGGGAGGAGGCGAATCCTGATGGAAGCGCTCAATACTCAGAAGTATCCAAAGGCCGGTATTCGGACCAGGCAGGCCGCCTTTGGATTACCAGAGCGGATTGGAAAACAGATTGACTCATGGTTCCTTATTGCCAAGCCCCGAAATTCTTCCAGAAATCCTCATCAACTTTTTTCCAGTTGGCCCCGAATTTCCTGTTGTAATAGTTTCCGAACCTGTCAATCCATCTCCACCAGAGGCTCTTTCCCTGCTCCTGTGCTTCAAGGACGTCACCGAGGTATTGGGGCATATCGTTGAGCTTTTCTTTGGGCACGTACAGGGCGGCGCCCTTTTTGTAAGACTTCATTGTATCTTCAGGGCTCAACGCATGGGCGGTAAGCATGACTGCAAGCACCTCTTTCTGATTGGCGATTTCGAGGAGCTGATATCCGTCCACTCCCATGATATCCAGGATAGCGATATCAAAGTATTGTGTTTCAAGGATTTCCTTGGCCTCGTCGAATGACTGGGCCTTTACTACATCGCACATGTCAAGCACTTCTTCCAGGGTCTCGAGGACGTCGGGTTCGTCATCCACAATGAGCACCCTTTTATA
>CAYPSZ010000048.1:0-8899 GCA_964413125.1 uncultured Desulfobacterales bacterium
GGTGGATGAGTTCGGCAAAGGTGCAACGGCCGTGGACGCGCGGGTGATACTGAACCCACCCGCAACCTAATCAAGTCTTCCAACCTCCCTTTTTTCTACCCGGCCCATCACCCGATCTCCGGCAGGCCTCTGTGCGCGGACATTTATGATCCCCCGCCTGTCATGCCCTGCCAGGGGAAACTCCAGAGGGATATAATTGTCCGAAAGCCCCAGCACCGTGGAGCTTCCGCTCTCCTCTCCTCTCTCCACTATCACCGGATAGACTCCTCCAAGGCATGCTCTGAAAAACTCATCCCGTTTTTTTCGACCCAGGGCCCTAAGCAAGGCCGCCCGCTTTTTTGCTTCACCATGGGATACCATGCTTTTGAAGCCGGCCGCCCGGGTACCGGGCCGCGGAGAAAAGCGGAAAACATGTACATAAGTGATGGGAAGAGACTCCACCAAGGCCCTTGTGTTCTCAAACATGTTGTCCGATTCACCCGGAAACCCCGCGATCAGATCGATGCCCACCGCCGCCTCTGGAATACGCTCCCGAATGCTCTTTAAGACTTGTATGAGAGCGCCGACACTATAGGGGCGGTTCATCCGATTCAGCACGAAATCGTCACCGCTCTGCATGGACACGTGAAAGTGCCTGCATACAATCGGATTAGAGGCCGCAAGGTCTATCAGCTCAAGATCTATCTCATCCGGCTCCAGGGAGCTTAGCCTGATCCTGATGGGCAGACCTTCGCGGCTGATCCTTCTCAGGAGGGCCTTAAGATCCGTTACCGGTGTCAGATCCAGGCCGTACCTGCCCAGATGGATGCCGGTGAGGACCACCTCGAGAAAACCATGCTTTGAGAATCGGCCAAGTGCTTTTACCACGCTTTCAACGTCCATGCTTCTGGGTCGTCCCCTTGCACGCGGAACGATGCAATAACTACAATGGGCGTCACACCCGTCCTGGATTTTCAGAAACGCCCTGCTTCGGCCGGGATGCCCGGTGACTGGAAGGATTTCAAACGGCGGGGTTTCCGGAAACGGCTCCCTTAGTATTTTCAGGCCGCTCGCAGAAACCGCATCAAAAAGGAGCTCCGGGAGCCTACCCTTGAAGGTGTTTCCAGCCACGAGATGGACACCGGGAATTGCGGCCGGTTCCTCGGGTAAAACCTGGGCATAACATCCGGTTACCGCGATAACAGCGCCCGGGTGTTCGCGGATCTGCTTGCGAATCGCCTGCCTGGACTGGTAAGAGGCCCTGCCGGTCACCATGCAGGTGTTTACAACGACAAAGTCTGCTGTCTCACTGCAGCCCGCCCTTTGCCATCCCAGCCGGGAAAAGGACTCCTCCAAATATGCGGACTCATACTGATTAACCTTGCAACCAAGCGTTACTACATGAAAGGTCTTCGCCTGCATGGCCTCATTCCTTCATGACGGTCTTTTGCCGCGCAAGCGGGTTTATATGGTGTAATCCAACCGCCTCCCAACACCCGATCACCGTCATAGCATACAAGGGCCTGGCCCGGGGTGACGGCCGGCTGCGGATCATCAAAGACGAACCGAATCCGCGCGCCTGAATTCAACTCCAAATTTCCCGGTGAAGCGGCATGCCTGTAACGTACCTGTGCAAGAGCCGGCAATGAATGGCAGCCAGGGGACCCCGAGGGCCAGACAAATGACTCGGCCTCCACTCGTCTTCTGAAAAGATCTTCCCTTCTGCCCACAATGACCTGGTTGGTCTCCGGTCTCAATTCCATAACATAGTAAGGCCTGTCAGATGCAATCCCCAGGCCCCGTCGCTGGCCTATGGTGTAGCGAAAGATACCCCGGTGACGGCCCAGCCTTGCTCCGGACCAATCGACTATATCTCCGCTTTTCGAAACAACCTCGGCCCCGCAGTTACTGAGAAAGTCGCGATAATCCTCTCCGGCCAGAAAGCAGATCTCTTGGCTCTCTGATTCGGAACCCACTGGAATTCCAAGGCTTTTGGCCATGGACCGCGCCTCCACCTTGGTCAGCCCTCCTAAGGGGAACAAAGATCTCCTGAGGTACTGCTCCCCAAGACGGTGCAGAAAATACGACTGGTCCTTTTTGCGGTCCGCACCTCGAAACAGGGCCCAGGGCCCTCCCTGCAACCGTGAGATCCTCGCGTAATGGCCGGTGGCTGTGAACCATATGCCGTGATCGTCGGCCCAGCCGGCCAGGCATGCGAACTTGACCTCCGGATTGCACACGACACAGGGGTTTGGCGTTCGCCCGGCAAGATATCCGGAAACGAACGGCCTTATCACCTTGCTGATAAAAAGTTCTCTAAGATCGATAACTCTAAGAGGAATGCCTATGTATTTTGCAACCCTCCCTACGGCATGCAGCCTTTTTTCGCAGGCATTTTCGCAGGATGGTAATACAAAATGGATACCGTGAACCTCCCACCCCTGCCCCTTAAGAAGTGCAGCGGCCAGGGAGCTGTCCACACCGCCGCTAAGGGCTACCACCACTGATGAAGGCTTGGGCTGCATCATAGGCGAGTAATAAAAGCGGCCTGTCAATACAAGAGGGAACGGTTGAACTTGACTTCCATGGCCCTGGCCGGGCAGGCAACAACGCACAGCTCGCAGGCGCTGCACTTGTCCTTATCAAAAAGCACTTCCATTTCAGGTCGTTTAACGTGAAGTGCTCCGGTCACACAAACGGCCGTGCATGCTCCGCACTGGTAGCAACGGTCCTCATCGCGGCGGATGTCGTTGCCGATGCTCTCAACCTTGATTCCGAGGCTCTTAAGATACTTGACCCCTCGCTGGAAATTTTTTTTGTGACCGGTCAGTTCCATCACCATGAATCCCTCTTTCCTGGGATAGATGGTCGCCTTGAGGATATTGAAAGAAAGATCGAATTCTTTCACAAGGTTGACTGCTATGGGCTCATTCACAATCTTTTCCGGAAATCTGAGGCTGAGCATTTTTGAATACATGGCCGCCTTTCTTATCTTGGCACCGCGAGGCGTATCCGGTCCGGCCCGGCGGTCAACGTTTACCATAGTAAATAAATAAGTATACCTTCCATGCAAAGCCCTGTAAAGCCCGCCGTGCTTACAAGCTTCATCCCGATTGCTTTTTCCAAACGGGAATGCTAATTATAACGTTCGGCCGCAGCAAACGGCTGAAAGGGGCGTTGCGATTCACTTGAATGACTCACAGACTCCAGGCTACACATTAACGGGCCGGTATGCGAGAAAAAAAACCAGGCAAATACGTTTGGGATCCGTAGCCGTTGGAGGAGAAGCCCCCATAGCGGTTCAGTCCATGACCAATACGGACACCCGGGATGTCCAGGCTACCGTGGTCCAGATAGACCGCCTTGAGGAAGCCGGATGCGAGATCGTCCGGCTGGCCGTACCGGACATGGATGCTGTTCGTGCCTTTGAACGAATCAAATGCCTGGTCACCCCTCCCCTCATCGCCGACATCCATTTCGACCACCGCCTGGCCATTGAGGCGATTCGAGCCGGTGCGGACGGGCTTCGCATAAACCCGGGGAACATCGGGGGGCGCAAGGCCGTGGAAAAGGTTGTCTTTGAAGCGGACGCAGCGGACGTTCCCATTCGCATCGGTGTTAATTCAGGGTCCATTGATAGGGAGGTCCTGAAAAGGCATGGGCGCCCCACCCCGGAGGCCATGGTGGAAAGCGCCATGGAGCATGTGAGGCTTTTTGAATCACTGGGGTTTTACGAGATCAAGATATCCCTCAAATCGTCCAATGTGCTTGATACGATAACCGCGTATGAACTACTGAGCAAGGCTGTGGCTTATCCCTTGCACCTGGGCGTCACCGAGGCCGGCACCCTGATCTCCGGTACGGTCAAAAGCGCCCTGGGAATCGGGCTTCTCCTGCACCGGGGAATCGGGGACACTTTTCGTGTATCCCTTTCCAGGGACCCGGTGGAGGAAGTCCGGGTGGCCTGGGAAATCCTTCGTTCCCTGGATTTGCGCAGTCGAGGCCCGGAAATCATCTCCTGTCCGACCTGCGGCCGGTGCGAGATCGACCTTTTCTCTCTGGTGGAAACCGTGGAAGAGGCCCTACGTGGCGTCCGCAGTTCTCCGAGGGTGGCGGTAATGGGCTGTGTGGTCAACGGACCGGGTGAAGCCAGGGAAGCTGATGTGGGAGTCGCAGGAGGGCGGGGCCTGGGAATCCTCTTCAAAAAAGGCCGGGTCGTTCGAAAGGTGCCCGAGCAGGAGCTTGCAGGGGTGCTTATCCGAGAAGTTTTCGAAATAGCCGGAGAGCAAGGCGAAGACCCGTCCACGGGCTGGTCCGGCCCGCACCAACGAAAGGAGTGACCACGAAATCATGCGGTATTCCAAAACCTTTATTCCCACCACAAAAGAAAACCCGGCGGATGCCGAAGTAATCAGCCATCGGCTCATGCTGCGCGCCGGAATGATCCGCAAGCTTACGTCAGGCATTTACACGTATCTGCCGGCCGGTCTTCGGTCTATTCGAAAAGTGGAGCGTATAATAAGAGAAGAGATGGATCGGTCGGGGGCCATAGAACTACTCATGCCCGCAGTGCAGCCGGCCGAGCTCTGGCAGGAGAGCGGGCGCTGGGAGGTTTACGGACGCGAGCTTCTCCGGTTCAAGGACCGGCACGACCGCGATGCCTGCCTTGCACCCACGCACGAAGAGGTGATTACGGATCTGGTCCGGAGGGAAGTCCGTTCCTACCGGCAAATGCCGCTCAACTTCTACCAGATACAGACCAAGTTCAGGGATGAAATACGGCCCCGTTTCGGCATTATGCGCGGAAGAGAATTTATCATGAAGGATGCATACAGCTTTGATGCGGATGAGGAAGGCGCCGCAGGAAGCTATGAAATAATGCACGAAGCATACAACCGCATTTTCCGCCGCTGCGGTCTCACCTACAGAGCAGTGGAAGCTGACACAGGCTCTATCGGGGGAAGCTTTTCCCACGAATTCATGGTGATGGCTGATTCCGGAGAAGATGAAATCGTCAGTTGCCTGGATTGCCGGTATGCAGCAAACCTTGAAAAGGCCGAGGTTCGAGCCGGGGCGCCTGCCCCCATGGAGACCGGCCCACCGCCTCCCGTGGAAGAGATCGATACGCCGGGGATCCGCACCATCGAGGCCCTTACCTCCTTTCTTTCGGTCCCTGCGGACCGCCTCATAAAGACATTGATCTTCAGTGTGGGGGACGAAGTCGTTGCAGGACTCGTACGTGGAGATCACGAACTGAACGAAGTAAAGCTCAAGGCGATCCTGGGCGCCGATACGGTGGAACTGGCGGACCCGGCGCTGGTTGAGAAGGTCACCGGGGCCCCCATGGGATTTGCGGGGCCTGTGGGGTTGAACCTTCGCATGATCGCGGATAACGCCGTGGCCCGAATTCAAAGCGCCGTGGCCGGCGGCAATCAAGCGGACAGGCATATAAAGAACGTGGACCCGGGCCGCGACTTGAAAGTGGATCTCTATGCGGACCTTCGGGTGATCATGCCCGGAGATCCCTGCCCCCGTTGCGGAGGAGAACTCAGGTTCAGCCGTGGAATAGAAGTAGGGCATATCTTCAAGCTGGGCACCAAGTACAGCCGGGCCATGGGCGCAGCCTGCCTCGATGAAAACGGCAGGGAAATACTCATTGTCATGGGCTGTTACGGTATCGGGGTGGGTAGGACCGTGGCCGCTGCAATCGAACAGAACCACGACAAAGACGGCATAATCTTTCCCATCCCCATAGCGCCCTTCGAGGTGCTGATTCTACCGCTTCAGATGAACGAAACGAGCGTGGTCGAGGCCGCTGAAACCCTATACCGTATCCTCATGGACCAAGGCATGGATGTTCTTCTGGACGACCGGGACCTCCGCGCAGGGGCCAAATTCAAGGATGCGGATCTTTTGGGAATCCCGGTCCGAGCTACCATAGGCTCCAGGGGCCTGAAAGAGGGGAATGTGGAGGTCAAGCTTCGCTCCGAGCAGGAGAGTGAACCCGTTTCCCCGGATGAAGCCCCGAAGCGAATCCCGGAGTTGGTCAGAGCCCTTTATGATTCGCTTAAATGATATCACCGGCCGCCTGCTCAGTTACCACCCGAAGGCGGATCACGGCCTGGTGGAAAAGGCATACGTCTACTCAGCCAAGGTGCACAAGGGCCAGGTGCGTCTTTCCGGGGAACCCTACCTTTCTCACCCCCTGGAAGTGGCCTACATTCTCACCCAGATGAAAATGGACGTGATAAGCGTGGTGGCGGGCCTCCTGCATGACACCCTGGAGGACACCCAGGCTGAACTGGCCGACATCGAACGGCTGTTCGGCCGGGAAAGCGCCAATATCGTCGACGGCGTCACCAAGATCGGCAAAGTTCATTCTGCAAGCAGGGAGGAACGTCAGGCGGAAAACATGCGCAAGATGATCCTGGCCATGGCCACGGACATCCGCGTCATCATGGTGAAACTGGCCGACCGGCTCCACAACATGCGCACCCTCGGATTTCAACCCCAGGACAAACAGGAGTCCATTGCCCGGGAAACCCTTGATATATATGCACCTCTGGCCGGCCGCATGGGCATATACTGGCTCAAGAGCAGCCTTGAAGACCTCTGCCTTTTCTATCTGGAACCGGAAATACACGAACAGATTCGAACGGGCATTGCGGAACACCGCGGCGCCCGGGAGGCATTCATCCGGGAAGTGAAATTCCTTCTCTCCCAGAAACTGGAGGAAGCGGGCGTCAAGGCGACCATCAAGGGAAGGCACAAGCACTTCTTCAGCATTTACAGCAAGATGAAGGAGCAGAATCTGACTGTGAACCAGGTCTACGATATCGTGGCTTGCCGTGTCATCGTCAACTCCCTCAAGGAATGCTATGAGGCCCTGGGCCATATCCACTCCATGTGGAAGCCCGTTCCGGGCCGATTCAAGGACTATATCTCCATGCCCAAGGCCAACATGTACCAGTCCCTTCACACCACGGTTATCGGCCCCCTGGGACAGGGCCTGGAGGTGCAGATCAGGACCTGGGAAATGGACAGAGTTGCGGAGGAGGGAATCGCCTCACACTGGAGATATAAAGAAGGCCTGTCGGCCCATCAGAAAGACGAGCAGCAGTTCTCCTGGCTCAGGCAGTTGCTGGAGTGGCAACAGAACCTTAACGATCCGCAGGAGTTCATGGAGAGCGTACGCATGGACCTCTTCCCCAATGACGTCTATGTGTTCACACCCCAGGGCCACGTCAAGGAGTTTCCCAAAGGGGCCACCCCTGTGGATTTTGCCTACAGCATACACTCCGACATAGGGGACCACTGCGTAGGGGCCAGGGTAAACGGCAGGATGGTATCATTCCGTCACGAGCTCGAAAACGGTGACATCGTCGAGATCCTGACATCCCCCAAACAGCAGCCCCGGAAGGATTGGCTCGATTTTGTCAAGACCCCGAGGGCCAGGACGAAAATCAGAAACTGGATCAAACGGCAGGAAAGAGACCAGAGCATCCAGCTGGGCAAGGACCTCTTGGAAAAGGCCTCCGAGAGCGAGCGCCTCAACCTTGTCAACATCACCAAGAACGAGGATGTGGCAGCGGTGTCGGAAAACCTTTCCTTTCACAGCATAGAGGATTTACTTGCAAACATCGGATATGGAAAAGTATCCGTCAAACAGGTAATCGGACGAATCAAGACGCGCAGGGGAATCGAGGATGCCCACCCCGGTATCATGCACAAGGTTGTCTCCCGGATCAAACGCAAGAAGAGCACCCACGGCATCAAGGTCAAGGGCCTGGATAATATGCTTGTCCGGTTCGCAAACTGCTGCAGTCCTCTTCCGGGCGAGGAGGTAAGAGGCTATATCACCAGAGGCAGGGGCGTCACGGTCCACAAACGGGACTGCCGTCACGTGCTGAACGCAGATCCCGAACGAATCGTGGACGTGCAGTGGGAACCCGAAGACAAACAGGTCCACCTGGCGAGGCTGAGGATCACCTCCATGGACAAGAAAGGCATCCTGGCGGAGGTCAGCGCCATTATGGCGGCCAAGGATGCAAACATCATTCATGCGGAGATACACACTACGGAAGACCGGAAGGGTGAGTCCTACTTCACCGTAGAGGTGGAAGGCTACAAGCAGCTTCAGGATATAATCAACGCAGTGAAAAGGGTTAAGGACGTCTTGCTCGTGGAACGCGTCCAGGCTGTCGAAGGGTGGGAAACCCACTGACTCTTAAGGGCCGAAAAAGGCATTGTGGACCCGGGTTCCCTCGACGCCCACGCATGTTGAGCGGATCCTGATTCATCACCTGATGAAAAAAAAGATCGGGAGCGGCAGGTCAAGGCTTGATAATGACTCCCGATCGTATGCAGGACGTGCACACGGTCATGCGCCGGGGCCGACCGTCTTGAAGGGTCCTGACGCGCTGCAGGTTCGGGTACCATCGCTTCTTGCTCTTGTTGTTGGCGTGGCTCACTTTGTGCCCCACCAAAGGCCTTTTTCCACAGACTTCGCACAACTTGGACATGGCGATCTCCTTGACGTTCAACTCAGAATCTTAAAAGATATCCGGATTCGAATCGAATGACAAGTTTTTTTTCAGCAAAAATGCACATCCCAACTGCACAAAGAAGTTCTGTTCAGAACCGGCCTATGGTCATTGCTGCAGCTAAAGGATAAACAGGCATATCAAAGCATGAAAGAATCCATTCTATCTACTGATGGTAAGCACAACCTCAGGCCTGATTTGAACCGCCTCCCCGACGGCATTCACCACATCCATTTGATGGGCGTATGCGGAACCGGCATGGCCTCCCTGGCAGGACTCCTCAAGGAGCGAGGATTTTACATAACGGGATCCGATCAAAACGTCTACCCGCCCATGAGTGACTTTCTAAGGTCCCTTGCAATTCCTGTGACCACAGG
>CAYPSZ010000049.1:0-20481 GCA_964413125.1 uncultured Desulfobacterales bacterium
GCCGGTCGGCCTATTCACCGTGCCGAATTCCGTCAGGACCATCAGTTCTCTCGTCGGCCGGATCCTCGTGGACAGCGAAGCCGGCCGCAGCCCGTCGGCTACGCCCAGGACCGGCCAAGGCCAGGTCGTCGAACTGCACCTCTTCTACAACCGCCCCACATCAGGAGCGGTCTATGAGCCCGTCAATCAGCGGCTGCTGCCCTTGGATGAAACCTGGCGACGCGAGCTCGTCAAACGTCCCTGGCCGACGAAGAACTTGCCCGAGCTCATGGGCGGCGCCGCCGCAACCTTGCGGGCCCTCATCCGCGAGTACCTTTTCGTGTCTCTCTTCCGGGCGTGCGCCGAATCTCTAGCGAGCGAGAATGCGAGCCGCCTGGCGGCGATGCAACGGGCCGACAAAAACATAGATGAATTGCTGGAGGACCTCAACGGAACATTCCATCGGTTGCGCCAGAGCGGCATCGACGAGGAACTGTTCGACGTCATCTCCGGTTTTGAAGCCTTGAACATGGATGATAAATGACGTCCATTGCCTTAGCCGAAGAACATGGCGGGTTTGAGGTTGAGCGGACCTCGTGCCCCTTGTCAAGAAAGAGTTCGATGTCAAGAGTCAGGAAAATTGAAGTTACCCCGAAATAGCGGCCACCTCGAAAAGCCTGAACTATACGGGCAGAAGGAGGTGTCGTTGCACCTCTCCCTATTCCGGCATGATCTGAGCGCCGGGTTCCGGGATCTTTTACCGTATCCCGGGAGTTTCCCCCACAAGAATGAGCAATCCCCCTATGGACAGCCGGCTTAAAAGAAAGAACAATATGATTACAGTCCACAATAGGGGGTGTGAGATGGGAGAGAGCAGGAGAGAAACGAAAAAGGCTGCTTCCTCAAAGGCAGGGCAAGCAATAGGCGGACGTATCCTGGTGGCCGAAGATAATAAGGCCTTTCGGGACTTGGTTTCAAAGGTCCTCGCTTTTATGGGATTTGAGGTGGCTGTTGCCGGTAACGGCGTTGAAGCTCTGTCGCTCTTTATCGAGCGTTCTTTTGATCTGGTGTTGACCGACCTTGAGATGCCTATCATGGATGGTTGGGGCTTGACAAACTTCATCAAAGAAAGGTCGCCGAGCACCCCGGTTGTGTTGATGACGGGCGCGGATAGGGGGAGTGTTTTAAAGAAAGTGAAAAGCGCGCCTATCGACTCGGTAATATTCAAGCCATTCTCACTCAGTGATTTTCAAAACACCGTCAAAAGAGCGCTGGATCCAATAGATGGAGAACAAGGGTTTATGAGGGGTTCGCAACGACCACCCACTGGGGAAACCTTGGCTCACGCAGTGCCTGGAAAGGAGGCCGGATAACATGCAAATCAGTATATCGCCGCAGCCCATAATCTCTCTAATCGCGGGAATTTCGATTCTCCTTTTCCCGAGATTATTGAATTACATCGTTGCCGTCTATCTCATTGTATTTGGCATTCTCGGATTAATCCGGTGATCGGCATGCTGGATCGGCCGGGTCAAAAAGGTCACGGGGAAGTAGAATCCGCAAAACCATTTTAGCAATGCTGGAAAGGAGTAGAACATGCTTTGGACCATTTTTGTGATCCTCCTGGTTTTATGGGGGCTGGGATTGATGACCGGCTACACCATGGGCGGGGTCATTCATGCCCTGCTGGTCATCGCCATCATCGTGGTACTGGTCCAGGTGATCCAAGGACGAAGATGAATCTAACCATTTCGATCCTTGCCTGAGAAGGCGAGGAGTTAATAGGGAGTGATATGAGATGAAAAAAAGGAATACGTTAGTGGGTTATTTTGTCATGGTAATGCTGATAGTTGCGTTTGGGGCCTGTGCATCGACATCCAAACAGGGAAGCGCAGGGGAATACGTTGACGATTCGGTCATCACGACCAAGGTCAAATCGCTGCTTGCCGCTGATGATTTTCTTAAGTCATTCCGGATCAGTGTGAAAACCTTCAAGGGCACGGTTCAACTGAGCGGGTTCGTTGCTTCTCAAGAGGCCGTAAATGAGGCGGGTAAAATCGCCCGCAGCGTCAAAGGGGTCCAAGCCGTAAGGAATGATCTGATCGTTAAATAGTGACACCATCTTGAGCAAGAGAATGAAAAGGGGTGTCCAAGCAGGAATAAGGAAGGCTTATGAGAATCAGAAGTATCAATCAATAGGAGGTTCCCATGAAGGAAAAACGAAAAGCGTATGAAGAAAAGCTCGATACACAGTTGAAGGAATGGGACGCGGAGGACGCTCTGCTCAAGGCCAAGGCGGAGAATGCCAAGTCCGACGCGAAGATCGATTCCTACAAAACCATCGAGACCTTGGAGCACAAACAGGATAAGGCCAAGACGAAGTTTCAGGAGTTGAAGACCTCCGGCGATGAGGCATGGGAAGCCGTCAAAGGAGGGGCCGAAAAAACCTGGGATGAAGTCAAGGCCGCTTATCACGATGCGGTTTCGAAATTCAAATGAGGTAACGTAATGAATGCAACCAAAATCGCGGCAATCGTGCTCATGGTAGCCGGCATCCTTGCGCTGGTGTATGGCGGTTTCAGCTACACCAAGAACACCCATGAGGCGAAATTGGGGCCCATCGAGCTGTCGGTAAAGGACAGACAAAGGATCAGCGTCCCTGTGTGGGCCGGGGTGGCGGGGATTGTGGCCGGCGGAGGGCTGCTGCTTTTTTCGAGAAAGAAGGGCTAATTGCAATTCACTCGCACGGGCGAGAAAGCAGCTCAAAACGAGAACCGGCCAAGTGTTAGAGGTCACACGCTATAAAAACGCTATTCTTCAACAGGCTCTTAAGATCTGCTCAACCTGTTTTCATCTTCTTGCCCATTGGATTGCGGTGTTTTGGATGAATTCGATTAGCTCCTTGCTTGGGGTCGACTTGCATAAACAGGTCGCTGCGCCGGCTGTGAGCATCTTTTCTCGCGTGGCTTCATTGTCGTGCATGCTAAGGCCGATAATGCAAATGTCCGGCCGGGCCCGGCTGATTTGAGCCGTGGCCCGTATGCCGTCCAACCCGGGCAGGAACATCCATCAGGATAACTTCCGGGTTCAACTCTTTTGCCAGATCAATCGCCTGCATGCCATCGCCCGCCTGGGCGATCACTTCCAGGCCATCTTTGTTCTTAAGCATATTGGCCAACCCCTCTCTCATCATGGGATGGTCGTCTGCAATAATAATACGAATGCTTTGCTCCCCGGCCGAAGCGGCGTGGCTGCATTCCACGGTATTTAAAACCGACTGGTTAACGCGGCGATGTCTTTTTCAATGTCGGTGATGACTGCTTCCACTCGTGCATCCATCTTTTCCTGGGGAACAATATCCCAGATTTTAAATCGGAGCGATGCCAGCCTCTGCTGAAGGTCATCATGCAGTATCATGGTGAAGCGCCGGCGTTCGAGATGGACGTAAAAGAAACCACCGTCGTGTTTGGTCAGCCTTTAAAGCTTCTCCGATAACCAGGCCAGATCGCGCTCGGTGGTCGCAATTTCGATCGGCCGGCCGCTCTCATCGGCCAGAGCCGTGGCGGTCAACCAGACATCCAAGATATGGCCTTTTTGGGTTTTGCGATGCGATTTAAACGATCGGACGGTTTCGCCCTTTATAATCTTGTCGATCAGCTGCTGCAGCTCTTTTTGGCCGTCTTCGGGGAGAAGGTCCGCAGCATTCATATTCAGCGCCTCGGCCTGCGTCCAGCCGTACATCATTTCGGCCCCTTTGTTCCAGGCCAAGATCCGGCCTCTCAAGTCCATCACCATCACGGCGTCATTGGAGTCCTCCAGGACGGTGGCAAAGCGCCGGAGTTGGTCTTCGTTTTGCCCGATCTGCTGCTGGATATTGATCAAGGTCAGCACCACGCCCTCAATGACATTTTCCGTTGTGCGATACGGCATGGCCTTGAGTTGGTACCAGACATGGTCTTCCGATTCGATTTTCGTTTCAAAGGTATTGAGATCGTCGAGTACTTTTTGGGTTTGCTGCGCCAGGTCGACCTTCGGAAAGCTGGTTTTAAGGTCATTAAAGGGCCTTCCGATATCGGTCGGGATCAGCTTGATGATCCGGGCCGCGGCCGGGGTGTAGCGTTTGATGCGAAGGCGAGTGTCCAAAAAGATGGATGCGATATCCGCGGCGGCCAGCAGGTTGTTCATGTCGTCGCTGATCCTGGACAGTTCATGCACTTTGCTTTGAAGCTCCGCGTTGACAGTGTTGAGTTCTTCATTGGTCGATTGCAGCTCCTCTTTGGAAGTTTCCAGCTCCTCATTGGTGCTTTGCAGCTCTTCATTAATAGAGTGCATCTCTTCATTGGTAGATCTCAGCTCTTCGTTGGAGGTTTCAAGCTCTTCAATGGTGGCTTGGAGGTGTTCACGGGTCGAGTACAGCTCCTGTTCCAACTGCCGGGCTTTCAATCCCGTGCTGTCTTTGCGGGTCGTTTTCGATGCCGCATATTGCGCAGTGTGATCGGAGGTCTTCTCCTCAAAAACGACCAGCAAAAGTCCGGGAGGCAGTTTGGGGTCGTCAACGGGGCTGACGGAAAGATCCACGAGGCAAAACCCGCCGTTGTATTTAATCCGGATGTGTTTGCGGGTCGTGTGCTTTTTCTCGCTTTTAGCCTTGTGCAGTGCGGCGGTCAGGTCGAATTTGAGATCCGCCCGGGCCATGTTCAACACATTGAAACTGGGGTTGCCGGTCGGCGGCACGAGGTATCTTTCGGTGCGTCCCACAAAATGCAAAATCTCGTACCTGTCATTGACCAACACGGCCGCGGGTGCGTATTGGTCCAGAATTTTTCTCTCAGCCAGGGACTGCAGATCGACTGGTTTGGAAATCGTCGGGCCTTCGCCAGGTGGGCTTTGCGGTAAACCGTAAAACGCTTTTTGGCTCGGATAATCGATTGAATTGCCGGAAGCCCCTGCTTTGCGTTTAAAGATCCGCCACTTGTTGTCCAAAGTGTTAAACCGGTCCGTAAATTCGCCGATGGTCTCGGCGCTTCCCAAAAACAAGACGCCCTCAGGATTCAAGGTGTAATGCAACAAAGGAATGATTTTCTTCTGAAGCGAGGGGTCCATATAAATCAACAGGTTCCTGCAGCTCACCAGGTCCAGTTTTGAGAAGGGGGGATCTTTTATGATGCTATGCGGCGAGAATACGACCATGTCGCGAACCTGTTTTTTGACCTTGAACACGCCCTGTTCCCTAATGAAAAACTGCTTTAAGCGCTCTTTGGAAACATCCACGGCAATGCTGTCCGGATAAACCCCTTTGCGGGCGGTTTCGATGGCCGCCTCATCGATATCCGAGGCGAAGATCTGCACATCCGGGTGTTTGTCGAGTTTTTCCATGGCCTCGGAAATCAATATCGCCAGAGAATAGCCCTCCTCGCCGGTGGAGCAGCCTACCACCCAGCAGCGCAGCGGCTCATCAAATTTTTTATTTTGCAGGATTCTTTCAACGCCCTGGTGTGCCAATATCTCAAAGGCTTGCGGGTCTCTGAAAAAACTCGTCACGCCGATCAGCAGGTCCTTGAACAGGGCCTTGGATTCGCTGGGCGTTTTTTGCAGAAAGGCCACATAGTCGGATAGCTTTTCGATTTGATGCACCGCCAGCCGGCGCTCGATGCGGCGCTGGATGGTGTTGGTTTTGTACTTTGAAAAATCATGCCCGGTGGCAGTGCGGATAAGGGCATACATTTTACTGAGCTGCTGCTGGTTGGTTTCGGACAGATTGATCTTTCCGGGTGAACTCAAAAATGGATGCCGAATATACCCGAGCAGGGTTTGCGGCATCTTTTCCACCGGGACAATAAAATCGACTATGCCGGTGGCAACGGCGCTGCGGGGCATCCCGTCGTATTTGGCTGTGGCCGGCTCCTGGACCATGACCATGCCCCCTTCGCCTTTGATGGCCTTGATGCCCAGGGTCCCGTCCGAAGCCGTGCCCGAAACGATGATGCCGATGGCCCTTTCCTTCTGATCCTCGGAAAGCGAACGGAAGAAAAAATCGATGGGCATGTTGATGCCGCTGCCTTTGATCGGCTCCATCAGATGCAGCCTGCGGTTGAAGATGGCCACGTTTTTGTCCGGCGGGGTAAGATAAACGCAGCCCGACGAAAGGGGCATGCCGTCTTCAATCTCCCTTACGGCCATGGGGGTGTGTTTGGCCAAAAGTTCTACCATAAGGCTTTTGTGGTGCGGGCTGAGGTGCTGGATGATCACAAAGGCTATGTCGGCGTCGGCCGGCATGTCGGCGAACAAGGCCTGCAGGGTTTCCAGCCCGCCGGCCGAGGCGCCGATACCCACGATCGGAAATCCGTCTTTGAGCGTTCCTTTTTGGGGCGCCTTATCTTTTTCCTCTGGCGCTGCTCTGTCCGGAGCTGTCTTTTTGTTTTTGGCCGGCATAAGTTTTCCCTGGTATTTTGCAGGCGTTGGGGATCTGATATATACTTCAGTTTCCTGCGGATATCACGTACAAATTCAGCGTTGAAGGAAAAGGCAACACCCAGGACGTCGTCGCCGCAGTCAACCGGATGGAGATACTTGAGCCGCCGGCATGCTGACAGCAGAGTGGAAAAAGCTTTCCAAAAAATGAATCCTATGGCAAATTTGAGAGATAAAAAAAGGTGCTCACCATGGCTGAAAAGAAAAAGAAGCCCAACCCGGCGGCAAAGAGAAAAGCCGATAAAAAAGAGGCCTCTCCAAAACCCGGAGCAGACAAGACACCTATCCCTCATAGCACATCGCAAGCCTTTTACATCGTCGGCATAGGCGCCTCGGCAGGGGGGCTTGTAGCCTTTGATGCGTTTTTCCGCAACATGCCGGCGAATCCCGGCATGGCGTTTGTCCTGGTCCCGCATCTTGACCCAACCCATGCCAGCATTCTGCCTCAGCTTGTGCAGAAGTGCACCCCCATGAAGGTCTTGCAGATAGAGGATGGGTTAAAGGTCCTACCCGACACCGTCTACATCGTTCCCCCCAACAAAGACCTGGCCATGCTTCATGGAACCCTCCAGCTTATCGAGCCCACCGGGAGCCGGGCCGCGCGGTTGCCCATCAACTATTTTTTCCGGTCTTTAGCACAAGACCAAAGAGAAAAAGCGATTTGTATTGTTCTGTCCGGTATGGGGACGGACGGCGCTCTCGGCCTGAGCGCGATCAAGGAAGAACTCGGGATGGCCATGGTCCAGAACCCGGAAACCGCCAAGTATGACAGCATGCCGAGGAGTGCCATAGAGACCGGACTTGCGGACCATGTTTTGCCTCCGGAAAAGATGGGGAACCACCTGATCAAGTATGCAAGGCGCATAGCGCATAGAGCGGCCCCCCGTGAGAATGATTTCCCCGAAGCCGGTGAAGTGCCCGGGGCCATGCAAAAAATCTACATCCTCCTCAGAGACCAAACCGGCCATGACTTTTCCCTTTATAAACCCAATACGGTCTGGAGACGTGTTGAGAGGAGGATGGCTGTCCATAGGCTCGATCACATCTCCGAATACGTCCGTTACCTCCAGGGGAATCCGCGAGAGGTTGAAACCCTGTTCAAAGAACTCCTGATCGGCGTGACCCGGTTCTTCAGGGACCCTGAAGCCTTTGAAATCCTGAAAGAAAAGATCTTGCCGCCCTACCTCGGAGACAAGGCGAAAAGCGACTCCCTCCGGGTCTGGGTGCCGGGATGTTCGAGCGGTGAGGAGGCTTATTCCGTGGCCATGATCATGAGTGAGTGCGCGGAGGCGCTGGGTCGACGTTTCAACATGCAGATCTTTGCCACGGATATCGATGCGGATGCCATTGCCGTGGCCCGGGCCGGAATCTACCCGGAAAGCATCGCGGCTGATGTGAACCCCGATCGCCTGGAGCGTTTCTTTTTAAAGGAGGACAATGCCTGCAGCGTCAAAAAGAGCATCCGGGAAATGCTGGTTTTTGCACCCCACAACATCATCAAAGACCCGCCTTTCACAAAGCTGGACCTGATCTGCTGCAGGAATCTCCTCATTTATCTTGACTCGGTATTGCAGAAAAAGCTCCTGCCCCTTTTTCACTACAGCCTGAAACCGAAGGGCATTCTTTTTTTGGGCTCCTCCGAGACGATCGGGGCATCCGTGAATCTCTTCTCCGTGTCAGATAGGAAATGGAAGATCTTCACCCGGAAAGATTGCGAATCGCCCGGCCGCAACATCCTGGCATTTCCACCCATGCCGGCGGCGGCAAAGTCCCCTGAGATCCATTGCCGGGAAGAAGCTGAAACAGGCATTCGCCGGCTGGCTGAGGGCTTCCTGACAAAGAGTTATGCGCCTCCGAGCGTACTCACCAACGAGAGCGGAGATATCCAATACGTTCATGGAAGAACCGGCAAATACCTGGAACCCGCGCAGGGTGAAGCCAAGTTCAATATCCTGAACATGGCGCGAGAGGGGTTGAGAGTCGAACTCTCCCGCGCCCTTCACAAGGCGATCGCGGAAAAACAGGACGTTGTCTGCAAGGGCCTGCGGGTTCGGGGCAACGGAGATGTGCAATCCGTTGATTTGTTCGTGAAGCCTGTGAGAGAGCGGGGTGTGCCGTCCGGGTTGGTTATGGTCATGTTTGAAGACGTAGAACCTGACGGAAAGGCCATGGTGGCTGAAACCAAAGGTCAATCAAAGAAGAAGCCCCACAAGCGGCTTGAACAGGTCGAGCAGGAGTTGCAGTGGACAAAGGAAAACCTCCAGAGCACCATTGAAGAGCTGGAGACCATCAACGAAGCACTCAGCGTAACCAATGAAGAGCTTCAGTCGACCAACGAGGAACTGCAAAGCGCCAACGAGGAACTGGAGACCTCCAAGGAGGAGCAGCAATCGCTTAACGAGGAACTCGTGACGGTGAATACGGAGCTCCAGACCAAGGTGGATGAGCTCTCAAGGGTCAATGATGACATGCGGAACCTGATGGACAGCACCGAGATTCCTACCATTTTTCTGGACAGCGAGCTGAAGATCAAACGTTTCACTTCCCACGCCGCAAAAATGGTTCATTTGATTTCGTCGGATATCGGCCGCCCCATCGGCCATGTGGTTTCCAACCTCAAATACGATAACCTGGCCGAGGATGCAGAAGAGGTGCTCAGAAAACCGGGGCTCAAGGAATTGGAAGTGGAGGGACAGGATGGTCGCTGGTATTTGATGAGGATATTGCCTTATCGAACCATAGACAACGCCATAGACGGCGTGGTCGTCAGTTTCCTCGACATCTATGACCGGAAGACGGCTGCCGAAAAAATCGAATCCCTGAACCGGTCTCTTCAGGAAGCGCGTGATTATGCAGAAGCCATCATTGCCACCCTGCGTGAACCCCTGCTTGTGTTGAACGAGGACTTGCAGGTGATCTCGGCAAACCGCAGCTTTTACAGGACGTTTCAGGTAAACCCCGGGAGTACCGAAGGTCGGTTCATCTACGATCTTGGAAATCGGCAGTGGGACATCCCGGGGTTGCGTGAGCTGCTTGAAAAAATCATTCCGGAAAACGATGTTTTTGAAGACTATGAAGTGGAGCACCAATTTCCGGACATCGGTGTCAGGAAAATGCGTCTCAATGCGCGGAAAATCGCTAATGAAAAGGCCAACAAGGCCCTGATACTGCTTGCCATCGAAGAAGTGACCGCAAAGAGGAGTCAGCTTTAAAGGGCATAATGGCGTGAAAAAAACCGACCCAAAAAACAAGCGGGAGTTCAAGGAACTCCGAAGCCGCGCGGAGAAATCTCTTGGCACGAGATCTGCGGATTCCATGGCCTTTCCCGATAAGGATGTCCACAAACTGATCCAGGAACTGCGTGTTCACCAGATTGAATTGGAAATGCAGAACGAGGAGCTTCGCAATGCGCAGGCTGAACTTGCGGAGTCAAGGGACAGGTACTTTGATCTCTACGACCTTGCCCCTGTCGGGTATTTCACCTTGGATGAGAAAGGCCTGATTCTGGAGGTGAATCTTGCCTGCGCCGATTTGCTGGGTTCGGATAGGGAGGACTTGATCAAGCAAAGATTTTCCCGGTTTGTTTCACCGAACTCTCAGGATGCGTTTTACTCCCACTGGAAACAGTCGCTCAGGGCCGACGGCAAACAGGTTTGCGAGCTTGAGCTTAAAAGTAAAAGCGGCCAGGCATTCTATGCGCAGCTCCAAAGCGTCAAAGTGCAGGAGAATGAGGGCAAGGCCGGCCGGATTCGAACGGCTGTTTCGGATATCACTGCAAGGAAACGGGCGGAAATGGCGCTTCTTAAAGCCCATGGCGATCTGGAAAGAAAGATCCGGGAACGAACTGCGGATCTGATGAAGGCAAACGCTCAACTTAAAGAAGAAATAGAGGAACGGGTGGGGATGGGGCAAGCGTTGCAGCAATCGGAAAAGGAATTGCACCTGCTTACCTCTCGACTCTTGACGATTCAAGAGGATGAAAGGAAATCAATCTCCCTGGATCTGCACGATACCATCGCCCAAAATCTCGTTGCTATTAGAATCTTTGTGGAAGCCAAACTCAATACAATGGCAGGCAGTCCTCCGCCCGGAGTCTCCCTGGAGAGGATCCACACCATGATTGGGGAATGCCTTGCTGAACTGAGAAGAATTCTCGACCATCTCCGGCCCTCAATCATTGATGATTTAGGGCTTGTTATTGCTATTCACCGCTTTTGCGAAGAATTCCAGGAGATGAATCATGAGCTTCGTTTGGAACGAGAAATCACCGTAAAGGAAAAGGATATACCCGAGAAATATAAGATCGTCGTTTATAGGATTTTGCAGGAAGCGCTCAACAACGTTACCAAGCACAGCCAGGCCGGAAGCCTGAAGGTCTTTCTGAGGAAAAAACCGGGTGGAGTTGAACTCGGCATCGAGGACGACGGGGTCGGCTTCGATTCAAAAGAGATTCATTCAAAAAGAGTGGGGGAAGGGATAGGACTGAGCAGCATAAAAGAGCGAGCGTACCTTTCAGGGGGGACTTTTTCAATACAATCCCGGAAGGGAAAGGGAACGAGCGTCATCGTATCGTGGAATTGCTGATGGAATTGCCGGCAGTTAATAGCGGGGTACACGGTGAAGAAAAAAAGCATATTGATTGTCGATGACCACCCTCTGGTCCGGGAAGGCCTCAAGGTCATCCTGGGGAAAAGCGCCAAGTTCGAGGTGGCAGGCGAGGCAGGTTCCGCGGCCGAAGGGTTTCGCATGGCCGGGAAGCTCAAACCTGATTTCGTGCTGCTGGACATATCGTTGCCTGATAGGAGCGGCATTGAACTGACCCGGAGAATAAAAAACGCTTTACCCCATACAGGCATCCTCATTGTCAGCATGCATTCCAAAATAGATTATGTCACGGAGGCATTCAAGGCCGGCGCGAGCGGGTATATGGTCAAAGAATCCACCCCCGAAAAGCTTTTAAAGGCGCTGGAATCGGTGGCCAAAGGGGAATATTACCTGGATACCCCCCTCTCTCATCCCGTGATTGAAAAGCTTATGAAATCGCCGGAAAAGGATGCGGGAATTAACGACGGCCCTTACAGACGCCTGACCCCTCGAGAGCAAGAAATCATGCGCATGCTGGCCAGAGATCTTTCCGTCAAAGAGATTGCAGAGAGGCTTTTCATCAGCGCGAAGACCGTAGAAAACCACCGTACCAACATCAAGGATAAGCTTGGATTGAAAAGCTCCCTTGAACTGGCCCGCTATGCTGCAAGGATCGGTCTCATAGATGTGGACGAATGGAAAAGCTAGTCTCCCCTCGATGCGACTCTTTTAGGATTTTTGAACACCCCCACCCAGTGCTGCCATGCCACATCAAGGGCGCCCCGCGAGCGATCACATTTTGCAGCAGTTTCGTCCGAATCCGTAGTCGAAGGAACGCCCGGGCGCCTGCTGTTGCCGGCAGGGCGGCGCCCACAGACAACGCCAGAATGAGCAACCCACCGCGACCCGGACTTGTGGGTCGGTGAACCAGTCGGTGGCATGAAGGATACTCTGGAGTCGCTTGACGATCTCTTCATCGCGCGCCACGGGGCTTACCTCCACCTTCCCGGGTGCTGAGGAGAGTTCTTATTTGGCGGGGGCGGTCAGTTTCTGCGGTTCCCCGGCTTTACCGACTGGTTCCTGTGCCATGGCCGCCAGGGTCAGCAGGCTGTACACAGCAACGAGCAATACCGCCCGCAGAACCGGTTTATGGCAACGGTATGCAGATCGCTGCACGGGAACACTCTCGACAATCTAAGAGATCAGAGATCTCCATCCCGGTTCTTCCATCATGGGTTGAAAGAACATGATATAGGGGCCTCTGATCAGATGGGCCATGACCCCGTCGTCATGGATCTTCCTGATTCCTCTATTTACGAGCACCTTCCCGAAACCAAGTTGAGCCAATTCCGGCGCCTCCCATTCGCTGTGGATAAGGTATTCCGGCGGAGTGGGTATGGCATCCGGGGTCTTGAACAATGGCTTTGGATTCTTGGGTGGATTGGCTCCCAGGGTCTGCAAGCTCTCCGCCATGGATCGGGGATCCATCATGAAGCTCCCCAGAGCACAGACCCCCATCTGTTTGAGGATCATGTACCCCAGGAAACCTGTTGAGTCGGACAAGGCCTCCATGGTGGCGACCGCCCCCTCCTCGAAGGCCTTTTCCTTTCCGGGCATCACCGTATGCTCGGCAATGGCCACGCACCGCATGGGAGTTGCAAAACGAATGAATTCTTTTTTTTGCTGGATATCTCCGGCAAGGTCCGCGATCTGGCCCATGGACCTGATGGAGGCCATCCTTGCCTTCACGATGGTGTAGACCGGTTCCCAGGGACCTTCGACTACCATGCCAAGGCAGCTCCCGCAAAGCTCAAAGACCCGGTCAAACTGCTGAACGTGAAATTCATCGTGGTCTTCCCACGTCTTCCACATGGTATATTGATAATTGCGGACGGGATTCAGTTCCTTTTCCATGTGAACCTTTCCCCCGCCGTATCTCCCGGCAAAGGGCAGGATCCCGGTCTGGATGTTTGCCTGGAACCCCACGAATCCGGGGTGGGTGGCCGTGGTGATGCAGACCCTGGGGCCGACCTTCTTCATGACTCGGAAACTTTCCTCGTCATTGGTCACCTTTGACATATTGAGCGCCACGTAGATGGGACTCTCTGGTTGCTCGGCCGCTTGTTGTGCGCCAACGAAAGAAATCCTTCCGGCAAAAGCAGCGCTCCCGGCTGCCAGGGCGGCCATTTTAATGAAATGCCTTCGATCCAATCCTTTTGACTTTTCCATCATTATCTCCCTCCTTTCATGCGTTTTTGGCTTTTCGTCTGTATTACCGGAATGGGTGTCCTGATTTGCCGCCTTTTCACCTAGAACCTCAGCACCATAATGCAAGTTATCAGCAATGATATTCTTGAGATTCTCAGAACCACTCCGACTCTCTTTTGCTTGCACTGGAACAGCCGACAACCAGCCGGCTGTTCCAGTTGGTCCCGGACTCACATCACTGGACGGTTATGTTGTTAACCACCTTCTTTACGCCGTGAACATCACTCGCAACTTTTGTGGCCAGATCCTTTTCAGCCGCGCTTTTCGCCTTGCCACTCAATGTGACCACTCCATCGTTCGTCTCGACCTTGGTGTTGAGGCCGCTGGTCGAGCGATAATACAGCAACGATGTTTTGACCAGGGCGGTGACGGACGCGTCATCAACCCATTCGCTCGCGTCATCCAACTTTTTGCCTGTCGTTTTTCCGACCTGCTCTCTGGGGGTCTTTGCAACGGTCATCTCATTCTTGACCTCTTTTACCCCATCAATTCCCAGCGCATACTCGCCTGCCAGTTCCTTTTGTTCCTTACTGGCGGCATCGCCACGCAGGGTCACGACGCCGTCTTTGACATCAACTTCGGTTGCGAGGCCGCTCACGCTGCGATGGAACAGAAGGCTGGTTTTCACTTTCGTCATCAGCCACACATCCGCGTACTCGGCAGGGGCTTCACCCTTTAATTCCAGCTTGTTGTTCACGCTTTTCACTCCGGGCACGGCCGCAACAGTCTCCTGGGCCAATTGTTTGTGGGCCTCTTCAGAAACAGTCCCGTCTAAGGTGACAACGCCATCCTTGGACTGACATCTGATATCACTGTCCTTGAGATAGGTCTTGAACACATAGGACTCCTTTGCGGATGATTCGATGCGGTGATCCGTCTCGGAGGCGAAACTGACGTTGATCACAAACAAAGAGGCCACTGCAGCTGTTAATGCCAGGCGATATATCGCTTTTTTCATGATTCATTTCTCCTTTTATGAGTTTTTTTCCAGTTCTTGAAGTGCGCCAATAATTAGATCGGTATTTTTGTGGTGCTCAAGTTTGATAAAAAACCAAGTTTTCACATTGATATTTTTGTTCCTTTGCAGCCGTTCGTCCATAGGGCAATCGCTCATTTTCCTGGGAGAAAGCCTCATGGAACAGGAAAAGTCCACGGCGATTTGCTTCTGTCCGATATCAGCCGGGAAAATAAATAACCTAAAATCCGTGAATTAATTGTTGTCCAATTGCAATGAAAATGCATTAAGCCTATTGATAATTGGCTGTTATTTCAGTATATTGGCTCGTAAAAACGGAAACATCGTATCTGCTGAATAGGTTGTGGCGGGTGATGATGCACATTTTTTCCAGCCGGGCCTGGGCGATAATCGTTTTGTCAAAGGGGTCGCGATGGTGCGGTGGAAGCCCGTCTACCCGGGGATGCCTGTCGACCTTCGCCAGGGGGACCCGGAAGGTTTACCTTTCGTTTTGGCCGTGCGGCTTGCACGCTTGCTCGCTCCAATGCAATAATTGTTTCATCTTTTTTCAATTCCTCTAAAAAAAGGTGGGCTGCAGCAACTGGAGGGCATCTCGTGCCTTGCATGGCGGGGGCGCGCTGCGGAGTGGCGGTGACCTTCCGGGTCTGATTTGCCGGTAAATAGATCGGGAGTCGGGGAGTTCCGGCATGAGCGTGGCCACCGGCCTGTTGCGGAAGCCTTATGAAGACATGGTCAGAGGGTCCGGAAGAACAGGGCAGATGAACAGCGAGCGGCGAGGACCATGGAAGGACGCCCCGGCCATATGTGAAACGAATTCATCCTATGAGGAGCCTTGTCATGAGTCAGTACAATCTGGAGCGGATCTTCAAGCCCCGCCGGGTGGCGGTGATAGGCGCCAGTGAAAAAAGGGGGGCATCGGAAACGCCTTGATGAAGAACCTCATTGAGGGCGGGTTTTCGGAAACCCTGGTGCCCGTGAACCCGAAATACTAGACCGTTCATGGATTGGCCGCGGTCACGTCCATGCGGGATCTGGAACCTGGGGTGGACCTGGCGTTCAAGGGGCATATCGGGTTCAGCCATTTTGTCAGTATCGGCTCCATGCTGGATGTGGATTTCGGCGAGCTCATCGATTACCTCGGCAATGACCCGTCGGCAAAGAGCATTCTGCTCTACATCGAAAGCCTGACGAATGTCCGCAAGTTCATGAGTGCGGCGCGATCGGTTTCCCGAGTCAAGCCCATCATCGTGCTGAAGGCGGGACGAAGCGAGGCCGGGGCCCGGGCCGCCGCTTCCCACACCGGGGCCATGGCCGGGGAGGACGCGGTGTACGACGCCGCTTTCAAACGCGCCGGCATCGTGCGGGTGGACACGATTACAGAACCGCGCGCAACATGGAATTGGTAGGAGGAAGGCGTGAGCCCTTCCTCCTACCAGATCTGACTAAACTCACTTGCTGCTGGACTACCAAGGTAAAATAAGATGTGTTTCACATATGGTATCGAATATCTTGCAATAGGTTGTCACTGAACGGTCATATGGCTTTTGGTTCACTAGAGTAACTTCCTATTGTTTAAACTTCCTTCGAAAAAATGCCCCAACCCCCAACAACCCAGCCCCAAGAAGGAGCATCGTGCCTGGTTCAGGGATAGGTTGTTGCCTGGTAAGATCGGACGAAGCGGAGAAAGAGCCCGTACCCCCTGATCTGTTTGCGGTAAGGGACCATGTACCAGAGGTTGGTTCAAAACCCGTTATTTCTGCGATTCCGGTTCCAGACAGGGCGACAATTTCTTCGGTTTGATATAAAGTATCAAGAGTCATTGCATCAAAGCTGTATATTATTTCCTCATATGTAAACTTCCATAGCGGCGTAACAGAGCCAAAGGGCTCGAATTTAAAAGGTGTAAAAAAAGTAGCTTCTCCTTCTAGAATTTCCGTATATTCTCCCTCCCCGCCGGTACTGGAAACTACAGCAGAATCAAATTTTGTAAATTATGTAGCTAAACGGAAGTCATCCATATCATCTAGCTCCACTGTTCCACTAAATGATATAGCCCCTGTAATCGGAGTAGCATTTGCATTTAATGCCACCATTCCAATAAATGTTACAACCATAACAAAGCTTAGTAGTAATTTTTTCATAACTTATTCCTTTCCAAATAAAATTTATGAAATCCGTTAGAAACCTCCGAACTTTATGAGCTCGGACATGAAACGCGACATCGCATATCGGATAAAATCTTTCCCGGTCCGTTGACCACCTCCTTTCATCGACCATTATGGATTTGTTTCTCCCCTCTCACGCCACCTTGACCGTTGAAGCTATTCTCATTCCTTTCCGTCAATGAATCCATAGGGGAACCGCTCATTTATCTGTGTTAAAATCCCGAACATAGAAAAAGTTTCAGGATCTTTTCCCGGGTCCCGAGAATTTCACATGACAAATAGAAATTGCCTTATGGACAGAGTGCACCAAAGATACAAAAATAAGAACTATTCAGGGGGTGGGCCGCTTACTTTGCCCCGATCCACAAGAGGTCAGGCTGGTGCCCCTTGAAGTAACAGGACATGGCTTCCACGAGGACCTTCAAGGAAGAGGTGCCGTTGAGGCGGCAGGTCTGCCTGAGGGAGGGGATACGTTCCACCCATCGGTTTCCTTTGTGGGATTGGGTGCCCTGGCTCCGTTTTCGCCAGAGGACTGCATAGCGGAGCATCCGTCGTGATGCGGAGAGGTTCCGGGCGATCATCCATGAAGGCGCTCCCGGAAGTGGCGCGTCAACGGATAGACGAACACGGCCTTGGCCTGCCCGTGATACGTGTATCGGTTCCCCCGCTTGGAGGCCGTAATCCGAGACCTTCCCTTACAGCGGGGTCTGATCCAAAAAGAGAAATGCCTGGCTTTGGATATGCTTCTTGCCCCCGGGCCCCTCGTTCCGCCTCGCAGGCAATTGAATCTCGCCGTACCGTTCCAATGCGAGCAGGAGGTCCCGGCATGCCCGGTCTTTGAGCCAGCCGTTGAGTTGGGTCTAGTCCCATTGCCGGCACAGGGCCTTGGAGATGGCGGTGCGGCCCAGAGTCCATTTCTCGTGAATGCAGCCGCGGCTCGTGTTCGGTCCGGTCCTCATGGTGATTTTAAAGTCTTAGGAAACGTAAACGGTTTGAGTCGCTCCTGCGACGGAAGAGAGAAGAAAAACCATTATTAAAGGACAAAACGTGTTTTTAATGGGAACGTTACACTCCATTTGGTCATATCGGATCATCGGTTGACAGCCGTGATATCATCCGGAAGTTCGCGGGAGTCTCCATATCTTCTGATTCAGCGTGATTTTGCCTTCCAGGGAACCCCGGCATTTAGGAGCTAAACTCCTGGGAATAGCCGTGTCTGTGCGCAGAAAACTGTAAAGCTTGTGTCTGGCAACCTTTAGAAACCAGCTACAATCTTGCCATGGTCCAGCCGAATGGCGCACAAGATACCTGTCCTGATGGAGTTGGCGATGCTTGGTTATCAGCATCGTTTAGGCTTATTTTACCGCGTTCCTTCCTGTTCGCTTTACCTCGAACATAGCGTGGTCCGCAAGAGCAAGGAGGCCTTTCACATCGTGGGCATCGTCAGGATAGGTGGCCGCTCCGAAGCTGGCTGCGAGAGACACGTTGTGGCCGTATCCGGCGAGATAGCGGGTCTTTCTCAGTCTTAAGCGGATCTCTTCGGCTTTCCGGCGCGCTGCCTCCCTATCAAACCCCTTGAGCACCAATATGAATTCATCGCCCCCGTAAGCTACTCCGAAGGCCTTTTCCGGCAGACATCCGCGGATGGTGGCCGCTACCTCCTGAAGGGTCTTACTCCCCTTCAGGTGTCCGTAAGTGTCCACCACCTCCTTGAAGTTGTCCATATCCATGAAAACCAGGGAAAACGGCTCTCCAGTGGCTTCGGCATTCGTAATGAGTTCTCCAAGTGCCCTGTACAGATAGCGGGTGTTGTAAAGGCCTGTGAGATCGTCGTGAAAGATGAGGTAGCGAATCTTTTCTTCGGCCTTCCTGCGCTCGGAGATGTCGCTCAACGTGACGCGAAAGACGGTTGCGCCGTTTTCGTCCTGCGCCGCAGTCGCATCCAGGCGCACCCATACATATGAACCGCCTGCTCTGATCATCCGAAGTTCACATACCTGGGGTACAGCGGTTTCAAAAAGGCGTTTGCGGTGCAGGTAGTAGATATCCTGGTCTTCCTTCAGGATGAACCGGGAGACCGGCCGGTTGACCATTTCATTTCTGGATACATTGAGCAATTCGGCGGCGGTGAGGTTGGCCTCCAGTATCAGCCCCTTTTCGGTGATCGTGCAATAGCCGACCGGAGCAAGGTCGTAAAGGTCGAAATAGCGTTCCCGAGATGCATCCAGTTCCGCCTGGGCCCGGCGCAACTCTTCATTTTGCATCTCCAGCTCGATCTGGTGAATCCGTAGCTCGTGGAGCATCTGGCGGCTTTCTTCGGCTGACAGATCCATTAGCTCATCGGATGAATGGGCGGCCTTTTCCCGGGCTCTTTTTTCAGCCTGCCTGCGCAGTTTTGCTGTGATATCGGGCAAGTTGCCTTTTCCGGTCATTGTGTTTTACTCGCATTTTCCTGTCCGCTGATATCTTCGAATGCCAGCAGAATAAACACCGGTTCGCTTTCCCCGCCTACGATGCGCGCATTGAGTCGAATGGTGCGAAACCCGATTGATTCAAATTCATGGGATAACACATAATCCACGACCACCGAATTGTTATCAGGGTGTCTAAAACCCTACGGCGTCATTATTCGGTTGGATTCTATAACCGCCTGAAGTATTGCACAATTTATTACGCTACCCTGTCCTAAATGTAACAGTTTTCCGGCGCTGATAGCAAAACCAAAATTATAACTTAATGACCTTTCCCTTCGCCGAACCAGGCGCTGTTCCCACCCTCGGCTGAACAGGAGAGGGAGAGTTTCGAGGCTGGATCCTTCAGGGTCCTCTCCACCTCCCAGGCGTCAATGATTACCCGGTTCAGATCCCGGTTGACCCCCGATGCCTTCGCGGCCCCGTAGTCAATTGATGGTCTCGTAGCGGGTCAAAATATCCGAGGTCCGGGGCGGAAGATCTTGCGATGGTGCTCTTCTGAAAGCTCATCAGGGGACTCATGGGCGATGAAAAAATCTCTGTAGGCCGGGTTTCCGTTCAGAAACTCCAGGAACATCTCGCTTCGTGCCGAACAGTGGTTGACGACCGCGTCAAACATGAGATCGTAGTGCCGCTTTTTCTCCTGGATGTCCTTCCAGGACCCTAACCACTCATCCACTCGCCGGCAATCCATGACGGCAAAACTCCGGTCCGAGGAATAGGGAAAGAAGGGAAGAAGATGGACCTTGAGGATCCTTTCGAGTTCAGGCATCCAGGGCTCAGCCCCTTCGGGACCGTAGAGGGACTCCAGCCGCCCAAGCACCCGCTCCCTTAACCTGTGGGGAATCTCAAGGGCGGGCCGGGTATAGTCCGGAAGCTCATCATAATAGGTTCGTTCCCTGGGAGAGCACTTTTCCTGGCTCATGCCAACCAACCAAAAAGGCCGGTGCCCAAGACATGAAAACCAACAATAATTCTAGCCCCGGCCTTTATTGACCTACGTTCATACGATTGTTCGCAATCTCTCAATTCTCGTTCTTAAATCCGGCTTACTTTTTGGTTTCTTCCTTAATTCCTTTCTTTCCTCCACTCATGGGACCTTGACCAGTGCCCTTGCCCTTGCCCTTGCCTTTGCCTTTGCCTTTACCATGACCGTCTTTCGGTCCCTGACCTTTTGGTCCAGTTCCATCTTTATTTGGCATATTAATCACCTCCTTCCTGCTGGCGAACGATAGCGACAGCTAATTTGTCGCCGCATGAATCCGTCTTATTCAAGCCTTACATCCTGACGCGCCAAACGCACCTCTACAGCTTGCTCGCTGGATAAAGGCGATGCTGATAAATTGTCCATGCAGGATAGGGTAGCCTATCAGGGAAGGACAAGCCAGCATTATTTCATTTGATCCGGCTTTCTAATACTTCGAGGATGCAGAAGAGGTGCTCAGAAAACCGAGGCTCAAAGAATTGGAAGTGGAGGGAAAGGATGGGCGCTGGTATTTGATGAGGATATTGCCTTATCGAACCATAGACAACGCCATAGACGGCGTGGTCGTCAGTTTCCTCGACA
>CAYPSZ010000050.1:0-4717 GCA_964413125.1 uncultured Desulfobacterales bacterium
TCGAAAGGATGACCCCTTTCATGGCTGCTGCGTACGGGTCTTTCCATCCGAAATCCGTGGTCAGGGTGATGATGCTCGATCGTTTCATAATCCTTTGCCGGACCTTCAAGGATGTAAAGGATGAAGGGGTATTTTACACTACGAAACACGCGAAGAACACGAAATATCTATGCAAGCCTCCCCTGAAGGAATGTACCACGCCTGTTGTGTTTCATGAGGTGTTGGTCTATGCTGCGAAGGAAAGGAGGAGCGGAATGCCTTTGGAAGATCACAATAATCTCATACCCGTAGGCGTGGTGCGCTCGCCTTACAAGGGGTCCAAAGACGCCCCTTTTCAAGGCCGGCACAGTGACGAAATAAGCACCCTGGAGGTCTTTGAGCGGTTCGAGCCCGGACTCAAGGACGTGGAAACCTGCTCGCATTTGATCGTGCTGTATCTCCAGCATCAAGGGGACCGCAGGCGTCTTCAGACGAGGACCCCATGGGGCCCTGAGATTCATGGTGTTTTTGCTACGAGATCTCCTAACCGGCCCAACCCCATCGGGTTATGCACCGTGGAACTAATTGAACGAAAAGGGCGTTTTCTAACTGTGCGATGGTTGGACGCCCTGGACGGTTCGCCTCTTTTGGACATCAAACCGTATTCCGCCGGTGTGGACGCAGTCCCGGAGGCCACGATCGGCCGGCACAAAAAGGGGGATCTTTAGGCACACGGCATATACTGTTTGAAAAAATTCCGGCATTGTGCTATCCACTTTTGCAGATTTGGTAGGGTTTTATAAACGGAACTATCCATTGCCATGGATAAATAGTGAGATGTGACCGACCTTCGCACCAAAACCAAGAGGAAAGGAGAGGGCAACATGACCGCAAAATTGATCAAAGGGACGGAAATCCGCGAGGAGATCCTCAAGGAAGTAGGAGAGGAAGTCGCCAAGCTGAAGGAGCAACACGGAACCGTGCCCGGTCTCGTAACCATTCTGGTGGGTGAAAACCCGGCATCCATTTCCTACGTGACACTGAAAATCAAGACGGCCGACCAACTGGGTTTCAAGGAGGTCCAGGACAACCAGCCCGAGGACATCTCCGAGGAAGCCCTGCTGGCCCTGATCGACAAGTATAATAAGGATGACACCATTCACGGCATCCTGGTTCAGCTTCCCCTGCCCAAGCACATCGATGAGAAAAAGGTGCTGAACGCAATTGACCCGGACAAGGATGTTGACGGTTTTCACCCGGTCAATGTGGGCCGCCTCATGATCGGCGGGAGCGAAGTCAAGTTCGCCCCTTGCACACCTGCGGGAATCCAGGAGATGATCGTTCGCTCCGGCGTGGAGACCAGCGGCGCCGAGGTCGTGGTGGTGGGCCGATCCAACATCGTGGGAAAACCAATTGCAAATATGATGGTCCAGAAAGGGCCCGGGGCAAATTCCACGGTGACCATAGTCCACACCCGGACCAAAGATCTTGCTGCTCACTGCAAGCGCGCCGACATCCTCATTGTGGCCGCCGGCGTGCCAGGTCTTGTTAAGCCCGAGTGGATCAAGCCCGGAGCCTGTGTCATCGACGTAGGCGTAAATCGTGTGGGCGAGAAGGTCAGCGAGAAGACAGGCAAGAAAGTGGCGATCCTTCGAGGAGATGTGGACTTTGACGCGGCCGTGGAAATCGCCGGCTATATCACACCGGTACCGGGCGGCGTGGGCCCCATGACCATAACCATGCTCATGAAGAACACTCTCAGTTCCATGAAATTCAAGCTGGGCCTCATGTAGCCCGCGTTTTTCAAGCAATTGCAAACCAGAGGGGGGGCAGTCCCGGTCGGGCTGCCCCCTTTACCGTGCAAATGAATATCCGTTACCTCTCCCTCTTCTGGAGCTTATGGTTTCTGACCTTCTCCACCCGGACCGCTCTCTCCCCTCTCCTGCCTGTTATAGAGGACGAGCTGCACCTGAGTCACGCCTTGTCCGGAGGTCTTTACCTGGCGCTCTCCATAGGGTATACCCTGAGCCTGCTCATGTCCGGGGCCCTGGCACCGCGGGTCGGATACAAGCGTTCCATTATAATAGGGTACGCGGCCCTGGCAGGGGCTCTCGCCTGCCCATGGTTTGCGGGAGACTATTTTGTACTCGTAGGGATCTTTTTCCTTGTGGGAGCCGGAGGCGGGCTCTACCTGCCGAGCGCCGTACCTCTACTTACAAAGATCTATGAGACCCGTCACTGGGGTAAGGCCCTGGCCTTTCACGACACTGCCGCCTCCATCAGCATTCTTGCCATCCCCTTTCTGACGACCCTTGCCCTCTATTTTATGAACTGGCGGGGCTTTTTTCTTGTCCTGGCGGGAGCCTGCATCCTGTCGGTCACTGTTTTCGGGCTCGTGGTTCCCGACGCCCCGCCGGAGGCGGGCAAGCAAGGCGGTGGTTCGCCGGGCATCTTCATGAAACCCGAGTTCTGGATCATGGTCTTCCTCTGGATGGTGGCGGCCACAGCCGGTATGGGTCTTTACAGCATAACCCCGTTGTTCCTGGTCAGGGAAAAGGGCATCCCTCTGGAGACCGCCAACACCCTGTTCGGCCTCTCACGTATAGGCGGCGTCTTCGCCACGATCCTGGCCGGGTTCTTGGCGGACCGCTTCGGTGTAAAAAGGGTGCTCACATCCGTACTACTGATCAGCGGCCTCTCCACCGTGGGAATCTCCCTGGCTCCGTCTTTCCCTGTCCTGGTGATGATGCTCTTCATTCAGTCTCCTGTGTCCAGCGGGTTCTTTCCTGTGGGCCTGGTGGCCATCTCCAGGATGAGCAGGCCTGAGGAACGGAGCCTGTTCACAGGCGCAACCATCGCAGGAGGAACCTTTGCAGGCCTCGGCCTGGCCCCTCTGTTTCTGGGGGCCGCAGCCGATGTGTGGAGCTTTCAGGCAGGTATTCTGGTTACCGGAGTAATTATTGTGTGCGCGGCATTTGTTCCTTTAATGATCCGGGACAAATAATCAGCTCTTCTTGATTTCCTCAATAACCGCGGACAAGATCTCGTGTAAATCGCCGATCACTCCATAGTCCGCCTTTTGAAAGAACGGTGCTTCCGGATCATTATTGATCACCAGGATGCGCTTTGCCCCCTTGCACCCCACCATGTGCTGGATGGCCCCGCTTATTCCACAGGCGATGTAAAGCTCCGGTGCAATCCGGTTCCCGGTGAGCCCGATCTGATCCGAGTGGGGACGCCATCCATTGTTAGTGGCCACACGGGAACCGCCCACCGCGCCTCCCAAAAGCCCTGCAAGTTCCTCCAGGACGGCATAGCCTTGTTCGCTTCCCACCCCACGGCCTCCTCCGATCACCACCGGAGCGGTCTTGAGGGTTATTCCCTCGGTTACGGTCTCCTCGAGGGCGGTTACCCGCACCCTGAAATCCGTGTCCTCAAACACCGGAGAGAAGACCTCCAGGCCGGGTTCCTTGGACGAGGCCGCTTCCTCAGGCTCAATCACGTGGAGGGCCATGGTGGCAAGCCTTGGATTACCTTCCAGGACCGCCTCTTCCAGAAGGCTGCTCCCCCAGCGAAGGCGTGTAACCTTGAAGGGTTCACCCGGATGAATGTCGGAACAGTTGGCCGCCATGGGGAGCCCGGACTTGGCTCCCACATGACCCAGAACCTCGTTTCCCCGGTCGGTTGCAGGAGCCAGGACCAACGAAGCCCCTTTCTTCTCCATGAGCGTCAGAAGCACCCTGGCCCAGGCCTCGGGGGCATACCCGGCAAGCTGATCACCCTCGGCCAGGATGATGTGGGACATGCCGTAAGGTTTAAGGTTTTCCACCAGGGGGAGGGCTTCTCCGCCAATGAGAACAGCAGTGACCACGGTTCCCATTTGTGTCGCAAGCCCGCGGGCGAACGTGAGCATCTGAAGCGAGGATTCCTCCAGGACCCCGCGATCGTGTTCTACAAGTCCTATGATCATGACTGAATCACCTCCAGGCTCTTGAGGAGTTCCACTATTTTAGGGGCTGCGGCAGCGCCCTCACCAAGCATCTGCACCTGCTTGCCCTGTTCAGGAGGGTGCTTGAGTTGGAGCATGGTGAGCCCGGCGCCGATAGGCTCGGGCCGGATGCGGTGCAGTGGTTTCTTCTTTGCCTTCATGGTCCCCCGCAGGCTCGGGTATCGGGGAAGGTTAATGCCCTCTTTTACCGTGATCACGGCGGGCAATGGGACTTCGTATACTTCCCATCCGCTTTCCACCTCCCGCTTGCAAACGGCCCTGTTGCCGGTGATCTCCAGGCGCTTTATGCCTGTGACGCAAGGGAGTTTCAGGGAATGGGCCACCCGTATGCCCACTTGAAAATCACCGGTATCCGCCGCCTCATTCCCGAACAATATGAGGTCATAGGTCTCCCCCTGCTCTTCCCCGGATCGAATCGCCTCAACGATTGCACGGGCCGTCTCCGCGGGATCCCACTCTCCGTCTTCCACCTCCAGAAGGACTGCCTTGTCCACTCCTCTGGCGAGGGAGTCTCTGAGCTGTTCCTCTGCGCCGCCGGGCCCGAGGGTAAGCACGGTGGATGCGCCTCCACCTTTTTCGATACGTTGGACCGCTTCCTCCACTGCACACTCTTCATGCGGGCTTATGGTAAAGCCGAGGTTGCGTGTAACAATGGCCCGGCGGTCGTCCGTGAGTTCCACCTTGGCTCCGATGTCAGGGACACGCTTTATGCAAACCAGGATGTTCATG
>CAYPSZ010000051.1:0-10696 GCA_964413125.1 uncultured Desulfobacterales bacterium
CATCGATTGCCTCTAATTCATCGGCCACGGCGTCTTCTTTAAAGGATCAATTTCAAACGGGTGGTGCCGGGTGTTGCCCGCAGCAACAATTGCAGGGGGTTGCCGATAGACATAATGATTGACAGGCAATCCCAAGAATTAACGAACATTAAGTTTTCAGGATGAAGCCATGCTTGATTTAAGTAGCGCCCAGGAAGACGCGGTCATACCGGCATAAAACTGCCGTCATAACGTCGCGGAATCGCTCTGATACGCACCAGGAATGATTGTCAAGTACATATATTAGAGAATCCTTATTAAGGTACAGGCCGTTACTATTGATATTGAGCTCTTTATCAACTAACTCCTGCTTTGAAGTATCAAGGCGGTAAAGAAATACAAAAATTGTAAAACGACACGCCCGAAAGGTCCGGCCACCCAAATCCCGGGCCATCTTGAATGTCTCCTTCGCTCCAGGCGAGTGTGCACAGGTAGAATGAATGGTCTCCAACTCCTGTGGAGCTACCCCATAGAAGCTGGATAATAGACATTGACGACATCGCCATGTTCAAGGTTAGTATCAAGCCTGTTGAGGTACAGGATGAAAAGACCGTTTCTGGTCAGCATGACGTCATGTCTCAGGCGGCCATCCGTTCGGAAAATACTTTTCCTTCTTGCGTCCGTGTCGCACAGTATGGCCAATAAGTGGCGTACGGTAGCTTCGTCCTCAAGCTCAACTGTTCTTTCCTTTGTCTCAAAATGGGCTTTGAAACGGTTTGAAAATTTGACATGTACGGTCTTCACTGTGGGCCTCGCCTCCTTCAGCCAAAATTGAAGCAACGCAATCCCTGGTCCACTCCTGTTCACTACTGGACCCATTAATAAGGAGAATCATTTGAAAGGAGGTCTGGGATGGGGCTTACACCCGATGTTCCAGCAGGAGAAGCAGGAGCCGCCCAGGATCATCCGATGCCAGAACGGCTCCCATTCTCTTTACGAGTGTTATAGGTTACTTGATGAGTAGCTCCTTCCCGGCAACCCCTCTGCCCCAGTAGTGTTCCGTGGTGAACTTGTGACCGGTGTACTTGTATTGATTCTCGTCAACAACAAGACACACGTACGAAGGCATTACAATCTGGTTCACATACACGCCAAGTTCCGGAACCGTTTCCGGGGTCACGAAAGTTTGATTGGGACCACGAACGCCGTCTACGGTTAGACTAAGGAGAGCCTTCATGATTTCATCGGTATCCGTAAGGGTGTCTGCCTTCTCCACGGCCCGTGCCATGAACAAGATCTGATCGTATCCGCTGTCCTCCATGAGGCCGGGAACCCGATTGTGCTTGGTTTTCATAATCTCAAGGAACTCTTGCCTTATGGGATAAGATGCTGCGACTTCCAGGGGCATATCCTGACCCAGGGCAATACTTCCTTTCAAATTGATCCCTTCTTTGTACAGTGGATTCATAATATGGGGCCACACAAAGCCATCATTCGAGTTAACCAGCAGGATGTCGCCATTGGGACCGAAGTTATAGCCCATTTCCCTGAGAGCACGAGTAAGCTTCAGAAATTCCTCGTAAATATAGAGCCCGATATAAATGATGTCGGGCTTGGAGGCCATCATCCTTTGCACATAGGGAGAAACATCCACGGTTCCAAGGGGATAAACCGTACCACCCACATACTCCAGCCCCTGGTCTTTGCCGAAATGTTTAATTGCATCGGCGACACCGAGCTCCGCATACAGGCAGTACATTTCATCTCTGCCGTAATAGGCGAGCTTCTTGTTTCTGAAATCATACCGCTTATCAATCGCCGAATCCAGCCCAATCTTTTTCAAGGCCTCAGGATCCATGGTCAACAGTCTTACAAGGGAAGTGGATTCCGTCCAGCCGGAATCCCCGATGAGTATGCCATAGTCCTTACCCAAGAATACGCCGGGATAAGAGGCAACACTAGTCAAAACCAACACCTTTCTTCTTTCCGTCAGTTGCTGAACGGCCTCTATGGCTTCGTTCATTCTAAGACCGACGATGGCCTTGACGTTGTGCCTGCTGATCAATTCATGGGCGCCATCCATGGCCCTTCGAACCGTACCTTCGTCGTCAAAATAAATCACCTCGATGGGCCGTTTCTTCCCCTGAACCATCACGCCGCCATCCCTGTTAAAGGCCTCCACGGCAATATCAATACCATCCTTCTCAAGGAGCCCCATGGCGGCCATGGGGCCACTTAAGGTTAAGATTGCTCCAATGGTGAATTTGTCCGGCTGCGTCTCTGCCGCTCGAACATCCCCTACACCCTGGATCGAAAAAATGAGCATTGCAACTGCTAGAATTCCCATCAGAACATGCCGACCCTTTTTGTTTTTAGCCTCCACGATATGACTCCTTTCTTGTGCCATCTTTTTTTCAGAATTCCGAGTTCGTCAGCAACCCAAATACGCCTTCCTGATTTCTGCTTCGCGAGACATTAAGCTTTCCGTTTTACCTTCTGCCACGATTTTCCCATTTGAAATCACATACCCTCGTCTTGAGCAACCCATGGCAAACTTGGCATTTTGCTCCACAAGCAGAACCGTCAATCCGCCTTCAACCACCTGTTCAAAAGTCTCTGCAAGCTTCTTGACGATGATGGGTGCCAAACCAAGGCAAGGTTCATCCAAAAGGAGGAACCTGGGCTCACTCATCAGGGCCCTGCCGACAACCAACATGGATTGCTCACCCCCACTTAGCGTACCTCCTTTCTGATTTGTTCTTTCCCGCAATGTTGGGAAAATGTCGAAAACCTGCTGGAGGTTTCTCTCGACCCCTGCTTTGTTACGAAGATATCCCCCAACCAGGAGGTTTTCCAAAACCGTCATGTTATAGAAAACCCTACGTCCTTCTGGGACGAGAGAGATACCCAGCCGAACAATATTTGACACTGATAGCCCAGTTAGACTCTTTCCCTCAAATAGAACATCGCCCTCGCTCCCCTTGACCAGGCCGCATATGCACCGCAGGAGCGTCGTTTTTCCCGAACCGTTCGGGCCAAACAAGGCAACAATCTCACCCTTTTCCACCATCAGACTTAGTTTCTTAAGAACGATCGACTGCCCATAGCTGACGGTGAGGTTATGGATGGCCAGCATTTTACTCCCCCAAATATACTTCTAACACACTCTTATTGCGTGAAATCTCAGAAGGGGTGCCATCATAGACCAGGACTCCGAAATTGAGAACGCACACCCGATCGGCAACACTCATGACTGCTTCAAGGTTGTGGTCTATCAGCAAAATGGAAATGCTCTCTTCTTTGAGTTTGCGCATCAAGTCCAGAATCTCATGAGCTTCGCTTTGGTTCAGCCCGGCCATGGGCTCATCAAGCAGCAGCAACTTGGGTCCTGAGGCCAGGGCGCAGGCAATGGCGACCTTCTTTTGGTCAATCATCGACAGCGAACTCATTTTCCATTTGAAATAGCCGCGGTTGAGCTTTACATAGTTTAAGCAGTCACGTATTCTTTTGGATGCCTTCCGGTCCATGTCGGCCCTGGTTCTGCGACGGGAAAAAACGTATCGCAGCATCCTACTGGACCGAGACGAATGCCCGACATTCACGTTTTCCCAAACCGTAAGGTTCTCAAACACTGTAAGGGCCTGAAAGGTCCGGGCCATACCGATCTTGACGATGGTATGACGTGGCAAACCGTGCAGGGATATTCCGTCAAATACAACCTGTCCGCTGTCAGGTCTTATAAAATTGGTCAAAAGATTGATGAGGGTTGTTTTGCCTGCCCCGTTGGGTCCTATTAAAGCCATTATTTCTGAGGACTCAATCTGAAAAGAAACGTCCTTGATAGCGACCAATCCTCCGAAAGATTTCGAAACATTCTGAACCTGAAGTAAGCTCATTTCTTCTTTTCCCGATGCAAGACATAATGACCAAAGCCTGCAATGCCGCCTCTCGCGTAAAGCATTACCAGAACGATAATCACCCCATACACCACCATGCGCCAGGGCCCCAGGGCGCCAAGGTAAAGCGTTAGGGTTTTGAGGAGATAGGACCCCAGAAACGGTCCTGCAATACTGGCCAGACCTCCAATGATCACAATCGTCAAAAACTCGGCTGATGCGCCAATGGCAAAGGAACCCGGATCAATATGCCGAATGTAAAAGGCAAAGAGAACCCCTCCGAAACCCGCCAGCATACAGGCCAGGGCAAAGCATTGCCTCTTCCTGGCCTGAACATCAACACCCAGGGACTCTGCGAGAGATTCATTTTCTTTGATGGCAATCAACTCTTTTCCAAATTGGGACCGAACAAGGAAGGCCATCAGACCTGTAACCAGAAGGAGCGACAGGTGAATAAGGCAATACCAGTGAATCAGCTCAAAATCAAAATCCAAAAGTCCAGGAATTTGAAGGGATATGGGCGGAACATTGAGTCCCATATACCCACCGGTGACTTTTGACCAGTTGTAGAAGGTCGAATAGAGGATTTCACCGACCAAGAGGGTTCCGATAGAGAAATAGATACCGGATAGCCTGAGAAGAACCGTCCCAAGGAAAACACCGATAAGGGCCATCAGAACAGGCGTTACAACGGCAACCGCCCAGAAGCTAAAATCCAAGTGCCTGAAAAGCAAAACCGAAATGTAGGCCCCCAAACCGACAAACCCGGCATGACCAAAAGAGACGTAACCCATATAACCGGTCAGTAGATTTAAACCTGAGGCTATGATGATCCAAATGCCGGTGATCGCCATTAGATGCACGATGTTTTCGGGGGCAACAGCAGGAATGAGAGCGTAGGCCGCGAGTATGATTCCTACTATGATGTATTTTTTCGGCATTATGCCTTATCCCCAAACAGACCTGTCGGACGAATGATGAAAACCACCAGAAGGGACAGCAAGGTAAAGGTATAAGCGAAGGTTGGAATGACCGTATAGGCCAAAACGTTTTGTATAACGCCGACCATAAGCCCTGCGATGACCGTTCCAATAATACTTCCCATACCGCCAAACACGACAATGACGAACGCCATGATCATCGGGGCAAAACCCATGACCGGATTGACCGAGGTGAGCGAGCCCACGATGGAACCGGCAAGCGCGGCAAAGGCTCCCCCCAGAAAGAATACCAGCACCGATATTCTGTTTGCATTGATTCCCATGAGCAGGGCGGCCTCTGAATCCATGCTTGCCGCGCGAATGGCCCGACCGACATTGGTTTTTTTGAGCACCAGTGCCATGCATACGACAACGATCAAGCACAAACCTGCGAGGATCAGTCGTTGCAGGTTTGCGTAGAACCACCCAAACCGGAGTGTCTCTTGAGTGGCCAAGGCGTGAATATGGAGTTCCCTCGGTCCCATAATTATCCATCCCACATTCTCAAGCGCAAAATACACGCCCAGACCCGCCACCAGGATGATCCAATCCGCACTTCCCTTCAATTTGCGGAATACGGTCCTTTCCAGGCCAACGGACAGGCATCCTGCCAGGATCATGGCCATGAGCGTGGCAAGATACATATTCCATCCCAGCCGGGTGGCAAAGATGTGGCAGGCAAACGCACCCCACATATAAAGGGCGCCGTGAGCCAGGTTGATAATGCGATAGACACCGAAAATGAGGGTAAGACCCAGGGCCACCAGAATATAGCTGGCGCCGGTTAGCAAGCCATTCAAAATCTGCTGGGTGAGCGCTTCAAGATTCACGACAGAAGGCCTTCTCCTTTGCAGGCTAGAACCGTCCTTTTGATCAATGCAGGCCACAAGAACATTGTAGGGGCCTGCTCAGAAATATTTCTACCTTTTCAAACGGCGACGCTTGCTTTATTGCCATGCTCAGTGTTAGGGAGCGGGTTTGAGTTGAAAGGGCAAATTTGTTCTATCGCTGCTGATCTGGGGGCTGTGGCATCATTCCAGATCCCAACAGCATCACTGCTTATCATTTTGCCCGGCTTGAAATTTCTACCAGGAAGTTTGATTCCCTTTTCAAATTCCCTGGAAGCAAAATTGCCTTCGGCCTTCAGCACGGTATCTGTTTTTGGTGTTTCGCCGTTCTCCAGTTCAGCAGCTGTTCAATTCGCTTCTCAAGAAGGTTCTTCCGAATTGCCTTGTCTCTCTGCTTCGTAGTCTCCACTCGTTAGAATTTACCACCAGAAGATTACTTCTTGGTGTATTGTAATACACTGATAGCCTCTCAAAGCAACTAATTATTATTACTTAATTCCAACAAAATAAATCACTGCTCCATAATGCCAGATACCATACTTTTTTCGATTATATGATTTTATTTACGACAGATCTATAAGTTCTAAGTCAAGCAATAAAAAACGTTATTTCCATTTATTATACAATCATAAACTCTTAAGTGATGATTTACAAAATTGAATACATATTATTGTGATTTGCCTTCAGTCTTTCGTAACTTATTCATGCAGAAAGCTCTAATAATTTTCTGCGCATATTGATAAGCATCTTTTAATCATTGATTCAGCAATATTCACCATATATCCATTGTGTTGCATGGGCTTGGCTTCAGCGATGACTGCCTTGGCGGCTGACTCAATGTTGGGTTCGTTCAGTTCTTGCCCGATCAGGGCTTCTTCAGCCTTTCTCGCTCTGTACGGTTTGACATAAACGGCATTCAGACAAACCCTCGCCCCTGAGACCTTGCCCGCCGAGGTGGTCACCATGGCTGCGCAGTTGACAACCGCGAAATCAATCGATTTTCGGGGTGCGAATTTGAGGAACGAACTGGTTGTGTGCTCCGGGGGCTCCGGGATCCGGATCTCGGTCACGATCTCGTCCCTGTTCAACACGGTTGTGCGGGAGACATCGACCTGGAAAAGGCCTTCCGCATTTAGGATCCGCTTAGAGGTCACAATTTCTGCGTTCAGGGCTACCAGGGCCGGTGCTGTATCACTGGGGTGCACCGCATAACAGCCGCCCTCGACGCTGCCTCCAAAAATGGAGTGAAACTGGTTGTTTCCCTCGATGGCATAGCACCTTCCGCCTCCCTTTCTGAGGCAGGGGAACCGGTCCCCGGGGTTCCGGTAGTACCAGCACCGGATGTCCTGGCAGAGGTTGCCCCCCAGGGTCCCCATCTCCCGCAAGTGGGGTGAGGCCGTCCTGGCAGCCGCTTCAGCCAGCGCCTTGTATTTGTCTCGAACCAGAGGGCTCTCTGCGATGTCTTCCAGGATGGTCAGCGGTCCGATGTGCAGATAACCGTCTTTTTCTTCCATGGCATCGAGGTCGGGAATAGTGTTCAGGTTGATGAGCGCTTCCGGATAGCTCGGAAGGATGCGGTCCTTCATCTTTCCGAGAACATCGGTCCCACCGGCGATCAATTCCGCGTTTCCGCCGTACCGTCCCAGCAGTTCGGCGGCTTCCTGGATCGAGGTAGCATTAATGTGTTCGAATTTTTGCATAAGACTCCCCTATCGTTTTCCCAAGGCCTTGATGATTTTGTCGGGTGTAATGGGGTAATCGTCGATCCAAACCCCGATGGCGTTGTAGACGGCCGGTCCCAGAAGAGCTGGGATCATCGTTGCGACGTCCTCACCGATTCCGCACAATCCATAGGGCCCAAACCCCTGACCCGTTTCAACTAGGATGGTATCGATGCGTCCACAGTCTTCGATCGTCGCAACTTTGTAGTCGAGGAGGTTGCCGTTCAGCATGACTCCGGTCTTGGGATCATACACGATCTGCTCCCACAAAGCGCGACCGATTCCCATGTACGTGCCTCCATACATCTGTCCTTCGCAGGTCATCGGATTGATGGCCTTTCCCACATCGTTGATGTTGGCGACCTTGGTGATCTCGATCTCTCCGGTCTCCGTATCGACCTCCACCTCCATGAAATGGGCCTGCCGCACGAGCCTGGGACGCACGCCTCCGCGGTAGGCCCCCACCTGCACGTGATGGGAGTGGGAGAACAGTGGTTCGCACCAGGCAGTCCGCTCGGTCCCATACAGCTCGTAGAACGCCATAGGGCCTTCATCGCCGGACATGCCCACCAGCTCCGCCATGGTCAATTTCTTTGATGGGTCCTTCTTGCAAAAAATCACGCTGTCCCTGATGTCGAGATCATCGGGCGTCATGTTGGGAAAGTGGGGAGGGTAGCTGCCTCTTTGCGTGACGGCCCTGGGGCTCGTTGCCGCCTGCAGGATCTTCTCTCGCAGCATTCTGGCGGCATGCCGGACCGCGAATCCGTTCACGCTCATGTTGGTCGATGAATCCGGCGTCATGGTGAAGAAGCCGGGATCAATGTGGGGCCGGTAGAACACGTCCTCGATCTTCATCCCGATCTCGTCGGCCACGATCTGACAGTAGGCGGTTTCGGCATTGACTCCGTTGTCACATCGCATGCCCAGGATACGGATCGTACCGTCGTTTCTCTCCACGCGCAGGGCGATCTCCGTGGATCCGGCCGAGTCCTCCCATTCGTGGTTCCAGGTGAATCCCACCCCGTGCATTCGGCCGTTTGCCAGCTTCCGAGTCCCTGGCGGATGCCATTTATTGTCCCAGTCAATCGCTTTTTTTCCCTTTTCAATGCATAGCTTGAGGCTGTCGATGGGTTCGAAACCCAGCTCTTTTTTGTGCGCTACGGACTCTTCCATGGTGTGCCCATGGACACCGTCGTTCTTGAGAGCGACATCAATGGGGTCCATACCCAGCTCTGCGGCTACGTGATCCATGATCAGTGTCAGCGTGTGGACGTTTGGGAGCTGTTCACACCGAACCGCCGTGTTGGGACCCTTGTTCGTGAGGGCATTGGACCTCTTGCCGTAGATGTGGGGTATGCAGGTGCACTCCTCCAGGTGCAAGGCCGGTCCCTGACCGCCCCAGGCGGGGTTGGAGTAGATGGACTCCGCCTTGACCGCAAGAATCCTGCCGTCGTTATTGACGCCCACTTTGTAGCGGTGGACCCCCTCGTCCATGGACCCTCCGTAGAAGTCCTCCCGCCTCGAGAACGACCATTTTACCGGGCGGGTCGTGCGACGGGAGACAACTGCGGCGCAGTAATAGGGCCCTACGCTCCACCCGAACTGGGTCCAGCCACCGAACGTCGCCCCCTGATGAAGGATGTGGAGGTGGATGCGGTTCATGGGAATGCCGCCGAACCAGGACGAAACGGCGCGCTTGATGATGTGCGGCCGCTGATGTTTGACCCAGACCTCAGGATACTCCCCGTTCCATCGCCACACACCGCAGGGGCGTTCCGGGCTGATGTAAGTGTGCTGCGTTCGATGCGAGGTGAACGAAAAGACCTTGTCCGCCTCGGCAAATCCTTTTTCCACATCGCCTCGGCCGGACTCGAACTCCGATTCCAGGTTTCCGTCCGGAAAGTCTTCCGGGTTGACAAGGGGAGCGCCGGGTTTCAGCGCCTCCTCGGCATCCAATACAAAGGGCCGTTCCTCCCATTCCACCTGGACGAGCCCGAGGGCTTCCTCGGCAATGTCCTCCGTGTCGGCCGCCACGACCACGCCACACTCCTCCCCCTGAAAGTGGGCGACCCCGGGGAGGGGATATCGCGGCGACACGCCGTGTCCCCCGCAATCCTCTCGAACCTGAAGCTCAGGATCGTCGTGGCGGAGCACTGCCCGCACGCCGGGGAGGGCCTCGGCCTTTGACGTATCCATGCGAAGGATGCGGGCGTGGGGATAAGGCGACGTGAGGAACCTCATGTAGATCATCCCCGGAAGAGTCACATCCATGGTGTAGGCGGCAAGACCGCTTGCCTTTTCTCGGCCGTCGAGGCGTTTGACGTCCCGTTTTCCGATGAATTTGATCTTCTCCTCGGGAATGGGGTACTTGTCAGCACTCAAATTATCTAGGAGTTCCAGAGCCTTGGAGCGTTCATCAGCAGCCATATCATCTGCCCTCCTTTGCCGTTTTCAGAATCCCTGCCGCTTCTTGAATCGCCTTCGGGTGTTGCGGATACGTGCCGCAGCGGCAGAGATTTCCGCCCAGCGCATGACGGATTTCGTGTTCGCCCGGGTCGGGGTTCTTATCCAGCAGGGCCTTCGCAGTGGTCACAAAACCCGGGGTGCAATACCCACACTGCATGCAGTGGTTTTTCACATAGGTCTCGATCAGCGGGTGGCCATTTTCTGCGATTCCCTCAGCCGTCTCGATGTTGGCTCCATTGCAGTGCAGGGCCAGTTTCATGCAGGAGAGAATGGCCCGGCCGTTCATGATCACGGTGCATGATCCACAGGCTCCCCGGTCACAGAACATCTTGACGCCCGTCATCCCGAGGGTGTCGTGAATCACCTGGTAGAGCGTCCAGTGGGGTTCCACCCTGAGGCGATACTCTCGGCCGTTGACCTTGAGGGCAATCATGTCCGCGGGCTCCGGCAGGGATTCCGACGGGTGGGCTTCGATTACGTGCTCTTTCAGTTTCTCAATCTCCGTAAAAATCTCAAAGCAGTACGGGCAGTTGATTTTCTTCATCCCTATTGACCTCCTTATCCAGCATCCTTAATCGCATAAACGCGCATGTTCCATTCCGTTCGAATAGATCATCTTTGAACGATCAGGCGCTTTGCAGGGTCCTTATGAAACGGGACTGGGCGAGCCGGATCTCAAAATCCCGGGCAAAGTGTTGCAGGCCGTCATTCACGGGGATCGGCGCGCCCTGGCCTAGGCCGCACAGGGCGGTTGCTCGCATCACACCGCCCAGGTCCTTCAGGATCTCCAGATCACCCTGCATGCC
>CAYPSZ010000052.1:0-10226 GCA_964413125.1 uncultured Desulfobacterales bacterium
GTGTCACACCCGTCCATTCCGGGATCCATGATCATGTCCAATATCACCGCGTCGGCCTCCTGTTTTTTCAAGAGGGCCACCGCCTTCTCTCCTCCGGACACTGCAAGGCCCTTGTAATTGAGCTTCCGAAGCATGCTCACGGCTATTTCCCTCTGTTCCTTTACATCATCCACAACAAGCACCATTTCTCCGTTTCCCATGTAGTTCTCAAGGGGGACGGCATCAGTGCCGGTGGTCACCGATTCCCTGGTGATCGGGAAATAGATCACAAACTTGGTGCCCCTTTCCACCCCCACCTTGATATCTATGTACCCGTGGTGGTCCTGAACGGTTCCCCATACAACGGCCATGCCCAGCCCGGTCCCGCTCCGGCCCATGACCTTTTTTGTGTAAAAGGGTTCAAAGACGCGCCTCAGGTCATTCTCGTCGATCCCCGGACCGTCATCACTTACTTCCAAAACAACGTATTCTCCTTCGCTCACATCCTCATAGCCCATGATGGGGCGATCCACATAACGGTTTGCCGTACGGATTAAGACTTCGCCTCCTTGGGGCTGTGACTCCACCGCATTGGAGACCAGGTTCATGAGGGTTTTTCTGAGGTGAATGGGGGATCCATTCATGTTCATAAGGTCTTCACTGAGTTCCTCATGTATCACGACACCCGGATGATACTGCCTGAGCTTGTGGTGCTCCGGAGAAGCCAGATAATCTCTCACCACCTGGTTCAGGTTCAAGACCTCGGTCTTGGTGACCCCTCTTCTGGCAAGTGTCAGCAGGTCTTGAACAATGGCCGCGGCCTTCTGCCCCGAATCCTGAATCGTCATTATGGGCTTTCTAAAAGCGCTGTCCTCGGGGAGATCCAACAGGAGGAGATCGGGATAGCTCACGATGCCTGAAAGGACATTATTGAGGTCATGGGCCACCCCGCCCGCCAGCAGCCCGAGGGCCTCCATCTTCTGCGACCGTGCCAGCTTGTCCTGCAGGTCCTGCTTTTCCTTCTCGGCCTGCCTGCGTTCGCTTATCTCCAGTTTGAGCTGTTCATTGCTTTCTCGAAGAGCTGAGGTCCTTTCATCCACCATCTCCTCCAGCCGGGTATTCAGAGCCTCCAGCTCACGGTTCGACTCCTCCAGCCTGGCCGCATAGGCATCCGCAGCCTCCGCGGCATTTGTAAGGGCTATGTGCTGCTCCCTGAGGCGTATGGACATGTCGTTGAAGTCGGCGGCCATCTGACCGATCTCGTCGCCCGCGGGCAAATCCACCTGCTCGCCCAACCTACCCTCATGAACCTTGCGTATGGCGTCCCGGAGAAGTGATGCGGGCCTGACAACGGAACGGGAAAGGAGCAGATTAAGAAAAAGAAGCATGGTGGCGAGCATACACACAAAGAGGCCTCCAAAGAAGCCCATGGTCATTAATGACTCACGTTCAAGATCCGTCAGGTCGTACTTGATTCGAAGGTAGCCGATCCTCTCTCCGATGACCTGGATCAGCGTGGCGTATTCAGCATAGGACCACTCCCCGGTATTCGCAATAGTGAACACCGGGGAACGGTCCATCGCGGCCCTATCACTAACGGAGAGGCTTTGGGTGTGGGATTCCCTGGTTGAAAGCAGGGGCTCGCCTTCCATGTCATGCACCGTGACCAGGGCGACGCCCTTTACGTTCAGCATGTCTTCCAGCGTCCTTGCCAGGGCCATGTCCTGGCCGGCGAAAACTTCGTTGGCAAGCTCGTTTCGTTTCTCCTGAAACAATGTGTCCAAAAGGACCTGGATTTCCTCGTAGCGCGCATTCCGCCGCTTAAGCTCGAAGGGATAGATAAGGGTCCCAAGAAGAAGTCCTATGGCGGCGCAGGTGATGAGGATGGATGCATTGATCTTGAATCTGAGACTTCTGTTAAGCATACCGGCTTTTTAATCTCACTGGGTGATTGAGTGGATGAAGGCGCTCCTTTCCTTCTCGAACCTCAGTATGACGGCCTCCTTGCCCATTGGGTCTCCGTGTTCATCAAACGTAATGGTGCCGGTTGCGCCCCGGAAGTTTTGAGTCGCGGCCAGGGCTTCTCTTATGGCGCCCCTGTCCGGACACCCGGCTCTTCTAACGGCTTCCATGAAGAGCATCACCGAATCATACGTAAGAGGTATCCGAATATCATCGATTTTTGCCAACCCGAACCTCTCCTTATATATCCGCTTCAACTCCACGTTCTCCACAAAAGGCAGATCCGGGTGATAATGGGTGGTATAGTACCCCCCCAAAAGGGCTTCTCCTGCATATTGCCGCATGCTCTCGCCCCAACCGTCCCCGCCCAGGAATACGGATCTGATGCCCATGTTAACCGCCTGCTGAACCAGCAAGCCGCTGTCCCTTGCATAACCGGGAATGAAAAGGACATCCGTGTCAACAACCCTTACCTCCTCCAGGATATCTTCGAAACTCACGGCCGTTCCTTTGTAGGCGCCCTCCCATAAGAGCCGCCCCCCGATCTCCTCGAACGAATTGATGAACCTGTCGGCCAATGCCACCGAGTATTCCTCGCTTATGTTCTTGAGAACCACGGCGGTTTTCGCGCCGAGCCTTTCATGGGCGAAACGGGCCATTACCAAACCCTGGAAATCATCACTCATACAGGTCCGAAAGATGTAGTCGCCGGCCCTGGTTATTTCAGGTTTGGTGGCGGTCGGGGTTATCATGGGAATCCGTGCCTTCTGCAAGACGGCGGCCGCAGGCATGGCATGTGAACTCCAGAGCGGCCCGATCACCCCCACAATGCCTGCCTGAACGGCCTTTTCAGCCGCATGCTTGGAGCCCAGGGGCGTGCTCCTGTTGTCTATGAACCGGAGTTCCACCAAACGGCCCAGAATACCCCCTTTCCGGTTCGTCTCCTCAACCGCCAGTTCGGCGGCCTGTATGGCGGGATAATTATCATCCGCGGCTATGCCGGTCAGAGCGAGCAATACTGCTATCCGGACAGGCTCAAGGGGCTCCGCCTGTGCAGACCCCTCAATTACGTTGGAAGCCCAAATTGTTCCTGCAAATATAATAGCAATACAAGCGGATATGAATTTATTTTTCATAGAAGTTTTATCCCGTTTTAGGGTGGTTCTCATTTATATATCCTCAGCTTCGGTCTTCAAGGGTTATTCGGTATGGAAAGACACCTTCTTGACGTACCGCCTTGATCCGTTGGAAACCTGCATAATGACCGCGTCCTTGACGGGATCTCCGTGCTGGTCAAAGCTGATGGAACCGGTCACGCCCTCATATTCCCGGGTCTCGGCCAGGGCCTGCCGCAATCTTTTTCCGTCCGATGAGCCGGCGCGATCCAGGGCGTCCGCAAGCAGCATGACGGCATCGAAGGCAAGGGCAACGGATGCGGTCAGCATAAGAGATCCCGGCCCTGTATCTCCACGGAATAGTTTTACAAACTCCCGTGAGGTTTCGGTTTCAACTTCCTCGCTCCAATGATTGCAATAATAGCCCTCTTCCAGAAACCGACCTCCCTGCTCCATAAAATCATCCCCCTGCCAACCGTCTCCTCCCAGAAAGACCCCTTTAACACCTGCACTGAGCGCCTCTCGGATGAGGTTTCCGCTCTCATTGTAGCCGGGAACAAAGACGACTTCCGTCTCCAACCCGGCGGCGGGGCTCACCGTATCCCTGAAGCACTCCTGGGTGTGCTTGTAATCCACCTCCAGCAGCACCCGGCCTCCCAGGGCTTCAAATCCGGCCTTGAACTCGCGGGCGAGCCCTATGCTGTAATTGCTCGCAACGTTCCTGAATATTACGGCGGTCCTCCCGTCCAGTCCCTCCACTGCGAAACGCGCCATAACCCTGCCCTGAAAATCGTCCGTAAAGCACGCCCTGAACACATAGTCCCCGGATCTGGTGACATCACGATGGGTGGAGATGCTTGTAATCATCGGGATGCCTCTTTTCTGAGCCACCTGTGCCACGGCCATGGAATGGGAACTCCATGAAGCTCCCACAATGGCGACGGCCCCAAGCCGGGCGGCCTGGTCGGCAGCCACCTTGGATCCGATAGGAGTGCTTCGGTTGTCTATCTCGGTCATCTTGACAGGTCTTCCCAGGACACCGCCTCTCCTGTTCAGTTCCTGAACCGCCAGGCGCGCACCTGCCAGAGAATACAAGTTGGACTTGGCCGCAGGACCGGTCAAGGCATAAATTGCCGCGATATGAATCTCCTCAACCGCAGAAGAACCGGAATGGAAGAACAAGCCTGCGGCCAAAACCACTGCAAACCTGAGGATATGTTTCTTCACTATGATTGCCCACCTCCTGGAACAGACTTATATGCAATATTAGCGCCAAGCCGGATTAAAGGATTCGACGCCCTAAAGCCCAAGAACACGTAACATATCTGAAAATGTTTTGACAGGCAGTCATAACACCGATGACTTTACAGCGGATCCCGGGCCGGTGCAACCGCTGACAGGTTTGAGGCGACGGCCCGCCTCGACGGCTTATGAAACAGGAGGATGTATCATCCACAAAGCCGTTGACATACCGGCAGCAGGACGGCTACCATACATCCTCTGTTACCTGTTTACGGGGTTTTCAGGTTTGCTGGAACGAAACCCCTCCAACCCCTAAAGCTCATAAGCGGGGGGGCACAAGGCCCCCCCGGACCACAAAAAAATCCTGCGGGAGAGGCGTTATGAAGAAAATCGAGATCATTATCAAACCCTTCAAATTGGAGGATGTGCAGGAAGCCGTTCTTCGCCTGGGCGTGGGCGGGATGAACGTATCAGAGGTAAAAGGCTTCGGCAGGCAAAAAGGGCACAAGGAGATCTACAGGGGCGCCGAGTATGTGGTTGATTTTGTTCCCAAGATCAAAATAGAGATCGTAGTGGGCGATGACATGGTATCCAGGGTTGTGGAAGTTGTAAAGGAAACAGCCCGTACCGGGGAAATCGGGGACGGTAAGATCTTCATAACGTCCATTGAAAAGGCCTTCCGCATCCGAACAGGAGAAGAAGACGAAGATGCGGTCTAGTGCCCAATGTTGCAAGCCGGGGCCGCACCACATTACATCCATTCAATGAGATGAATGAACCCGCCCAGATCATTCAATGGTTTCTGCAAGAAAAACATGAACTGTTGAACCGGGAGTCCGCAAGGGGCTTCGGGGTACAGACCACCCGCCGGTATACGGAGCTGGCCGATAACTTCATACGCCGGCTCCTCTTCCGGGCGGGATTCGACGACTCGGGCGGCGGGATATCAGGACCTCCCTTTGCAATAGCGGGAACAGGCAGTTTGGGACGAAGGGAACTATGCTTTGGTTCGGACATCGACCTCATTGTGATCCAAGAACACACCCTTCCCGAGGAAATGCGCCGGACCATTGCCAAGGCCCTTTATCCTGTATGGGACGCAAACCTGGAAATGGGGTACGCCTTTTTCACCCCGGAGGACGGGTTTCGCCTTTTAAGGGAGGAATTCTCGGTACTCACCTCTCTCATTGACCTGCGGTTCGTCTTTGGAGCCAGGGAGCTTTTTCACTCCTTCAGACATCGAATCCTTGAGGAGATGAGATGCGACCAAAGGGGCCTTTTCGACCGTTTTCTGATCTACCAGGAAAAGCGGGAAAACAAGTACGGCGGCGTGGACTCTTTACTGGAGCCGGAGATCAAGGAAGGACTCGGCGGCCTGCGGGATCTTCACCTCATGGCCTGGATCAGCAGCCTTTTCCTGGACACCCACGCGTTCAGGCGGATCAAAGAGCTCCCGGGGTTCTCTCACTTCGCTCCCAGTCAACTCATATACTCCAGAGGGTTCCTTCTCAAAATCCGCAATCACCTCCACCTGTTGAGCGGGAGGCGTGAAGACACCATGCTCATCCCTCACCAGCGGGATGTGGCGAAAATCCTCGGTTACAACGACCGCCCTTACAGCACGGGCCCCGAGCGATTCATGAGAAACGTGTACCTTCACCTGAACCGGATTCGTTACGGCCGCGAGCAATTCCTGATAAAGGCCATGGACAACGTCTTTCCCGCGCCGCCCGACCCGAAACACGGCCGTCTCACAGAGGAATTCCGGATCCACAAGGGTCACCTGGTCCTTGATAACTGGAGCATGCTGGAGCATGACCCCCTTGTGGTGCTGAGGGCCTTTAAAGAGGCGAACCGCCTGGGGCTTTCCCTGGGGTCCGGCCTCACATGGGGCGCGCAGCAGAAGATCGTCTATGAGGGAAAACGTCTCGCCCGAATGCCCGAGGCCCGAAACCTCTTCCTGGAAATTATCCTGGAGCCCCGGGAACCCAAAACCATGCGTCTTGCATTGGAGATAGGGTTGATAGGTCTGTTCATTCCGGAATTCAAGCGGATCCGGCATCTGGCCCAGTTCGGATACTATCATGTGGAGACGGTGGACCTTCATTCGCTCAGTACGATCCAGATCCTGCATGATATCGCCGACGGGATGTTCGATGACCGCTGGCCGGGCTTCAAGAACGCCTTTGACGGCCTTAAAACCCGACACTGGCTCTACCTTTCAGGACTCCTACACGATATCGGCAAGGGCTATCGGGGTGATCACTCCCGCAAAGGGGCACAGACGGTCCCGCGCATACTGAAGCGCCTGGGCGTATCCGAAGAAGGCGTTCAAACGGTCTCCTTCCTTGTGGAAAACCACCTCCTGCTTGTCAAGATCAGCCAAAGACACGACCTAAACGATGAGAAGACCGCAGTACAGACGGCACAGTTGATTCAGGATGTGCCGCTTCTGGATCAGCTCTTTCTCCTGACCGTGGCGGACTGCTTCGCAACCGGCCCCGCCGCTTCCAACGAGTGGAGGATCATGCTGCTGACCGAGCTCTACTCGAAAACCAGGCGCGTACTGGAGCGCGGCCGCCTTGCTTCTCCGGATGCAACCACCAGGCTTCGGGAACGCAAAAGTGCGCTTTACAAGAAACTGATCCGCGACCATACAAAGAAGGAAATCCTCGAGCTCATGGAACAAGCCTCCGCGCGTTACTTTCTCAACACGCCTTCAAAGGACATGGAGCTGCATTTCCGATTGGGGCTCAGCATGGGAGATGAGAGGATCAGGTGGTCCTTGACCAAGCTGGATTCAGCCCCGGTGACTCAGGTGACCCTTTGCACCTATGACATGCCGGGACTCTTCGCAAGGATGGTGGGGGTCTTCACGGTCAACAACCTCCAGGTGCTCTCAGCCCGCATCTCCACCTTGAAAAACGGGCTCGCCTTTGACATCTACCGGGTCACGAATCCTCTGGACCCTTACAGGGAAAAGGAGTTGTGGAATAGGACCCATAAGGACGCGGTCCTGGCCGTGGAGGACTGGTCCGAAGTGGAGCGGCGGCTCGAAAGAAAACGGCTGATTCAACCGGCATCCGACAAGGCTGGTGTGGACTGGGTTAGAAACGTCAGGATCGACAACCACGCAACGGACTTTTTCACTTGCATTGAAATCTCCGCAGGCAGCCGCCAGTGGTTCCTTTACGGGCTGGCCAAAGAAATTTCCTCACTGGGCCTGGATATCCGTTTCGCAACCATCTATTCCGACAGGGACAGAATCACAGGGGTCTTTCATGTGCGCGACCACCGGGGGCAGAAAATCTACGATAATTCCCGGCTTCAAGCCGTTAAAGAAACCATAATCTCCGTCATCGGTTGAGCGCCGCCCGTCCCGGATCCCATGGATCGGCAGGCGTCATACGTGATTACGAAGCTTCAGCGCCAGGGGGTGAGGTTTTAAATAGGCCTGCTGAGCAAGATACTCCTTTTGGTATTTGCGGACGTAGTGGTTGATCAGCGTGACCGGCACGATCAGCGGTACCAGCCCCTTGTGATACTCATCAATCACTTCCAGCAGTTCCTGCTTTTCATCGGCCGTGAGGTCCTTCTTGAAATACCCCATCATGTGCTGGAGCACGTTGGTGTTCTTGCGGACCGTCGCCTTCAGGGCCAATGAATCCATGAGCAGGCTTTCATAGTCCTTGTAGAGCTGATCGAGGGGCATGGATTTGGCATCGGCCACGAGCCTGCCCATGGCCCTGCCGTGTTTCTCGCTGTGGGACAGGCACAGAAGCTTGTGCCTCGCATGAAAGTCCACCAGATTTCCCGGGGTTCGGCCACTGCTCAGACTGTCCCGCCAACGCTTCAATGCAAATATCCGCTCTATGAAATTCTCCCGAAGACCGGGGTCGTGGAGGCGTCCATCCTCTTCAACCGGGATCCTTGGAAAGCGATCCATAAAGGCGCGTGCAAAAAGGCCCTGTCCGGTTTTTGCGGGCATGCCGTTTTCGTCGTAGACCTTCACCCGTTCCATGCCGCTGCTGGGTGACCCGGACTTGAAAATGAAGCCGCACAAGCCCTCGGCCTCCAGGCCCTTCAAACGCTTCCGTGCCCAGGAAAGCATTTTTTCAGTGAGGTCCGCCTTTGAGCGGATCGTCATGAGCCTGGGGGAATCGGGTTTTCCCACCAGACGCATGGCCTCTCTCGGGACGGGAAGCCCGCACTCCACCTCGGGGCACACAGGGATGAAGGTAAAGTAGGCCCCCAGCGTATCCGTGATGTACCGGTCATGCTTGTGACCACCGTCATAACGGACATTCTCACCCAGCAGACACGTGCTGATTCCTATCTTGATTTGCTCATCCATGAAAGCAACCATACCCCTCCCGCGCGGAATAACCGTGCTTACCATATGTTTTCACGATTGACTCACCCATGCTTTTCACCCTCTCTTGCTGTTCTTCCCGGAAAACCCCGATCCTCGAAAAAAATATGCAGCGGGCATGAACCGCCGGACTTGAGGTTGATACCATGTTCATTCACACGGCCTCACCGGTACCGCCTCGGCTGGATGTTCAGTTTCTTGACCTTATATCCGAAGATACGCTCGGTGGTCTTCAGGGATTCGGCCGCTTTGCGGATGTTGCCCCTGCTGCTCTTAAGGGCGTCGATGAGAAGCTCCCTTTCGAACCTTTCCACCGCTTCTGCAAACGACTGGGCCTGGAAGGTGCCTGTCTCTTCAGCCGTCTGCAGGGTGGGCGGAAGGTGGTAGCTGTGTATGACCCGGTCGTCGCACAAGAGCACGGCCCGTTCCAGACAGTTTTCCAGTTCCCGGATATTGCCCGGCCAGTGATATTGCATGAGTGCGTCAATGGCCGGGGTGGATATGCGGCGGATGTCTTTTCCATACTCCCGGCTGTACTTTTCCAGGAAATAATCCGAGAGCAGGAGAAGGTCGGCCTCACGCTCCCGCAAGGGAGGTAGGTAGATCGGGTATACATTGAGTCGATAGAAAAGATCCTCACGGAAAGAACCCGTTTCCACTGCTTCGGCCAGGTCCTTGTTGGTGGCGGCGATGAGACGCACGTTCACCTTGATGGTCCTGGTCCCCCCCAGACGCTCGACCTCCCGCTCCTGCAGGACCCGGAGGATCTTTCCCTGACTCTCAGGATCAAGGGATCCGATCTCATCCAGAAAAATCGACCCCGTGTTTGCCAGTTCGAATTTGCCCTCCTTCTGGCGGTGCGCTCCGGTAAACGCCCCTTTTTCATAACCGAAGAGCTCCGCCTCCACCAGGTTGGATGGGAGAGCGGCGCAGTTCACCTTGACAAGCGGCTTGTCCGCCCGGAGGCTGTTATAGTGAATGGCGTTTGCCACAAGCTCCTTGCCGGTGCCGCTCTCCCCCAGGAGAAGCACGTTTGCATTGCTCCTGGCCACCTGAGTGATGAGGTGGAAAACCCCCTGCATCTTCCTGCTGTTCCCTATGATATTGCTGAAGCTGTATTTCCGGATGAGTTCCTTGCGGAGGCGAATGTTTTCATTGCCGAGCTGTTCCTTTTCGCGGTTGATTCTCTCAAGCAGGCTCAGTTTCTGCCCGATGAGGCCGCCTATTATGGTGAGGAGCTGGACATCGTCTTCCAGAGGGGAGTCCACATCAAAGACCCTGTCCACGCTGAGGGCCCCCAGCGCGCGCTTTCCTTCCTTTATGGGTACGCATATGAAAGAGATCTTGGACTTGTCCAGCCGGCTCCTGGCCCGGGTGCGGTCCAGGAAAAGGGGCTCTTCATCCAGGTGGGGTATGGCCATGGGACGCCCCGTTTCCACCACCCGCCCCGTGATTCCCTCACCCAGCTTGTACCTGCCCCGGCCGGCCGCTGACGGTATGCCGTGAGCCACGACAATGTGTATCTCCGAGGTCTCGGGAGTGAGAAGGGTTATGGA
>CAYPSZ010000053.1:0-6952 GCA_964413125.1 uncultured Desulfobacterales bacterium
GTGGCTGATTGCTTTCACACCAAGATTATCACCACGAATCCTAGAGCCAAGATCGCCTCCGGGCATACCACCCACATCGAGTTTGATGAACATACGGCGTTCGATGACGCCAAGCGGATCGTCCGTGAAGCCATCGAGAACTTCCCCAACCGGGAAAAAGAGGTCATGATCCCGAACCAGAAGTCCGACCTCATCGCAGGCTTCAGTTACGAGGCCATCAACTACCACCTGGGCGGGACCTTCAGGGGCTCATATACCCCGCTCAACGACAATATAATAAACGGCCGAATCCGCGGCATCGGCGGCGTGGTCGGCTGCAACAACGCTCGAACCCTCCACGACGACGGTCACCTGACCATTGTCAAGGAACTCATCAAGAACGACGTGATCGTACTCACCACGGGGTGTAACGCCATCACGTGCGGCAAGGCGGGGCTTCTCACCCCCGAGTCCGCCGCGGTTTACTGCGGGCCGGGCCTTGCCGAGGTCTGCGAGACCGTGGGTATTCCGCCGGTACTTCACATGGGGTCTTGTGTGGACAACAGCCGGATCCTTATGGCGGCCGCAGAGGTGGTCAAGGCCGGGGGCCTGGGTAACGATGTCAGCGACCTGCCTGCAGCGGGTTCCGCGCCCGAGTGGATGAGCGAGAAGGCCATAAGCATCGGTCACTACTTTGTCACCTCCGGTGTATACACGGTCTTCGGGGTTACCCTGCCCGTGAGCGGCGCGCCGGTGTTCGAGAACTACCTTTACAAGGAACTGGAAGAAATATACGGCGGCATGTGGGATATGGTGGCCGATCCCTATGAGCACGCACGCAAAATGATTCAGCACATTGACAAGAAACGCAAGGCCCTTGGCATCGACAAGGCCAGGGACAGGGTCCTCATGGATATGGCCGACCGGCAGAAGCTGGTGGACGCGGCCTGATCAAGCGCACATAGGCGGGTCCGGGTCTCCGGACCCGCCAGGATCGCTTTTGTTGGAAACTTCAAGAATTACCTCTTAAGAAGGGAGGATACAAGATATGTCAAAACTCGTAGCATTTGCAGCCATCCAGGGCGCATACAATATTGTTTCCAAGGCCGAAGGAAAGTACAAGAGGGCCTTGCAGAAATTCGGGGGAAGCCAGAAGCTGGAATTTCCCAATACCGCCTACTTTCTTCCCATCATTTATTCACTTACCGGCATCAAGGTAACGGACCTCGACTCCGCCAAACGACCACTTGAATTCGCCCGCAAGCTCCTTCCGCCCCACGTCAAGAAGGACTGCCACCTGCCCTTTCTCGGGCCCCTGCTGGACGCAGGCATGGCCTCGCTCTTCGCCGAAGAGATCGTGGAGGCCATCCGCTATGTGGAAGACCCGGACTTCTACCAGCCTTCAGTGGAAGACCCTGACATCGACAACGGTAAGATCTGGCTGGGTGCGGCCGACGACACCATCATGCGCAAGCGCGGCGTGGAGTTCGTGGACGGCACGGCCCCGGGATTTGCGGCCATAGTGGGTGCGGCTCCTGATTCAGCCACGGCCAAGAAGATGGCCGAGGAATACCAGATCAAGACCATTTATGTGTTCATGGCTGCCAATCAGGGAGGCACCACCTTTGCCGAGCAGCTCATCGAGGAGAAGGTTCAGCTCGGATGGAACACCAGGCTGGTGCCTTTCGGTCCGGACATATCCGCGGCTGTCTTCGCCCTTGGGTTCGCCAACCGGGCCGGCATGGCCTTCGGCGGTATCGAGCCGGGTGATTACAAGAAAATGCTCGCCTACCAGAAAGACCGTGTCTTTGCATTCGTCAACGCCCTGGGCGAGGTGAACGCAGAGTGGGCGGCCAATGCGGCAGGCTGCGTGAACTGGGGATTCCCCACCATTGCTGACACGGACATCCCCGAGATCCTGCCTACGGGCGTGTGCACCTATGAGCACGTGGTTGCCAATGTCGGCCACGACGATATGCCGTCCCGGTCCATAGAGATCCGCGGCCTCAAGGTCACCATCACAGAGATCGACATCCCTCTGGCTTATGGTCCGGCCTTCGAGGGCGAGCGCGTGCGCAAGGACGATTTGTACCTGGAGATGGGCGGCGGCAAGACCCAGATGACCGAGCTTTGCAAGATGGCCGATATGAACGCCATTGAAGACGGCAAGGTGGATGTCATCGGCCCTGATCTCAAGGACTGCAAAAAGGGAGACCGCCTCCCCTTGGGCGTCTACGTTCAGGTGGCAGGCCGCCAGATGCAGGAGGATTTCGAACCCATCCTGGAGCGCCAGATCCATCATCTGATCAACTATGCCCAGGGCATCATGCACATAGGGCAGAGGGACATCTCCTGGGTCCGGGTGGGAGAGCAGGCCGTGGAAAAGGGCTTTACCCTCAAGGATATCGGCACCATCCTCCACGCCAAGTTCCACCAGGATTTCGGAAGCATTCTGGACAAGGTACAGGTGACCCTCTACACCAAGCAGGAAGACGTGGACAAGCTGACCGAGCGTGCCAAGGGTGAGTATAAACACCGCGACGAGCGCGTTGAGAGCATGACGGACGAGGACACGGATCCCTTCTACTCCTGCACCCTGTGCCAGTCTTTTGCTCCCAACCATGTCTGCGTGGTGAGCCCCGAACGTACGGGTCTGTGCGGCGCGTATAACTGGATGGACTGCAAGGCCTCCTATGAGATCAATCCCACTGGACCGAACCAGCCTGTGGAAAAGGGCGAGCTTGTGGACCCGGTGCTCGGTTCTTACAAGGGAGTGAATGAGTTCGTGCACAAAGCCTCGCGCCAGGCCATAGGCAATGTTAATTTTTACAGCCTGGTCCAGGATCCCATGACCACCTGCGGTTGCTGCGAGTGTATCGCCGCTGTCCTGCCCACATGTAACGGCATCATGACGGTCCATCGTGATTACCTGGGAGAGACCCCCTCCGGAATGAAATTCACCACCCTGGCGGGCGTCATGGGCGGCGGACAGTCCTCTCCGGGTTTCGTGGGCCACTCCAAATTCAACGTCACCCAGAGGAAGTTCGTCAAGGGCGACGGCGGGCTCAAACGCCTCGTATGGATGCCCAAATCGCTCAAGGAGGAGATCAAGGAGCGCTTTGAGGCTCGTGCCAAGGAGGAAGGAATGCCGGACCTCCTGGATCGGATCGCAGACGAGACCGTGGGCATCACCGAGGAGGAAATTCTTCCTTTCCTCCAGGAAAAGGATCACCCCGCCCTGAAAATGGATTCCATTGTGGGTTGATGATATCCTGCACATGGGCGATATCTGAACAACACTTCGTAATGAGGAGAGCAACATGGGACTGACTGGTATACAGATCTTCAAAATGCTGCCCAAGACAAACTGTGGAGAGTGCGGAGTCCCAACCTGCCTTGCGTTTGCCATGAATCTGGCCTCGGGAAAGGCGGAACTGGACGCCTGCCCTTACGTCTCCGATGAGGCCAGGGAGCAGCTTGCCGAGGCCTCCGCACCCCCGATTCGTCCTGTGGCAATAGGCGCAGGTGTTCGGGCCTTGAAGGCGGGCGGCGAAACAGTCATGTTTCGCCACGAGAAAACGTTTTACAGCCCGACGGGCCTCGGCGCACTGGTCAATTCGGACATTGACTCGGACACCCTTGACAAAAAACTCAAGGAATGGAACGCGCTTCAGTATGAACGCGTAGGCGTTAATCTTCGACCCGAGCTGGTGGCACTCAAGGATGCAAACGGCGATGCCGCGGCCTTCGGGGCGACGGCCAAGAAGATCGCTTCCGAGAGCGAATTCAACCTCGTTCTCATGAGCGATAAAGCGGATGTGCTCAAGGCGGGGGTGGAGGCCGCGGGCTTCAAAAAGCCGCTCCTTTACGCCGCCACCGAGGAAAACGCGGAAGAATTGGGAAACCTGGCCAAGGAGAACAATCTTCCTTTGGCTGTTAAGGCCGCAGACATCGACGGTCTCATCGCCCTGACCGACAAGCTTACGGGCATGGGCCTGAAAGACCTGGTGCTGGACTCCGGGGCCCGGGAACCCAAGCAGTTGTTCGAGGACCAGGTGGCCATTCGCCGGGCCGCCCTCAAGGCCGGTAACAGATCGCTGGGTTTTCCAACGATCACCTTTCCTTGCGAGATGGCGGGGAATCCGGACATGGAGACCGTCCTCGCGTCGCTTCTCGTGGCCAAGTACGCAGGAATAGTAATCCTGTCCGATTTTAAGGGGGAGAGCATTTTCCCCATCCTGCTCGAGCGGCTCAATATCTACACCGACCCGCAGCGGCCCATGACCGTGACCCAGGGCATCTACGAGATCGGCTCGCCTGACGAGAATTCCCCTGTTCTCATCACCACCAATTTCTCTCTCACCTACTTCATAGTGAGCGGGGAGATCGAGTCCAGCCGGATTCCGAGCTGGCTTTTGATCATGGATACGGAAGGGCTTTCGGTGATGACCGCCTGGGCCGCCGGAAAGTTTGTTGGAGATGCCGTCGGCATGTTCGTCAAGAAGAGCGGAATAACCGACAAGGTTAAACACCGAAAGATCATCATTCCCGGTTATGCCGCGGCAATCAGCGGGGACATGGAGGAAGAGCTTCCTGACTGGGAGATCCTCATTGGACCCAGGGATGCGTCCCTGATCCCGAAGTTTTTGAAGGAGATGAAGAAGTAGCCGCCTTTTGCGGCGAGCCCCCGACCCTAGTTCTTAAGGGAGAGAGCCTATGTTATTGATCGGAGAAAACCTGAATGTAATAAACCGGGAGATCGGAAAGGCCTTCAAGGAAAAGGACCCCGGACCGATCGCCGAGGAGGCGAAGCGCCAGCTCGAAAAGGGGATGGACTGGATCGATATCAACCTGGGCCCGGCCCGCAAGGGCGGACCCGAACTCATGGAGTTCGTGGTCAAGACGGTTCAGGAGGCCATCGGCGATTCCATCCCTCTGTGCCTGGACACCTCCAACATCGAGGCCATGGAAGCCGGACTGGCGGTCCACAAGGGAAAGGCCATCATCAACTCCATCATGGCCCGCCCCGAGCGCTATGAAAAGATGATCCCGCTGGCCGTTAAGTACAAGGCCAACATGATCGCGCTCATGTGGGGACCAGAGGGGCTCCCGCGCGACGAGAACGAGCGGGCCGCACTGGCGGTGGAACTCCTTTATGCGGCCAACGAGGCCGGCGTTCCAAACGAGGATATTTTTGTGGACGGCATTGTTACGCCGGTGAACATCCAGCAGCCGCAGCTTTTGAGTCTTATGGCCTTCATGGAGATGCTTCAGGACATTGCGCCCGGCGCAAAGTCCACTTGTGGGCTGTCCAACATCTCAAACGGCCCGCCGGATCACTTGCGCCCCATACTCAATCAGACTTACATGGTCATGCTGGAGCGGAAGGGGATGTACTCCTGCATCGCCGATGCCTATGACGATCAGCTCATAGCTATCGCCAGGGGCGAGAGGCCGGACATTGTGGAGATCATTCATAAGGTGATGGATGGGGAGGCCGTTGATATGGACTCCCTGTCCAAGGAACTCCGGGACTACGTCAAGACGGCCAGGGTTGTTCTGGGGCATTCCCTGTATTCGGATTCCTGGCTGGAGTTGTAGAAAAGACCCGACCTGATAGCGGCTTTTTTGCCGCTTTTATCGGAGGCCTCCCCATGAACCGGCAAGCGCCTTGTGGGGAGGCTTTCATGTTCTTGGTAAAAGGCCGGGGTCTTGCTTTGAGGTGTTTATTCCAGAGAGGAGATCTTGAAAAGGTATGAAGGCAAAAGATGAACTTCCCACCATTCAAGCCACGCCTGGGGACTTGGAGAGAGCTGAACAGGATATAATGATAAAGGCCGGACTGGACAAGATCGGCCGCAAGATCCTTGTGATGAGCGGCAAGGGTGGCGTGGGCAAAAGCACGGTGGCGGCCGTGGTCGCCCTTTTTCTCGCCCATAGAGGTTTGCGGGTGGGACTCCTGGATGTTGACCTTCACGGTCCGAGCATCCCCAGGCTTCTGGGGATTCAAGGGGGACTCCGGATCGAAGATAAAGACGTGGTGAGGCCGTTTCCGGTAAATGACAACTTGTTGGTCATGTCCATTGAAATGGTTCTCGGTGACAACAAGGACACGGCGGTCATCTGGCGAGGCCCAATCAAGATCAGTGCCATCCGACAGTTCATTTCCGATCTTAAATGGGGTGATCTGGATTTCTTGATAGTCGATTCACCTCCGGGAACAGGAGACGAACCGCTCACAATGGCCCAGACCATACCTGACGCAGAAGCCCTGATCGTGACCACACCACAGGAGATAAGCCTGGCTGATGTAAGAAAGTCCATCAATTTCTGCAGGCAGGTGAACCTCTGCATACTGGGGTTGGTGGAAAACATGGCAGCCATGACATGCCCGCATTGCGGCAAGGAGGTTGCTCTGTTCGGGTCTGGAGGTGGCGCCCGGATCTCAGAACAGATGGGGCTGAGGCTTCTGGGGGAGATCCCCACGGATCCTCATATGGTGGAGCTGGGGGACGGAGGTGAGCTGTCGTTGCTTTTGGAAGATCCGGAAAACAGCGTGACACGCTCCTATGACCGTATAATCGATGCTATCCTTGAAAGGGGAGCCGATCCCTGCCCCACGTGTTCCACTGCGGCTTAAGCAATCGTTTTTTTTTGAGAAAAGACACTAGAGAACGGCGTTCCCGTTCCTATTCAAGAGGCGGGACCGGCTACAAATCCGTGATGGCGGAAGAGAGGCACCTGAACCATGGCACAGGTTTTCTTATGTCACCTCCTGTTTAGTTTGATCCTGATCATATATGGTGCTCGGATTTGACCTTTCCTGGATGGCCTCGGGTACTTTCAGGCCTCACTAAACACCTACATCCCCATAATGCTGGTTTTTCCCGCCAGGGGATATTTGTTCGCCAGGACAATGCGTCGCATCGAGGATGCTCAGTTCGGCGGCGGCAAGAGCCCCTACGCCCTCCCC
>CAYPSZ010000054.1:0-11195 GCA_964413125.1 uncultured Desulfobacterales bacterium
AAAACGGTCTCGTTCACGGTTTGAAACCCATTTTGCTCAATACAAACCCGTCGGTTTACCGGTGGAGAGGCGTAAAGAGTTGTGCAGGACCTTCTCCGCCGGCCGGCAACAAGAGAGGCCGTAGAAATGAAAGACAAAAACCGGATTATTGTTTTCGATACCACCCTTCGGGACGGTGAGCAGTCTCCCGGAGCCAGCATGAATACCGCCGAGAAGGTGCGAATCGCCACCCAGTTGGAGCGACTGGGAGTGGACGTCATAGAGGCCGGATTTCCAGCCGCATCCCGGGGCGACCTCGACGCTGTCAGGGCCATTGCGCAGAAGGTCAGGGGGCTTGGAGTGGCCGCCCTGGCGAGGACTTCAAAGGAGGATATAGACAAGGCCTGGGAAGCGATCCGCGATGCGGCCCGGCCCAGGATTCACACCTTTATCGCCACCTCGGACATTCACATGGAACACAAGCTACGCATGCGTCGGGACGAGGTGATCGCCGCCACTGTGGAGGCGGTAAAGTATGCAAAGAAATTCACGGATGATGTGGAGTTTTCAGCGGAAGATGCCTCCAGGAGCGACCGGGATTTCCTTTGTCGAGTTTTCGAAGCCGCCATAGAGGCCGGCGCCGCCACGGTGAACGTGCCGGACACGGTTGGGTACATTCTTCCCGACGCATTCGGTGAGATGATACGCTACGTGAAGGTGCACACGCCAAACTTGCACCGAGCGGTCCTCAGCGTCCATTGCCACAACGACCAGGGCCTGGCAACGGCCAACACCCTGACCGGACTCAAAGCAGGAGCAGGCCAGGTCGAGGTCACGGTGAACGGGATCGGAGAGAGAGCCGGGAACACCTCGCTGGAAGAGGTGGTCATGACTCTTTACAACCACCGGGCACACCTAGGCTTGTTTACGGGGATAAACACCCGCGAAATCTATCCAACGAGCAGATTGGTTTCCATGATCACGGGTATAGTCATTCAACCCAACAAGGCGGTGGTGGGCGCCAACGCCTTTGCTCACGAAGCGGGGATTCACCAGGACGGCGTGCTAAAGAACCGGTTGACCTATGAGATCATGGAGCCTGAGACCGTGGGCATCTCCCAGAACCGGCTCGTCCTGGGAAAGCATTCGGGCCGTCATGCCTTTCGGGACAAGCTGGCCGCCCTGGGTTATGATCCGGATCCCGAGCAGTTCGACCATCTCTTCCGTAAGTTCAAGGACCTGGCCGATAAGCGCAAAGAGATTCTTGACGAGGATATCGGAGTGCTCTATGCAGAGGAGATTCTGCGGGCTCCGGATGTGTATAAACTGGAGTACCTGAATGTGGTCAGCGGTACCCAGCTCGTTCCCACGGCCATGGTCAAGCTCAATATCGAGGGCCAAGAGGTACAAGGCGCGGGGTTCGGCAACGGGCCCATTGATGCGGCATACAACACCATTGCAAAGATGACCGGAACCCGCTCCAAGCTGTTGCGCTTCTCCATCAGTTCCGCAAGCAGAGGCACCGATGCATTGGGAGAGGTGACGGTAAGGCTCAAGGAAAACGGGCTCGTGGCCCTCGGCAAAGGAGCTGATCCCGACATCATTACCGCCAGCGCCAGGGCTTACGTAAACGGTCTCAACCGTCTCGAGTATTTGAAGCGGAACCCGTCACTGGCGCCGGAAGAGCGAGGGCTTTAAATGACAAGGCCCATGTGCATAACCGAAAAGATCCTCGCGGCCCATGCGGGCCGCGAGGCCGTTTATCCGGGGGAGTTGATCCAGGTTCGTGTGGACGTGGCCCTGGCGAACGACATCACCGCTCCCCTGGCCATCGACGTGTTCCGTGAGATCGGGGCGGGGCGGGGCTTCGATCCGGAGCGTGTGGTGCTGGTGGCGGACCACTTTGTCCCTAATAAAGACATTGCTTCTGCAGAGCAGGTGAAAACAGTTCGGGAGTTCGTCAAAGAGCAAGGCATTCGTCACTTTTATGACCCCGGAAACGGTGGAGTGGAGCACGTTATCCTGCCCGATATGGGTCTGGTGGGACCCGGGGACCTGATCCTGGGTGCGGACAGCCATACCTGCACCTACGGGGCATTGGGGGCTTTTTCAGCAGGTGTGGGCAGCACTGATCTTGGTGCGGTTATGGCCGCAGGCTCCACCTGGCTCAAGGTGCCGCCGGTGTTCCGGGTGGTGTATGAAGGGGAGCTCAAACCCTGGGTGGGGGGAAAGGACCTGATACTTCATACGCTGGGGGAGATAGGTGTGGAAGGGGCCGGCTACAAGACTCTGGAGTTCGCCGGCGGAACCATCCGGAGCCTTTCCATGGCGGACCGCTTCACCATGACCAACATGGCCGTGGAGGCAGGTGCAAAAAACGGTATAATGGTTCCGGACGATACAACAAGAGCCTATGTAAAGGGCAGGATCCTTAGGGACCCGGTCTTCTTCACCAGCGACCCGGGAGCCGACGTGGAACGCGAGCTTCATGTGGACGCGTCCGAAGTCGAGCTGCAGGTTGCGTTTCCCCATTCACCCGGAAATGTGCGCCCCGTCTCCCAAGCCGGTGAAGTCCCTCTGGATCAGGTCTTTATAGGATCCTGTACAAACGGCCGGCTGGAGGACCTTCGCCGGGCTGCCGATCTTTTAAAGGGGCGAACTGTTGCCCCACACACCCGCGCTATCATACTGCCCGGATCCCGGGACATAGCCCTGCAGGCCTTGCGGGAAGGCATCATGGAGATATTCCTGGAGGCAGGAGCTGTTGTGGGCCCTGCGAGCTGCGGGCCCTGCCTGGGAGGACATCTGGGCATCCTGGCCGCCGGCGAGCGTGCCCTGAGCACGAGCAACCGTAACTTCATGGGCCGAATGGGTCATCCCAAGAGCGAGGTATTCCTTGCCGGTCCCGCCGTGGCCGCGGCCTCGGCCGTTCTTGGAAGAATTGCTTCACCATCGGATCTTTGAGGAGACCAGGATTATGCACGTCAAAGGAACGGTTTGGCGCTTCGGGGACCATGTGGACACAGACCTGATTATCCCTGCAAGGTATTTGAATGTTTCGGATGGAAAGGAGCTTGCTGCGCACTGCTTTACAGACCTGCGCCCGGATTTTTCCTCCCGGGTCAAAGAGGGAGACGTCATTGTGGCCGGCAAGAATTTCGGGTGCGGTTCTTCCCGGGAACACGCACCGTTGTCCATTCGGGAATCAGGGGTTCGCGTTGTCATAGCTGAGAGTTTTGCACGAATATTCTATCGGAACGCCTTCAACATAGGGCTTCCTCTTCTTGAAGCTCCGGATGCGGCCCAAGCCCTGAATGAAGGGGATCTGGTGAGCGTAAACCCGGCCTCGGGTGAGATTGTGCGCGAACATGACAAGGCCGTGTTTAATGCCGCACCCATTCCCTTGTTCATGCAGGAACTCATTGAGGCAGGGGGGCTGGTTCCCTACCTCAGGGAACGTCATGGGGCTTAAGGGGACTCGTTTTTCGGCGTCTCTCCGGGGGACAGAACAACCCTTACGGCAAAAACGCTTGTAAATGCAATGAATTCATCCGTTCTGTGATTTTTTAAAGTCCCTGCAGGCAAAACGATGGCTGAATAGGAGATCTTGATGGCTAAAAAATTTCATATAGGCGTGATTCCAGGTGACGGGACCGGTCCCGAAGTGGTTGCCGAGGGTCTCAAGGCACTTGACGCCCTTGCCCCCGTTTGTGGGCTCGATTTCGCGTTCGAGACATTCAATGTGGGAGGCGAAGCCTACCTCAAGAGCGGAACCCTCCTGCCGGACGGCATGGTGCAGGAGATCAAGGACATGGACGCCGTTTATCTGGGTGCCATAGGGCATCCCGACGTCAAACCGGGCATCCTGGAACGCGACGTCCTTCTCAGGTTGAGGTTCGAACTGGACCTTTATATCAACCTCAGACCGGTGGTGCTCCTGCCGGGGGCTTATACCCCCATCAAGGACAAGGGGCCTGATGACATCGATTTTCTGGTGATCCGTGAAAACACGGAAGGGTTTTACTCAGGGGCAGGAGGGTTTCTGCGAAAGGGCACGCATGACGAGGTGGCTGTACAGGAGTCAATAAACACATTCAAAGGCGTGGCCCGGTGCATCCGATATGCCTTTGAGGCATGCCGAAAAAGGGACCGCCGCAAAAAGCTCACCCTGGTTGCCAAGACCAACGTCTTGACCTTTGAATCGGACCTGTGGGAGAGGCGGTTCATGGCTGTGGCCGAAGAATACCCTGATATTGCCACCGACTACCAGCACGTGGATGCCTGCTGCATGTGGATGGTCAAGAATCCTGAGATCTATGACGTGATCGTCACCAACAACATGTTCGGGGACATCATTACGGATATAGGCGCCATTATCCAGGGAGGGCTCGGCATTGCAGCCGGAGGGAACATCCACCCCGGAGCCGTGTCCATGTTCGAACCCATCGGCGGATCGGCCCCCAAGTATGCCGGCATGGATGTCATCAATCCCATGGCCGCCGTATGTGCGGCCCAGATGATGCTGGACCACCTGGGCGAGAACGAAGCGGCGGAGCTTCTCAACCGGGCCGTCAGAAAAGTGGTGGCGCAAGACCTGAAAAGCCTGGATGCCGGCCGTATGGGCATGGGAACCAGGGCCGTGGGTGACAAGGTTGCCGAAGCGTTACTTGAGACCCGGAACTGAAAGGAACAGGGTGAAAAAGAGGAAAGCACTATGGACCAATCTGCATCACCCGGCGTAACAACCAATGGGGCTGAGAAGCAGCTGCGCGAGTTGCTGGACGAATCCGGGGATAGTTACTATGAGATGGATAATCATGGCAATCTTATAGACTTCAGCAATTCACTTTGTAAGGTGCTGGGCTATCCTCGGGAAGAACTTAAAAACCAGAGCCTCGAGAAGCTGATGGATGAAAAGCATGCGAGGAAATTTCGCGAGGCGTTCACCAATGTGTGGGTGAGCCACCAGAGTTTTTCCAATCTCATATGGGAAACAGCGGACAAGGAGGGAAACAGAAGGGTCATAGAGCTATCCGCCTTTCTGGTCAAGAACCATCAAGGGAAAAAACTGGGCTTTCGAGGAATAGCCAGGGATGCCACTGAAAAGTTCAAGACCATGAGCGCGCTCAAGAAGGCCCAAGAGCGTTACGAGCGGGAGTTCGCCGCCAAACGACAGGCCCGGCGCAAAATGAAGAACCTCTTTGATTTTGTTCCTTATCCTATGATCGTGTTCACTGCATCGGGGAATACGACATATATAAATCCGGCATTTACGAAGGTTTTCGGCTGGACTCTTGAAGAATTGATAGGACGAAAGGTTCCGTATATCCCTCGCGGCCTGGAAAAGGAGTCGGAAGAAATCCTGCAAGCGTTCAGAGAAGACCCTGATGCCGTAATTGAGACAAAACGTCTCACCAAGAACGGCCGCATCCGGGATGTAAGCATTCGAGGGCAGCTCTCCCCCCAGGACGGGGCTCAGGAAACATCGGAACAGCTTCTCATCCTCAGGGACATCACTGAAGAACTCAGGAACAAGCGCATCAATGAAACCCTTTTCAAGATAAGCGTTGCATTGCCCAGGTATCCGGCGCTGGAGGAACTCCTTGACTTTATCAGCGGCGAGGTGAAACGGCTTCTCAACACCGACGGTGCCGTGGTGGGGCTCTTTGACGAGAATCGCAAGAACGTATATTTCTTAGGCGTTTCTCATGAGGATTCCTCGACCAGGCATCGCCTAAAAAAGATCAGGCATCCGCTTGACCGGGGTGTTTTGGGACGGGTGGCACAAAAAGGCGAGGCGGCGGTCCTGGCTGATACATCGAAGGATTCCGACTTTTATCAAGAATTCGACGATGCTGCGGGGTTTCCAACCAAGAGCATCATTATTGTCCCTATCGAGGCCGGCGGCAAATTCATAGGAGTTCTCATAGCTTTCAACAAGAAGGGCGAACCTTTTGATTACCAGGACCAAAGGCTTCTGATAATGATTGCCGGCACGGTTGCGTTGTCCATAGAAAATGCGAGGTATTCCAAGGAGCTCAACGAGGCGTACCAGGAGGTTGCAAGCCTTAATCGGGCTAAAGAGAAGATCATAAACCATCTTTCCCATGAGCTGAAGACCCCTGCATCCGTTCTGCTTGCCTCCTTTACCCTGTTGAGAAAAAGACTGGCGGCTGTGCCTGAAGCGCAATGGGCGAAAACCGTTGAAAGGGCCGAGAGGAACCTTCGCCGCATACTGGAGATCCAGCTTCAAGTAGAGGATATCATGATGGGCCGTGAATACAGGGCCTATTCGACGATGTCATTTATGCTGGAACAGTGTATTGACGAACTTGAGGCCCTGCTGGCTCAAAAAGTGGGGGAGGGGGAGGTCGTACAATGGTTGCGGGAAAGGCTTGAGGAAGAGTTCGGTCTGCGGGAGAGCACCATAGAAGAGATCCCCTTGAGAAGATTCTTGGAAGAGCGTTTGCGGGCGCTGCAGGAAAAGTATACACACCGCCGTGTGAATATGGTCAAGCGCATTGAGACGGAAGCCTCTGTCAGAATGCCTAGAGATGTTATGGAAAAGACCGTGGACGGCTTAATCAAGAATGCCGTTGAAAACACTCCCGACGGCGGACGCATAGAGCTCATTGTCAGGGAGTCTGCAGGCGGCCTTGAACTGACGGTTAGAGACTATGGAGTAGGTATTGCCGAACAGAACAGCCGGAGGATATTTGAAGGCTGTTTCGCCACCCAGGAGACCCTCAATTATTCTTCAAAGCGCCCTTTTGATTTCAACGCCGGGGGCAAGGGGTCGGATCTTCTCCGAATGAAGGTCTTTGCAGAACGTTACGGCTTTCAGTTGAACATGACTTCAACCAGATGCCGATTCCTGGCAAAGGAGGGCGCTGTCTGCCCGGGAAGCATTGATTCATGCAGTGGTTGTGAAAGTGAAAATGATTGTATAGCCTCTGGAAACTCATCCTTTTCACTCTTTTTCCCTTCAAGCGTTTTACCCCGAACCGGCTGAACAAGGCCCTCACCCTCGGAAAGAACTGTTCAAGCACCTCTTGGTGTATGCAGGACATGGGCTATGAAACCATTATTAGTTCATCCGGCCCGTAAACGACTTCTCCGATGACGGCTGCCTCGGAAATGCTGCTTGCCTTCAATTCAGCCAGGAACCTTTCGGTTTCTCCGGCGGGCATACAGATCAAAAGGCCACCTGATGTCTGCGGGTCGAAAAGGATATCCTTCAAAAAGCGGTCTACGCCGGGCTCAAAGCGGATCAGGGTTTGATAGAAGTCCCGGTTTCTATAGGCCCCGGCCGGCACCAGCCCCATAGCGGCGTAGTCAATGGTTTCGGGAAGGACCGGGATGCTGTCGGCATGGAGCCTCACACTGAATCCCGATCCCTGGACCATCTCAGTCAGGTGCCCCAGGAGCCCGAACCCGGTGATATCGGTGCAGGCGTGAACCGAATATCCCTGCATCAATTCTGCAGGGATCCGGTTAAGCCGGGCCATCAGAAGGGTGACGGTATGGACCGCCTCTGAAGAGGCTAAGGCCCCCTTGATGGCCGTATTGATGATGCCCGTACCCAAAGGTTTTGTCAGGACCAATAAATCGCCCGGGTGAAGGTTCCTTTTCGTGAGGACACGATCGGGGTGGATGAATCCGGTGACGGAAAGCCCGTACTTGAGCTCTTTGTCCTCCACGCTGTGACCGCCCACCAGGACCACATCGGCTTCCTTCATTTTGTCCAGGCCTCCCTGGATGACCTGCCGCAGGATGGATATGTCCATCTCTTTTACGGGGAATGCCACGAGGTTCATAGCGGTCTTGGGTTGCCCGCCCATGGCGTATACATCGCTAAGGGCATTGGCTGCTGCGATCTGGCCGAACCAGTAGGGATCGTCCACTATGGGGGTAAAGAAGTCCACGGTCTGTATTATGGCGATCTCGTCTGTAACCCGGTAAACGCCGGCGTCATCCGCCCGGTCCAGGCCGACAATGAGGTCCTTGTCCGTTGGAAACTCCATGCCGCAAAGCGCCCTGTCCAGGTCCCCTGGAGCAAGTTTGGAGGCTCAACCGGAACCCGAGACCGTTTCCGTGAGGCGGACCTTGCTTAGATCTTCCATGATTGAACCATTCCTTCTGTTGCCGGCGGCCGGGGCAATTCAGGCGCCCTGACCGCCATGTGGCCTCGAGGCGGAGGATTCCGGCCCCATTGACAGAGGACGGGATGCATTTCCATTCGCCAGAAAGGCCTCCGTGATTTCCTTGGTCTTCAGAAGCCCCTCTTGTTCACGTATCTCCATCACCCACCATTCACAACCGGCCTCCACCAACAGGCTCAGGCCGTCGGCTATTTCATCTACGTTATCAGGCGGCACATGTCCAATGCCTGGAATCTCGGTCTGATACACATGGGCGTTATAAACCCTGTCCGCGTGAGGGGCCACAAAGTCTTCCACCGAATATTGCCGGCTCCTGACCGCTTCACATGCATGGGCATGGCCTAAATCCAGGGTCACACCGGCCCCGCTGAGCCGGATCAGCTTTTCAAAGAGATTCGGCTTGCTGGTCCAACCCCAGGCAAGGTTCTCAAGGCACACTCTTATCCGGTACCCAGCCCCGAATCGAACCAGACGAGTCAAATTATTCAGAGTGGACTCCCACGAAAGGGGCTCTGTGGAATCAATACCCAATCCGACATGGATGGAAAGGTATCGGCCTCCGGCCTTGGAGGCCAACCGGATAACGCGGCGGAAAATCCCTTCCGCATGGGCAACCTGCCGGGGGTCCTCATGACCCAGGTCCATCCGGTCGAACGGGCAGTGATATCTAACCTCAAGAGGCGACAGTTTGGATTGCTCTTTCACCCACCTCGATTCCTGCAAAGGGGTCTGGGGTATTCGTTCCGGGTCAAAGGACCAGTCGATCCCCGTAAAACCGTTTTTAAGAGCGAACTCCCTTAACTCTCCTACCTCGTGAAGTAGATTACACATTACAAGTCTTGGTCTCATTGGAAATGCCCTCCGCGCATATTCAGGCTATGCCGGAACCCGCAATACGTCAAACTGGAAATTACGATATCTTGCCGTTCAAAATGAGGCAAATCCGATTTCGGTTTTATGTTCCATATGCATGGGTTTTATCAAACATAGGCTGAGCGAAAGGGCTTGCTTCGCCCAAGAAAATATTTATTATATCTCATGAAATGAAAGAAGGAGGAAAACAGAAATATGAAGCGTGTGTTTCTTTTTATTGTTACAAACATTGCCATACTGGCCGTTCTCTTTGTCGTATTAAGCCTTTTGGGTGTTAACTCCATTCTGGACCAGCAAGGGGTCAACCTCGATCTTACAAATCTCCTCGTCTTCGCCGCCGTCTTCGGGTTCGGGGGCTCTTTCATATCGCTTGCCATCTCAAAGTGGATGGCCAAGCGGCTTACCGGAGCCAAGGTTATTGAATCACCGAGAAATCAAGTGGAGGCCTGGCTCGTCAATACAGTCAGCAGGCAGGCATCTTCCGCGGGGATCAGCATGCCCGAAGTTGCTGTTTACGATGCGCCCGATCCCAATGCATTTGCCACCGGCATGAGAAGAAACAATGCCTTGGTGGCTGTCAGCACCGGGCTTCTCAAAGCCATGAACCGTGACGAAGTGGAGGCCGTTCTCGGCCATGAGATCAGTCACGTTGCCAACGGAGACATGGTGACGTTAGCCTTGATTCAAGGAGTTGTAAATACTTTCGTGATTTTCATCTCGCGCGTGGTGGGGCACTTTGTTGATCGAGTCATCTTAAAGAATGAGGAAGGACACGGCATTGGTTTCTTTCTCACCACCATTGTAACCCAGATAGTATTCGGTATCCTGGCCAGTACCATAGTAATGTGGTTCAGTCGCCAGAGAGAGTTCCGAGCGGATGCGGGGTCTGCGGCCATGGAGGGGCGCCGAAAAATGGTGGCGGCCCTCAGGCGTCTTCAGAGAACCGCGGGCCGGCCCCATCTTCCCGATCAGATGGCCGCCTTCGGAATATCAGGATCAAAGGCCTCCGGCATACGCCGGCTCTTTATGACCCATCCCCCACTTGAAGAAAGGATCGCAGCGCTGGAACGGGCCTGAAGCTGAATCCTTTTATCCCTTGGCATGCTTTCCCTCCCCGCCGGCCGGGCATGATGCCGCCCGGCGGTGAGCTTTTCAAAGGAGGACACGATGCACAAGATCATACCCGCTGTTCTAGGAATTGCTTCGGCTTTTTTCCTGCTTTCCGCGCTTTCCTTGGTGGAGGCTGAACAGCACGGAGAAGCCAGGGTGCTTGTTCAAGAGCGATGTACTGCCTGCCACAACCTTAACAGGGTCAAACGTAAGATCGGCAATTACGACTCCAGGGCCTGGGATGAATATGTGGTCCGAATGCAGAAGAAAGGAGCCAGGGTGAACGATTCGGAAAGGGACATCATTGTGGAGTTTCTTTCCGCTCTGGAATCCGGCAAGGACCTTTAGTGACGACCTCTTCCTTCAATGACTTAACAAAAGAATAGGAAGCATTGATGACGGGCGTCCATCCAGCCGGTGATTTCTTCCCGGCGCAGAGGCTGGTGGCTTGCTGATCTTTTTTGCCGCCCTGCCTTCGGCCCTCTTAACCGTCTGCTGGGGGGTTGATTTCCTGCAGGCCTCGGCCACAATGAGGCCGCCGGGCATAGCCGCAGCAGTCAGTTCCATTTTGGCGCAGCAAGGCCTGTTGCTTCTCGTGATCCTGGTCTTGCTCGGCAGTCGCAACTTTCTGGTGGAACGGGCACTCGGCCTGGACAGGATGCTTCGGGCACACAAGACCCTTGCCATAATTGCCGTCGGTCTACTCCTGGGTCATGTTCTCCTCCAATTTCTGCGTTTCTATGTCACGGGCGGCTGGAACCTTGTTAGTGCCGCCCTGCTGACAACTGATATCTGGGAGATGGTGGCCGGGCGTCTGGCGCTGCTCCTGCTCACTGCGGCAGCCGTCCCGGCACTCCTGGGGATCGGATTTCATCTTTCCTTTCGGATATGGAAACCGTTTCATCTGATTGCATATACCGCTGTTCCGCTGGGGCTTGTACATGCCGCATTCAGGGGAACCACCATGGGCGACTTTCCCCGTTTCCAGGTCCTGGTGCTCTTGCTCGCGGCCATGGTGACGGCCCTGTCCATGCGGCTCATCCAGGTGTTTAGTGGCAGACGGCGCGCTGA
>CAYPSZ010000055.1:0-4344 GCA_964413125.1 uncultured Desulfobacterales bacterium
AATCAAGGGATTACGCGGAGGCGTACTGGAGTACGCCGCACAAGGAATCCCGCAGATTGACGCCGAGATTGCGGAAAATAGCCATTTCTGGATGGAAACTAGTTAAGTGTTCTGGCCTCGCCAATGTTTCAATTTGGGAAGGAAATTTGTCAGATTTTTATCGCCTGTACGTTTGACTTTTAGCGTCCATGCAACGAGAAATCGGGCAGCCCTTTCTCTGCATTTGACTTTCTCGAAGATAGTACGGTTGAATATCCATTTAATCGTAGAGTGATTCAGACCCTCACGCAGAACCACGGTTTTGCAGGTCCCCGCAAGGCAGGCTTTTATAGATGTGCAGCTCAAAGGCCCTGGATTGACTGCGATGGGCATCCACGAAGTGTATTTCTTCAGTAAAAATAAGGCCACAATCGTCGCATTTGAAACGCCGAGACAGGAAATGCAAAAAGGTCTTTTTACCCCATACATCCAAATGCCGGATGCACGATGCTCTTCTTGGTGGCTTTTTGTTGCAAGCGACCCGCAGCCTGTTCACACGGCGACATCTTCACTATAATGGTAGGAATATCCAACAACTTCGTCAGGGTCTCAACGGCAACTTCTATAAACTCTTGCGGGCTGATTCGCCTCAAGGCCTTCGCAGCGTCATTTACAAAGGATGTAAACATGGGCGGAAGTTTCATGGGAAAACTTCCTTTGAGTTTTTCCCATCGTCATTTATACTATTCCGAGGGCAATGTTCCGCTAAACATGCTCCTCAGCACTTTTTCTACACTAATCCGCGATGAGCCGCAGAAATTTTCCCTGTGAAGAACGGAGGTCAATATGTTTCTGGAAAAGATAAAGTCAGAAGGTCTTTCCCACCTGTCATACATCATTGGAGACAAGGGCCGAGCCGCCGTTATCGACCCCAGGCGGGACTGCGGGATCTATCTGAACATTGCTTACACAAACGGCTGCAGGATCACTCATATCTTTGAAACCCACCGTAACGAGGACTATGTCATCGGCTCCATGGAGCTGGCGGAACTGACGGGCGCCGAAGTATTTCATGGGGCCGGGCTTTTGTTCGCCTATGGGCGCACAACTTCAGAGGCAGAAGAATTTGAGTTCGGCGATATCAGACTCAGGACGCTCAAAACGCCTGGGCACACCATGGAAAGCATTTCTCTGGTCCTTTACGATGAAGCTTCCGGCATGGACCCTCTTGGTGTTTTCACGGGAGACGCCCTCTTTGTAGGGGATGTGGGCCGGACTGATTTCCTCCCGGAGCACAAAGTGGATATGGCCGGTCTCCTGTACGATAGTATATTCAGCAAGATCCTGCCCCTGGGGGATCAGGTGATCATATACCCTGCCCACGGAGCAGGTTCGGTATGCGGAGCAGGCATAGCTGAGCGGGAGTTCTCCACCCTGGGTTTTGAAAAGCGAAACAACCCCTTGCTCAAGCTGAAGAACAGGGATGAGTTCATCCGGATTAAGGTGGGGGAAGAACACGCTCTGCCTCCATATTTTTCCAAAATGGAGGAGTACAACTTGAGTGGGCCTCCGGCCATGGGCTGTTTACATCCTCCACGACCCATGAATGCCGGAGAGTTGGAAGCGCGGTTCAAGCAGGGCATGCAGATATTGGATGTAAGAAGCGCTCAATCATTTGCCGGGGTGCACATCCCCGGAAGCATATCCATCCCTTTGCACATGGTGCCTCTTTATGCAGGCTGGTTTTTGACCTATGATGCAGATATTGGACTTATTGCCGAATCAATGGATGAACTTGAACAATCTGTCACGTATCTAGCCAGGATCGGTTTTGACCGGATTGAGGGCTTTCTGCACAAGGGTCTCCATGAATGGGAGATTCAGGGTAAATATTTTGACAGCATAAAAGCGGTTTACGCCGGCGAAATCCAGAGAAGAATCATCGGTCTTGAAGACTTTACCCTTCTGGATATACGAACCCGTAGGGAGTTCGAAAGGGGCCACTTGCCCGGCGCGCAGCATGTCTTCCTGGGTGATCTTGAAAAACAGGTCCAAGAGATCAGCGCCAAAAGCCCCCTGCCCACTTTTTGCGGCAGCGGGCAACGAGCCATTATCGCGGCCTCCATTCTCAAGAGGCTCGGATTCACCCAGGTTGAAAACTGTTTCGGATCCCTCCAGGCCTGTGCCAGGGGTGTCTGTGAAATCATCCGTGACTAGGCGGCTCCCCCTAAGACGACGGCAAGGCGCTTGCAAGTCCTTTGTTATAGGCCTATTTGTTCGGATGCTAGAACCACCCGGTCCCCGCCTGCTTTCTTGGCCTCATACATGGCCAGATCGGTCCTGAGTTGGAACTTGTCGGCTTGTTCCCGGCCTGCAACCTGGGACACCCCGATACTGATGGTGACAGGCCTAAGCTTCCGGCCCAGATAAGCCATCTTTTGAGGCCATTTTCCAGCAAAATGGGTCCTGAACCTTTCCATGACCTGCCCGGCATTTTCGAGGTCGGTTTCCACCAGAAGCACTGCAAATTCATCGCCCCCCAGACGGAATGCATGGTCTGTTGAACGAAACACTGATCCTAGGCATTGAGCTACCAGGCGAAGTATTGCATCTCCCTCCTGATGCCCGTAAGTGTCATTGAATGGCTTGAAATTGTCCAGATCGAAAATGGCCAGGCTTAAGGGGCCGTTGTATCGAGCGCTCCGCGCCATCTCTTCAGTGAGGGTTGTATGAAAGTGCCTGCGGTTATAAAGCCCCGTCAGGCTGTCGGTAATGGAACTCCTCCGAAGTTCCTCTTCCATCTCCTTTCGGACGCTCATGTCGTGAAAAAACCCTACGCTGCCGAGCTCAATCCCGCCTTCAAAGATCAATGCCGCGGACAGGCGAATGGGAATTCTTTTCCCGGTGGTGTCTTTCACAGTTATCTCAAGCCCTTCCACACGTCCATGGGGCCCATGTCCTTCACCATAGATCTCCTTCTTTATTTCCCGCGCCATTTGGGGGGAACCATAAAGTTCCTCTATGGGCATCTTCTCAATCACCTGTTCAGCGGTCCGGCCCGTAAGCTTCTCAGCCGCGGGGTTAAATAAGACCACCGTTCCCTTTCGGTCGATGCCGATGATCCCATCAGGACAGGTCTGTATAATCTTATCCAGGAAGTCTTCAGTTGCCATCATGTCCATACCTCGTTGTCCCATGCCATGTACGAGTTGACCTGAAGAAATGACAATGGCCAGCATCGATTCGATGGTCGAAGGCTAGCACTTTCGCTTACAATTGGCAACAAGAGAGTCGTGTTGCAAGAAGCATCTAGTCATATTGTGCTTGGCAGAAACCGGACCCTTAGGTGAGTATGCGCGGCGGGTGGAGCGGTCCGGCACAACGCATCAGACCGCTTCGATTACATTGTAGCTTTTTATCTTTTACGTCATTGTGGTTTAGGAAAAAGGCGGCGTTTCAAGTTTCATTGAAACACCGCCTTCATTTGTTGTTATAGTTTATCTTGAAAAACCAAAACATAAATACGTGCTTTCGGGTAAGCACTTCCTCTTCATCCACTTTTGCAGTTCAGAAATAAACCAAAAGTCTTGAAAGAGGTTGTTGATACCATCAGACCAAATCGAAGCGGTCAAGGTTCATCACCTTGTTCCATGCCGCTACAAAGTCGTTAAGGAATTTCTCCTGGGAGTCCTCACATCCGTAGACTTCCGCCAGGGCCCGGAGCTGGGAGTTCGAGCCGAAGATGAGGTCGACACGGGTGCCGGTCCACTTTAGTTCGCCCGTTTGGCGATCACGCCCCTCGAAAACGTTTTCGTCCGAGGTCGCCTTCCACTCCGTGCGCATGTCGAGCAGGTTCACAAAGAAGTCATTAGTGAGCGTCTCCGGCCGCTTGGTGAAGACGCCGTGCTTGGACTGCCCGAAGTTGGCATCCAGGACGCGCATACCGCCCAACAGGACAGTCATCTCAGGAGCGGTAAGCGTCAGCAGTTGCGACCGATCCACCAGCAGTTCCTCAGCAGTCACGGAGTATTTGGTTTTCAGGTAGTTGCGGAACCCGTCTGCAGCCGGTTCGAGTACCGCGAATGACTCCACGTCGGTCTGTTCCTGGGACGCGTCCGTGCGTCCCGGCGTGAACGCAACCGTCACGTCGTGGCCGGCATTCTTCGCCGCCTGCTCCACACCCGCGCATCCACCAAGGACTATCAGGTCGGCGAGCGAGACCTTCTTACCGCCCGGCTGTGCGCTGTTGAACTCCTTTTGGATTCCCTCGAGGGTCTTGAGCACCGTCTTCAGATGGGCCGGCTCGTTGACTGCCCAATCCTTTTGCGGAGCAAGACGAATTCGCGCCCCGTTTGCCCCGCCGCG
>CAYPSZ010000056.1:0-10807 GCA_964413125.1 uncultured Desulfobacterales bacterium
TAGCATAGAAAACAAGCAGGCTTGTTTGTTGACAAGAGCGTTGCTTTTGCAGTATCATCTTCCCAATGGATCCCTTGACCTACCAGGTTTTTCTTCGGCTCAACCCCTGGGTGGAGAACCCGATGCTCTGGCCCGGGTGCGCGGAATCCCAGGTCCCGGAGAACTACATTCCGCGGAAGGCGACCCTTTCCTTCGAAAAGGACCGGGCCCTGCTGGTCATAGGCCCCCGTCAGGCCGGAAAGTCCACCCTCATCTGGCACCTCCTGGCCCGGGAATCGTGTCCTTCAGTCTACCTGAATTGCGAAGAGCCCTCGGTGCGGGAGCTGTGCCGGTCCCCGAGCATTTTCCTCGACGAGATGGAGCAGGTTGCCCCCGGCGCGGAGGGGCTGTTTTTCGGCGAGATTCAGCACCTCGATGAGGGGGCCCTGTTCCTCAAGGGGCTGGTGGACCTGAAGCCGGGTGTGTTCGTGGTGGCCACGGGTTCCTCCAGCTTTCACCTGCGGGCGAGGACCCGGGAGTCCCTGGCCGGTCGCGCGAGGCGGTGTCTGTTGCTCCCGTTCTGCCTGGCGGAGATCTCCTCGCGGCGGGGAGCGCCCACGGTGACAGCCATGGAACGGCGCCGCATGTGGGAGACCCTCCTGGTGCGGGGAGGGTACCCGGAGGCGTTTCTCAGTCCCGAGCCCCGGGAGGTCCTGGGCCCGCTGGTTGAGGCCTTTGTGTTGCGGGACGCCTCGGACCTCTACCACATCCGGAACCCCCAGGCCTTTCGACGGCTGCTGGGGCTCGTGGCCTCTCAGACGGGCGACCTGGTGAACTTCTCCCACTGGGCCGAAGCCCTGGGCATCAGCGTAAGCACGGTCGGCCAGTACCTCGCCATCCTGGAGGAGAGCCACATCATCCGCCTGCTTCCCCCTTACGTGGGGGGCAAGCGGGCCGAGCTCACGTCCCGTCCCAAGGTCTACTTCCTGGACAACGGGCTGCGAAACTACCTCTTCGGGGGGCTCGCCCCTCTGGAAGAGCGGCAGGATGCGGGCAAGGTGGTGGAGAATGCCGTGTTCACCGAGCTTTCCAAGGCGATCGATCCCTTTCACGACGCCTTGTACTACTGGCGGAGCGTTTCCAATGCGGAGGTGGATTTCGTGCTCCTGAGGGAGGACCGGCTGACGGTGTACGAGGTCAAGGCCACGGCCTTGAAACGGCCCAGGATCCCACGCGCTCTTCGCAGCTTTATCCAGGCCTATGGGCCGGCGGAGGCGTTCGTGGTGAACACGGGCCTTCAGGAGGAGGTGAAGGTTGAGGGAACGCCCGTCCGATTCGTCCTCGGCACGGACCTCCCGGATCTTCTCTGAGGGCGTTTTCCGAAATAGACCGGCCCTATGCCGATCAGTAGTGGCTCTATAACGATTCTCGGCTGCCTCCTGCAGTCATTGCACTGGGTGATGAACATGGATTGATGATACATGACAAAACACGACGCTTGCCGAGAAGGCGGGTGCAGCTTTCTCAAACTCTTTTGGGGGAAATCAGTGAAGTGCGAAAAATGCGACAAACCCATTGATTCGGAGGAAGCCAGGGAACACAACGGGCGCATGCTGTGCGAATGATTTGATGAATAGGGGGCTCGATTATGGTTCACATTGTCGAGGGAGGGTTACCTTGAAGTCGATTACCATTCACAATCTGGAAGATCCGTTGGATACCCTTATTCGACAAAAGGCGAAAAATGATGGGCTTATCGTCCAGGCCCGGCTTGGGGTCAACCAGGGCCACCTGGTGGTCGGCGCTCAGCAGGGCCGCTGCCAGGACCGCCCCTGTGGCACCTATGCCTGCAAATGAAACCTTGAGTTCCTCGGTCACGAGCTTCCTCCTTTCCGATTCTCAGCCCGTTGCGGCAGCCGCTTCCACCCCGTGCCTCTGGGCGATCTTCTCGAACATCCTCACCAGACCGGTGATGAGGGCATAGGCGGCGCCGATGGTTAGGTTCCTGTTTGCAGTGGAGTCAAAAAAGATGTGCAGGCTGGATTCCATGCCGTCTTCCGGCCTCCAGTAGCAGAAGAGTATGGGGACCTTTGGGAGCGGATAGAGCACCACGGAGATATCAGAGTCGAAGAGCTGCTCGGCCCTTTTTCCGTTGAACACGTCTAGCATGTCCTCGAACAGGTCTGTGTAGGAGTCGGCGACCTTCTTTAGCGGCTTTTCACACCGCTGCTCAAAGAGGCCCTCCCAGGCGCCCGCCCCCTTGAGCTCGCGGAAGGGGACCCACGTCCCGCCGACTGGAATGCCCTCCCCTTCGAGGATGTAAGTGAGCAGCGGAATGGTTAGCCAGGGATGGACGTGGATCTCTGAGCTGATCTCCCCGTCTTGATGCACATGGACGTCCTTGCCGCAGACCTTGATGGTCAGCCGCTCCCCCGAGAATTTTCCGCCCAGGCGCTCGGCGGCCGAGGCAAGGTCCACGGCCGCCACCTGCTCCTTCAACCGGGACACGGTGGTCTCCATTTCCTCTTCGATGGTCGTCCGCCTCGCTGTCCTGCCTTGGTATCGCTCCAGTACCTCCGGGCCCAGCCTGGGGCATTCGTCCAGGGATCTTCTGCCCTGGAAAACCGCCGCGGCAAAGGCCAGGCAAGTCTTTTCCCCGCACTCCCGGCAGTTGGATTTTTCCAGCGCCTTCAAGATATCCATAGGACTTTTCAGTTCTTCCATTAGTCATTCCCCATTTATTTCTTCGGATGGCATCATACTCAATACCATAACCATTCTTAAAGCCTTGAGAACCCCCTTAAGCCTCGAGCAGGGAGTCAATCTCATCCCGGGAGATGAATCACCAAATTGCCCCCGCCGCAAAGAGCAGAGCGCAAAATTCAAATGCCGATCCGTTGGAGGCTTTCTTAAAATCCCCGCGTCCCACCGCCGGAGCACAGGACGTGCTAGGCGGTCCTTCATGACACCTTCTCCTTCTCGGCCTCGAACAGTACCGAACCGTCATCCTCCAGGGTGATCTCCTGGCTCTCGTGCCATACCTTCTCCCGTGTACCCGGCCAACCGAGGCGCAAACCTTACCTGCATGAAGAGAGATAAGGAAAAGGCCCAGTCGTTTATGTGCTTGCCGCTAGTGCTCAACATCAAAATATTTGGCCGGGATTTTGGGCTCTGAAAGCATACCGAAATTCGGTACTGGATACCGGTATGCCCCTTTACCGCTGATGAATTTCAGGCCGTCTACAACCCCGTCGATTTTGGCATAGGGCATGGCAAAAGACACCTCGCTGTCCCGGGTCCCTGCAAAAATTCTCTCTCCAGGGCCGGGAATCATGTAGGTGCACTCCCCGGTCTGGTGAACGCCTGCTACCCAGTTGGAACAGCCGTAACGGCCGCTGCTCATGGATTTCAGCCCGGAGCCGACTCGGAAATTGGCCGCCTGAATCAAGGCAAGGATCTGGGCCGGGGATCCGTAGACAACCACGATATCCGGGACAAACTCACATCGGGTTACCGGGCTCAACCATATTTCCTGGAAAGAATCCATCGGCCACCTCGCATAGGAGGCCTCCATGATCTCCATATATTCGGGCTCGTCCTGGTAGAATCCGGCTGCTGCTCCTTGCAGGAATTTGTCCGGGCTGATGTGTCCCATGAACACCCTGGGCATTGGACAGGCGTGATCCTCTTTTCTGAATCCCATGGTCCATCCCAGGGTTCGGGCAAGGCTCATGCCCTGGCAGACAGCTAAGCGGTGTCCCGTATGATCCAAAGGATACCGGGTCTTTTCCATCGGGGTGTCATCTTTTCCGGCCAATTTGACGGCCACGGGTGTGGTGGCAAGACGGCAATGCCTGTCAAGGGCTTCAATAAGTCGGTCGGTTTTTTTATCCATAAATATTCTCCTTCCTACACTAAAGAGATGCAATTATACTCACGGCGGCTCTTTTGATAAAGCTTAGATTATTTACTTCTTTCTGTGGAGAAAAACGGTCCTTGATTTTATCCATGGGTATGTGCCCTGTGCCAATAAGTTGCGAAAGAGTGAAGCAAAGAGGTCTAAACGCATGAATCTAACAGAAGAGGAAACCAAACTGCAAAATGCCTGGATACGGGAATTGCACCTGGAGCATGAAGACATCTGCTGGCGCTACAAAGTCTCCCTGCCGAGGCCCGCAATAGAAATCACCGCCGCCCGGAGAGAGTGGGGAGCGTGGGATCCCTATTCCCGAACCATCAAGGTGTCCGCTCATCTGATAACCGGGCATTGCTGGGATGTGACTCTCAATGTGTTCAAACATGAAATGGCCCACCAGATCGTTTCCGAGGTCTTCAGGGCGAGCGAGGGGCATGGATTTCTATTTGAGCGGGCCTGTTCCATGATCGGGGTGCCGGAGGCGTTCAGAGGCGCGGGTGGGGATGTCCCGCGAAGTATCGAGACACCCATTGATGACGAGATGGATTCCGAAAGCATGCGCAGGCTCGACAGGGTCAGGAAACTCTTGTCACTGGCCCGCTCCGCGAATGAAAACGAGGCCTTGCTTGCCATGCAGAAGGCCAATGAACTGATCGAGAAGTATAATATCGAACGGATCGAGCAGGATAAGGCCGCCGGCTTTTCCTATGCCATCATCAACCACAAGAAGAAACGAATAGAGAACTACCAGCGCGGGGTAGGTAATATCCTGAGTGATCACTTTTTCGTGGATGTTGTGTATTCATACCTCTTTGATCCGGCCGACTGCGCTAAATACCGTACCATGGAGCTCTTGGGCACGGTGGAGAACGTCCATATTGCGGAATACGTCTATTATTTTCTCATGAATCAGATGGAGATCCTATGGAAGTCCCACAAGCGAAAAGCCGCGGGTCCCGTCTCCGGGAACAAGAGGTCTTACCGTCTGGGAGTGTTGAAGGGCTTTCATGACAAGCTGGACCGGCAGGCGGCAAAGCGGAGACGTGGATACAGGCCTGATGCACGCGGCGTCAAGAGCCTGAGTGCCCTGGTCCTGGCGGAAGACGGAAAATTGCAGGAATTCATAAGCAGGCGGTTTCCTAGGTTAGAGATGCTCAGGCCCGCTCGTGCGAGGATTGATCCGGGCACATATTACGCGGGAATGGATGATGGTGAACGGCTCAACCTCCACAAGGGGATCCGGCAGAGGGATGGGTACCGGGGGAGACTGTTACCATGTTTCCGGAGGGACGACAGCTAACCCACCCGCTGAATGAACCGGCGGATTATGCCCGGAGCATGATCCGCCGAAATACGGCTTCTAAGAGACTTTTAGATGCCATATTCCGGTATAACCATCCTCACAGCAAGGGGCGCTGCATTGCCACCCTGGGTGGGACGTGAAGATTTCCTGGATCTTTTCGGGATTTGGACGGAAGAGGATGTCAGAGAATTTCAAAGGCGGGTCCACCCTGCTCACCTACGACCGCCACTTCATGAAAATTGACGGGCTCAAAGTGTGTCCGTGATTAAGCGGGTGCCGACCGATAGGGATGCCGGGTTCACGCAGACCGAAGCGGGCTTGGAGGACGCGGCGGTTGGTTGTTTGTAATGATGAACACGGATGGCGGCGGCACAGGAGAAAATGAGACGAGCGTGATATTAATTGCGGGTGAAACCAATGAACGCCCCTGATATCCATCATCATTCTCGCCGGAGACCAAGATCGCTCTGTTCCGTAGTTTGTTCCACGGGCGCGACGACCCTTATGCTAGACGTTTTGAGAGCCTGATAACCGGTCAGACCGGCTATCAGCCGGCTTGCGGCAATGAATGGGTGCGAGGGTTATGCATTAAGCAAACCGGCGGCAAATGCGCCCGCTGCGCCCGCAGGCGACTACTGCCGATCACCCATGAGGTGATTCACGCCCATTTTGCCGGTTACGATGCACAAGGCAAACCGTTCGTCGTGGGGCTTTATCCCATGCTGGCGGATGAAACCTGTTTTTTGCTGGCCGTCGATTTTGATAAGGCGGGATGGCAGGAGGACGCGACGGCTTATTATACCACCTGCCGCCGCCTGGCGTTGCCGTTGGCCCTGGAACGTTCACGCTCAGGCAAGGGCTCCCATATCTGGTTCTTTTTCACCTCCGCGATTCCGGCAACTCTGGCCCGTAAACTGGCTGCCAATTAGCTCACCGAAACCATGGTCCAGCGCCCGGAAAACACACGAACCGCCGCCAGATAAATTACCCGAACGGCTGGAGCTGGTGTTAGGCGATCAGTTGTATATCCCCAAGGCATCCCTTTCTGTAGGCCTGCACAATCGTTTGCTGCGCCTGGCGACGTTTCAGAATCCGGAATTTTACAAATTCCAGGCCATGCGCCTTACTACATTCAGGAAACCGCGCATTATGGCTTGCGCTGAAGATTTTCCCCAGCATAACGGCCTGCCGCGCGGTTGCCTGGAGGTGGTGACTCGCCTGCTCGATGAGTTGGGAGTGGCCGTCCAAGTGCGAGATGAGCGCTTTTCGGGAAATCCGCTTCCAGCCTCGTTTCAGGGTGTGTTGACCCCCGAACAACAAATCGCCGTCGCCGCGATGGTCCCTCACGATATCGGTGTTCTGGCTGCTGCCACCGCTTTCGGCAAAACCGTGGTCGGCCCCTGGTTGATTCCCCACCGCCGGGTCAATACTCTGGTGCTGGTGCATCGCAGGCAGTTGCAGGCGCAATGGGTTGAACGGCTAGCGACCTTCCTGGGTCTCCCCGCCGAGGATGCCGAGCCGGTTGGATGAAGTGCTTGATGCCGTTGTACGGGCTTTGGTCAATTGAAACAAAGCCGGCGCTCTTTGATTTTTCCCGGTTCGACTATCTTCATCTGCGGTAGGCCATGCAGTACCGGTATGATCTTTGGCGCATGATCAAATCCTTTGCTGACAAACGAACTCAGGAGCTGTACTCCAAGGGGAAGCCAAAGAAGTTTCCTACGGATGTTGCTCCAAGAGTTGCCGGAAAACTAGAGTACGTGAATCTGGCCGAGCAGATGGAGGACTTAAAAGTGCCACCCGGCAATCACCTACATCCCCTTTCTGGAAACAGGCAGGGGCAGCACGCGATTTCAATAAATGATCAGTGGCGTATCTGTTTTCATTTTGAAGATGGTGATGCGTACAGAGTCGAAGTATGCGACTACCACTGAGGGAGGTGACGACTATGAGTATCCCGAACACCGGCGGTATGCAACACAAGCCAGCCCATCCTGGTGAAATGCTAAGACTGGATTTCATGCCGGACTATGACTTGACTGTTTCGGAGTTGGCTGAGTCTTTGGGTGACTCTCGCCAGTCAGTCAATGAGCTGTTGCGCGAGCGCCGTGCGGTTAGCCCTGAAATGGCACTTCGCCTTGCTCGTTTGTTTGGTAATTCCCCAAAGTTCTGGCTGAATGCCCAGTGTGCTGTTGCCCTATGGACTGTAGCTCAATCGGGCAAGGAGGAAGTTGATCGGATTAAACCGTTACAGGCTGTATAACCAAGCCATGCATCGGATGCCAAAACCTTCGCTTCGCTATGGTTTTTTCACCGGTGATGGCGAGCATTCGGCCCAAGACTCCGACGATGGCTGCGAAAAATGCTAAGCTTAGCCTTAATAAAACGGCCGCATCTCCTGCGGCCTTCCGGCTATAGCCTTCGGATCCGGCACCCGAGGGACTTGAGGTTAGGGAAGCCAGACACGGGGTCCAGATCCTCCAGCCCGGTCAGTTCGTTGGCGTTGGCCTCTTCCCACCCCTGCGGCACGTGGATCGCACCCGGCCGAATGCGTTTTGTTACACGCGCCTTCAAACGGATCCGGCCGAAAGCGGTTTCGATCTCCGCCGGGTCCCCGTCGGACAGGCCGCAGGAGGCGGCGGTGTCCGGGTGGACGTCGAAGAGCGGTTCGGGGGACATGCGCCGTAGCTTCGGGAGGTGGCGGAACTGCCAGTGCGTGTAGGGAAGGAGGTTGCCGCCCGTGGTCAGCAGGAGCGGAAAGCTCCTGGACGGGACGAAGCCGCCTGCGGCCTCATCCCGAACGGGAGACGGATCTATGCCCAGGGCGCGGAGCCTCTCCGGAAAGATTTCCACCCGGCCTGTGGGCGTCCCGAATCCGTCGGCCTCGTATTTCCGGTATCTCGTCCGCCCGTACGGGAAAATCCCCCCGCGTGAAACCAGGTCCCGGTAGGTGACGCCTGATCCGCGGAGCATCTCGTCGATCCCCTCCCCGCAGCTTTTCCAGGGAAAGTAGGCCTCGAGTCCCATTCGCTCGGCGAGCTTCACCCAGATCATCTGGTCGGGAAGCCCGAACACGGGGTCCACCACGCGTTGTCGCAGGGTGATGCAGGGGAGGTTCTGGTACACGTTTACACGGTGTTCGTCCCGCTCCAGGAAGGTACACGCGGGCAGAACCACGTGGGCGTGCCTACAGTCCGGGGACTCCACAACATCGATGACGAGGACGAAGTCCAGTTTTTCGAGCGCCTCCCGGACCCTGCTGCTGCCGGGCCACTCCATGGTGACGTTCCCGCCGGCTGTGATCAGTCCCTTGACGGGGTAGGGCGTTCCCTCCAGGACGGCCTCGCACAGCGCCAGGGCGTGGGCCTCCTTGCGAGCTTGGCACAGGAGCGGGAAACGGTCTGAACCGATGGGCGGAGCCGGGGGGCCGGGTAGGGGAGCGGTGATGTCGTTCAGCCCGGGTGGCGGGGTGAAGAGATCTCCACCTTGAATGTCCAGGTTGCCGGTAGCCGCCTTGAGGACGGCCAGGAGCCGCATCGTGCGAACCCCCCCGGGGTGGTGCTCGAGACCGTTCCCCGTCAGCACGCTCGCGGGTTTTGTGCCGGCATAGTGGCGGACGACCCTGCGCACGAGCTCCGGCTCTAGGCCGGTTGCGGCTTCCCCGGCCTCCGGCGAGAAACGGTCCATCGCGACGGTTTGCGCAAGCCGGTCCCACTCAGGGACCCACTGCTCTACGAACGGCTCGTCCCAGAGCGCTTCCCGCACGAGGACGTGAAGCATGCTCAAGACGAGGGGCTCGTCCCCTCCCGGTCGGACGGGCAGGTGGAGGTCCGCCTTGGCGGCGGTTTCCGTCCTTCGCGGGTCGATCACGACCAGTTTTGCACCCTGTTTCCGGAGCCGGCCGAACGCCCTCGGCGGATACGGCTCGTGGGAGATCAAAGGGTTAGCCCCCCACACCATCAGAAAACGGGTGTGCGGGACGTCCGGCTTGGTCAGCCCCCCGAAGGTGAGCGACTCGGCTATGGTTCGGGCGGCGTTGCAGAGCGATCCCACGCTCATGAAGTTCGGGGTTCCGAAGACGTTGGAAAAGCGCTTCATGTAGGCCTTGATTTCCTGGTGGCCCACGCCTTCGCCGTGGTAGACGGCGAGGCTCTCTGCGCCGTGTTTCTCCTTGAGGCGAATGAGCTTCTCTGCGGCCACGTCCAGGGCCTCCTCCCAGGTCGCTTCCACCAGCCGCCCTTCCCTCCTAACAAGGGGGGCCTCGAGCCTCATGGGAGAGTGGAACAGATCCAGGGCCGCGAGTCCCTTTACGCAGAGCCATCCCTTGCTGAAGGGATGTTCCTTCCAGCCCCTGATCGCGACCGGACGTCCGTTTTGAACCTCCACCTCCATCCCGCAGCCGTGGTCACACATTCTGCACAGGGTTTTCCTACTCTCCACTATTGTCCCCATCAGAGAACCCCTTCCTGCCCGGAAGCCTTTCGAACCGATTCTCTTTGACCTTTTCAGCCGCCATATAAGATTCCAGAGGGATCCTTTCGTTTTCAGCGATTGACCTTATCTCTATGACCTCCTCGTCAGAGAGGGCCCAGTCTCTACCCTCCTCCAGCATGTCGGGCGGATTGGAGTTCTTCTTCCACTCTTCCCACTCCGATTTTCTCCGGTCCACAATGGGTCTTAGATTGAACTGATCCGGATTGATTCCGGCGCGGCGCACCTCGTCGGGTATGAGGAAGAATATGTCCTCGGGGTCGTCCATCGCCCCGACTTGGACGAATCGCCGACCCAGACCCAGTGCGCTTCTCCACATTACGGAATGGGTGTAGAGATCTAGATAGTGGTCGTGCTCCTCGCTGAAGATATCGCTCTTCTGGGCCAACTCCATGAGCTGCTCGAACCATCCTCTCTGCTCCTGCGGAACCTTTGAGAGGTCCTTCTTTTGGCCCTTCTTGCGTTCTTCTTCTATCTTGGCCCTCTCCATCTCCAGGTTGAAGTCCCCGCCTTTCTGCAGGGACTACCTGACATTGGCCAATGCGCGGAACGGATCCTCAACCCAGGAGGGGAGATTGATCTCGCTCATACGCTGCATCCGCCATCCGTCTTAGTTCATGAAGACCATGAAGTCCTTCATAAAGGCGGCGCCTTTTTCCGTGGCTTCCAGCTTCTCCCTTATGTCTTGGGCCTCGTTGTTCAGGAAGACATCCGCGGGCGCATGCTGGCGCGAGCAGCACGCCTGCCAAATTCCACTTTGAATGTCGAGGAGGCTTAACATCTCAACACGTTAACACCTTACATCTTTTCCTACAGCGTCAGAATACGGTTGGATTCTCTAAACACCTGAATTTACTTACTTTAGTCTGAATTATTTGTCATAAATGTATCACACAGGTGTTGAAAAAGAAAGGTAGATTTTCATAAACGTTTGATTTTATTGAATCAGGGTGTTGACAAATATCGGGCGTTTTGGTATATTTATTTGGAATTGGCGGCAAAAAACAAATAAATGTATTAGAGGTCGCATGTTATCACCTGAAGAATCCCAAAAAGCCCTGTATAGGTGGTTCCGGAAAAGATACATCGCAGATCTCAACCAGCTCTTCCGTGTGCTG
>CAYPSZ010000057.1:0-2782 GCA_964413125.1 uncultured Desulfobacterales bacterium
AGCCGGCGCTCCACAAGCGGGTCAATCAAAACTTCCCGGATGTTCTTAATCTTGCTCACAGGCAGAGTGATGGACTTCAGCATTTGGATCAACGACTCGGATGATAATTGCCTGGTGATCGCCTCGACTCTGCGGTTTAGGTTCTTTACATCCGAGATTCTTCCTGCGTTTCTTTCGTACTCCGGATGGTCAAGGGAGCTGAATGCTTCAAGAGAAACTAGTGATTTCCACTGCCTGTCATTGCCCACGGCCAGGTATATGAACCCATCGCTTGTGGGATACACCGAGACCGGACAGAAGAACTCGTGGGTATTGCCCCTTCGGGTCATCTCCCGGTCCAAGAGCTTCGACAGAGTGATCGGAACAGTGAGCCATGATACCGAGGACTCGAACATGGACATGTTGATACAGGCCCCCTCGCCGGTAACAGACCGGTTGTAAAGGGCCTTCATCAACAGACCATAAGAATGCTCACTCGTGCCCATATCCGGGAGAGGAATACCTAGAACCTGGGGATCGCCATCCGGTTCACCGGTCATTTCCATGAGACCGGAACGGGCCTGCAGGATTGGGTCATATGCGGCCTCATCACTGTCGGGCCCGAAGCCGGTCACCCCCAGCCAGATGATGTCGGGTTTCACGGCCCTAAGTGAATCGTAGTCAATACCCAGTTTCTGATAGTTACGGGGAAGCTGGTTCGTTGCAAATATGTCCACATCCAGTTCTTTCAGGAGTTTTTTGAAGATTTCCTGACCCTCAGGGTCTGCAAGGTCAAGGGTCAAGGCCTTCTTGCCCGCATTGATGCACAGAAAATACGCGTTCATACGTTCCTCGCCCAGAACATTCTCTCCAATCATGCGGTTGGGGTCGCCGTACACCGGGTGCTCCAGGCGAATAACCTGAATGCCGTCCTGGGCAAGACGATATGTCAGATACGGGAGCACGGTTGCCTGCTCCAACGATAACACGGTGATGTCCTTGAGGCTGTCCATGTGGCTTCTCCAAGAATTTCGGAACATGTGATGAATGCATCCCGGGGCGGGTTCTTGAAGTCGGAACCCAAACATACCGAATGCCTGACTATATGTATACTGTATACATCAAAACTGTGTCAAGGCGTTTCGTCTTGGTATCAGCTTCCACCCCGCTGGTAGAGCCTGACGGCCCGGTTATGCTCCGCCAGGGTGCGGGAAAACTTGTGAGATCCATCGTTTCGCGAGACAAAGTAAAGGTACTCGGACTCATCAGGGTAAAGCACAGCCTTGATGGCGGCCTCCCCGGGGTTTGCAATCGGTCCGGGCGGAAGGCCTCTTATGCGATAAGTGTTGTAGGGAGTGAATGTCTTAAGATGTTTACGTGTCAGCCTTCCCTCGAAATCTCTTATGCCGTAAATCACAGTGGGATCGCTGTCCAAGCGCATGCCCCGCTCCAACCGGTTCAGGAAAACGGATGCGATCAAGGGTCGCTCATCCGGATGGCCGGTCTCCTTTTCTATGATGGAGGCCAGTGTGACCACATCTTGAATGCTCATATTCATTTCCGCCATTCGCGGCTTCAGCGGATCCACCATGGCCCAAAACCTGTGGATCATGGTCACAGCCATCCGGCGGCTGGTAAGACCTCGGGCAAACTGGTATGTGTCAGGGAAAAGATACCCCTCCAGTGTGGGTCCGGGCAGCCGATAGGCCTCAATGAATTCCCGGTCCGCCAAGAGGTCCAAGAATTCTTCTCTGTTCCCCAGGCCGGCTCGGTCGAGGACGGCGGCGATCTGTGCAACCGTATATCCCTCCGGGATGGTCACCGTATGGGTTATCACAGAACCCCGCGTGAGCATATCCAGGACCTGTACAGGCGACATTTTAGGGCTGACGCGATACTCTCCTGCACGGACATTGCGGCCCTCTCCCTGAATTCTGGCCCAGAGCAAAAACAGGCTGGGGCTTTTAATGATTCCGTAATCCTGAAGCTCCATTGACACGTGCCTCAGGGTCCAGCCCTCACGAATCACCAACAGATGGTCTTCTCCATAAGAATCAGCCGGGGCGGTCAAGTGGTAAAAGAATCCGGCCGTCAGTAAAACCACCGCCAGCAGAACCATTACTGCGGCCGAGAGGATCCATTTTATCGCCGTCCCCATCATCGAAGCAGATCGTCCACCAATATACACTCCAGCCCGAAGGCGTCACCCACGCCGGAGCAAGTAATACTGCCCCTGATAACATTGGCCCCCAGTCGGATCCCCCGATTCTCCAGCATGGCCCTTTTCCAGCCCTTGTCGGCGATTTCCACGGCATAGGGCAGTGTGGCGTTGGTGAGGGCCATGGTGGATGTCCGGGCCACGGCGCCGGGCATGTTGGCCACGCAGTAGTGTACCACACCGTCAATCGTATAGATGGGATCATCATGGGTTGTGGGCCGGGATGTCTCAAAGCATCCTCCCTGATCTATGGCCACATCAACCAGCACCGATCCTTTCTTCATTGTGCTGAGCATTGCCCGTGTCACCAGCCTCGGGGCCTTGGCTCCCGGAATAAGCACAGCGCCTACAACCACTTCCGCTTTGGTGACGAGTTCACGGATTGCAGCGGGGCTGGACATGAGAGGAAAGCAGTTGCTTGGCATAACGTCGCTCAGGTAGCGGAGTCTATTCAAATTCGTATCAAGAAGATACACCTTGGCCCCGAGTCCACATGCCATCTTGGCGGCATTGGTCCCGACCACTCCTCCACCGATGACCAAGACCGTACCGGGGTCGACTCCGGGCACCCCCCCAAGCAGCACA
>CAYPSZ010000058.1:0-42917 GCA_964413125.1 uncultured Desulfobacterales bacterium
CGGATCAAACACCTTCTCGAGGCTCACGGCCAGGAAGGTGACCGTCATAATCAGCAGGGACAGGCACAGGACGGGCGGAACAAGCCAGTTCCACCAGATATCCAGGTAATAGTACTTGAGGGCGTAGTTGATCATAATGCCCAGGGACTTGCGGGATGGATCAAACAGGCCGAGGAAGCTCAAAGACGCTTCCATGAACATTGCCATTCTGGCTTTTGCGGCGAAACTTATAAGATAAAGGGGAAAAAGCTCCGGCATCATGTGACGCACGATGATGTAAGCGCCCGATGCGCCCATCTGTCGTGCCGCCTGAATATGCAGGCTCTGCTTTATCACCAAAGCCTGGGCGCGGATGGCTTTTGCCGTGGTGGGCCAGGCCATGGCGGCAAGGAGCAGCCCCAGCGTGGCGGGGGAGGGCCTGAAAAAGGCGGCCACCAGGATCAGGACCATTATGGAGGGTATGGCCAAAAGAATATCCGACAGACGCATCAGCATATTGTCCATGAGCCCGCCGAACCAGGCGGATGCCAGCCCTATGATCACACCCATCACCAGGGCGGTTACGCCGGTCAGCAGGCCGAACGTCACTGTGTTCCTGATCCCTGTTAGAAGCTCCGAGAAGATGTCCATACCGCCGTCGTTCACCCCGAGCCAGTTCTCCGAAGACGGGGGGCTCAAAGGCTGAAAGCTCATGTCAAAGGGATCGTGCGCAGCCAGCCAGGGGCTTGCCGCCATGACAAAGACGAAAAGAAGCCCCAGTACCGCGCCGGATACGAACCAGGGGTCCGCGGCGAGTTCTCTTCGCGCGTTAAGATGCATGTCTCACCCGGGGATCAATACGGCCGTAGACGAATTCAAGACTTAGGTTTACAAAAAGGACCATCAGTGACGAGAAGAGCACTATACCTTGGATCAGGGGAAGATCCCGCATGCCGATGGCGTTGAACAAAAGCGTACCCAGGCCCGGATAGGCATAGATGGTCTCCACCACAAGAGCCCCTGTGACCATGAATGCTATGCGCAGGCCGAACCGCGTGACCATGGGCAGGAGAGCGTTTCGCGCGGCATGGGCGTACCGGATACGCATTGGAGGAAGACCTTTCGCCCTCGCCGTTTCCAGAAACTGCTGCTTCAGCACCATGACCATGCTGCCCCGGGTCAAGAGAAAGTTACCCGGGAAGTAGGCGAGGAAAAGGGTTGCCAGGGGCATGGCCAGGTGACGCAGGAGGTCAAGCAGCCATAGCCCTCCTGAATAGTTTGCATAAGCGGTTTGACCTCCTGCGGCCGGGAGCCAACCCGGGTGTAACGCAAAGAGCAGCAGCAGGATCACTCCGGTTGCGATCTCCGGGACCCCTTCCAGGACGGTCATGGAACCGACCCCTGCCTTTTCCACCATACCCCCCCTTCGCCACGCCGCCTCCACGCCCGCAATAAAGCCCAACACCATTGAAAGGAGGTGTGCGCCTCCCATGAGCAGGAGCGTCCAGGGAAGGGCCTCCAGGATCAAGGTGGAAATGGGTGTGAGGAAGGCATAGGAGTCTCCCCACTTGAGGGTGAACAAGTCCGCCAGGTAACGGCCGAACCCCGGCCGGTCCGTGTAGTAGGCCCTGAGGTCCCGTTCCTGGTCCTCGGTCAGTGTCACGTGTGAACTGGCATACATGGCGGTGACAAAATCGCCGGGCAGCCATCCGGGAAGGCTGTAGCTGGCATACATCATGGCCAGACCCGCCAGCAGGTAGGCCATGATGTATTGTCTGCGACTGCTCCTGTTCATTTCACCTGATCAGGGACATCTTGTTCTGGGGAATGGGAATTCCCTTGCTGATTCCCCCTTTAGTATAAAACCACTGGACTCCCTTGTCGGGATTGTATGCGGCCATGGAGTCCGGGTAGTAAAGCGATATGGCCGGCAATACATCGGCATACAATTCCTGGATCTTGCAAACGATTTCTTTCCTAAGTTCCTCATCCATCTCCAGCATCTGTTCTTCGATGAGCCTGTTCAACTCGGGGTCGGCATCGTAACGGGCGCTGTTTACCGAACCCGCGCCGTAGTGTGATGAGATCATCTCACTTAAGATCCTGGCATCACCTCCTATTCCGCCGTGCCCGGAGATTGCAAGATCGAAGTCCCAGTTTCTGACCTTGCTGTCGGTGGTCGCCTGTTCCATGTTGACCAGATCAACCCGAATGCCCACATGTTCCAGTTGCTTTTTGATCACCTCACCGTCCCGGTCGGCCACACTATCGCCCGCTACCGTGATGTTGGAGGAGAGGAGTTCGATTTTCAGGGGTTGCCCGTCCTTACTGTAAAAACCATCGGCGCCCTTTTCATACCCCACGGCCTCTATGAGGAAGCGGGCCTTTTGAGGCTCAAAAGGGTATAAAGGAGTGTCCGGATTGTACATGTCGTGGTCTATGGAGAGGAGCCCGTAGGATGCGGGGGTGCCGAATCCTCGGTGGGCCTTGTCGATGATCTCCTGCCGGTCGATGGCGAATGCCAGTGCCTGACGAAAGCGCTTATCGTTGAAAGGGGCCTTCTTGTGGTTTATCATGAGCTTCTTGTTCCACCCGCGCTCGTCACGTATCACCACGAGACCTTTCTGTTTCAGGGGTTCGGCCATATCCGGCTGTATGTTGGAAAGGTCCACCTGGCGGGTGGGCAGGGACACCATGGGTTGTTTCGACTTTACATAGATGAGCCGATCGGCCCCGGGACGACCCTGGTAGTAGTCCTCAAAGGCCTCGTAGAGATAAGTACCCTGGGCCTTGTTGAATTCCATAAACCTGTATGGGCCGCTGCCCATGAAGGCCTCGGGGTCATTGTAATCGCCGGGCTTTTCCACGGATTCCCATATGTGCCCGGGCAGGATCGGCATGGTGCCCCCTATGTCCGACAGGAACGGGGAGTACGGCTTTGTCAGATAAATGACCGCCTTGTGGGGCCCCCGGGCTTCCACCCGGCCTATGTCATCTACGGTCACCCATCTGTACGGGTATTTCTTGAAGTACTCGATGGTGAATACCACATCATCCGCAGTAACAGGTTTCCCGTCGTGCCATCGGGCCTTTGGGTTCAGGTTGAATGTGAAGGACGCATCAGCCGGATCATAGGACCACGACTCGGCCAGGGCCGGCACGTAACCATCTTGGTCCTTCCAGATCAGTGTATCGAAGACCCAGCTCATACGCACATAGCCGGGACCCCGGGGGTAATGGCGATAGGGGTTGGGATAGCCCCAGTCTCCCTTGCTGTCGGCGATACGTATCTCCCGGATGGTGTCTCCGGCCCGGGCCGGCGACAAGGCCGCTGATCCCAGGACCAGAAGTCCCAGTATGGCAAGCGACGCGGTCTTCAATACAAAAAGAGCCTTATTCATCCTTTTCTCCTCCTTGTTAAATGCCCTTCCAAAATAGAGGGCCCCAAAACTCTCAAGAACACCCACGGCAGAGCCGCCGGCCGGCCGCCTCCACCATCTTGGAAGGCATGGTGGGCTCCCCGCAGCCTTCGCATCTTACGGACGGTTCGATAACGGCCTTGGGCGGTGGATCCATGTCCACTGCCTTCATGGAGAAAAGCTCCTCAAAAGGTCTTGCGAGAACCTCTTCGCTCTTTGAGCGGTGCCGGTCCCAGAAGGCCTTGCGCTCTTCTTCACTGGCAGTGCCCTCCCGAATTTTCCTCATCAGGACCCGATGATCCTCATCAAGCCACATGGCGCCGTCCTTGAGAGCCATGCGAACGCCTTTTCCGGAACGCCTTCCTATGAGTGTAAACGCCTGTTTGCCGTGATCTTTGTACACCAGGTTTCCCTTGCCGAAAGTACACCCGGTCAACACCTGAACGGCGTCCACACCGCATGCGTCGGTCTCCACCACGGCCACAAGTTCCTCATCCTCGGCCCGGTTTTCCCGGAGCCATGCCATGCCGGCCATGGCCGCCCGATACCCTATGGCGAGCCCGGGGCATACATGACCGTGAAAATCGGCGCATCTTTCAAATGATTCCCGGCCTTCATTTTCCTGATCATTCATGACACATAATCTCCTTTTCCGCTCAAATGAATTGGTCCGGCACAAAAAAAAGCCACGATCTTCCGGCTCCCTTATGGGAGTTCGGCCTTCGTGGCTCTCAATCCCGTGCTTAGTATAAACAAAGTGACAGAGAAGAACGGCTTCTTGCCGTCATTTAAGTGATCATTCTAACACCGGGAGGTTTTTTTGTCAAGGACATTACCCTCCGCCGCCGGGAGTAGTCTTGAATCACCGCCGGAGAGTCATACGCTCCAACGGCCCGGGCCGTACCCATGGCCTTGTCAATCTGCCTTGGATCCATCTCCAAAAGGAGCCGGCCGCCGGGAGAAAGGAATCCCGGCGTCTCTTTCAGGATGCGATTCACAAACATCATTCCTCCCGGACCCCCGTCCAGAGCCTGCAGCGGCTCATGGTCACGGACCTCCGGGTCAAGCCCATCCAGCTCATCGGAGTCTACATAGGGCGGGTTGGAAATAATCAGATCAAACCCCTTACCTTCATGTCTAAAGGGTGTCAGGAGGTCACCTCTGACGAATCCGATCCGCGTCAGGACCCCATGTGTTCTTGCGTTCTTGCACGCGACGGCCAGTGCGTTTGAAGATATGTCTATGGCCCAGATCAATGCATCTTTTATCTCAAGGGCCATGCAGACGGCGAGTACCCCGGCGCCGGTCCCCAGATCCAGTATACGCGGCGTCTCATGGCCTGGAAGGGCACCCCGCCGGAAAAGGCTCAGGGCCTCCTCCAGGAGGATCTCTGTCTCCGGCCTGGGAATAAGGACCCCTGAGTCCACCTCGAAGTCCAGAGACCAGAACTCCTGCCGGCCTCTAATATACTGCAAAGGCTCCCGCCCCGCCCTTCTTCGAACAAGCCTCCGGTACCCGGAGACCTCTTCACCGCTCAGGGGCTTATCAAATCTAAGGTACAAATCCAGCCGCCGGCAGTTAAGCGCTTGGGCAAGCAGGATCTCGGCATCCAGCCTGGGTCCCTTGACTCCCTTGTTCTTAAGGTAAGCGATTGTGACGTCCAGGATGCCTTTGATGGTCCATGATCGGGGTGGCATGGGTCCTCTCGGCAGACAGGCGTAAGTCTCGTTACTGCCCGGATCCTTTGAGTGCTTCGGTCTGGAAGTGAGTTATAAGCGGGTCAATGAGGAGGTCGAGTTCTCCCTGAAGGATGGAATCCAGTTTGTAAAGAGTTAGGCCTATCCTGTGGTCCGAAACGCGGCCTTGAGGGTAATTGTAGGTTCGGATTTTTTCACTGCGGTCCCCCGATCCCACCATGTTCCTGCGCTCTTCGGAAATCCGGGACTGCTGCTCAAACTGCCGGCGTTCAAGAAGGCGGCTTCGAAGGACCTTCATGGCCTTGGCCTTGTTCTTATGCTGGCTTTTTTCGTCCTGGCAGGTAACAACCATGCCTGTAGGCAGATGGGTGATCCGCACGGCCGAATCAGTGACGTTCACGTGCTGTCCTCCGCGGCCCGACGACCTAAAGACGTCAATACGCAAGTCTTCGGAGTTGACTTCAACGTCCACCTCCTCGGCCTCAGGCAGAACAGCCACGGTCACAGCGGAGGTGTGGATTCGCCCCTGTGTCTCCGTCTCTGGCACCCTTTGCACCCGATGACCGCCCCCTTCGTGTTTAAGACGGCTATACGCCCTCCGCCCCTGAATAAGGAAGATAACTTCCTTGAACCCTCCCATACCAGTATCACTCTCACTGAGTATTTCCGTCCGCCACCCCCTAAGCTCAGCATACCGCGTGTACATTCGAAAAAGGTCAGCCGCGAAAAGGGCGGCCTCCTCTCCCCCTGTGCCTGCCCTTATTTCCAGAATAATGTTTTTATCATCGTTGGGATCATCCGGAAGGAGAAGGATCTTGAGTTCATTCTCCAGTTGTTCGAGCCCCTCTTTTAAGACCTGGATCTCCTCATGCGCCAGCTTCCTTATTTCGGGGTCCTGATCCTCCAAGAGACTCCGGCTGCCCTGGAACTGTTCATACAAGTCCTTGTAAGATCTATAGGATGTGACGATGGGCAAGAGGCCGCTGTGCTCCTTCATGTGCTTCTGGTATGTCTTCTGGTCGGAAAGCACCTCTGGATCGGCCAACGCCCTTTCAAGGTAGTCGAAACGGGTTTCTATTTGTCTCAGCTTCTCGAACATGAAGCGACAGCCCCGGGCAAAGAAATTCCCCCTGAGCGGGGGAACCGGTACGAACCAGACGAGTGCGGGTATACCATCAAGCCTCGGCTTCCCCCTTACCTGTGTACCTTGCATACTTTTTCTTGAAGCGCTCCACACGACCGGCGGAGTCCACCAGCTTCTGTTTGCCGGTGAAGAACGGGTGACATGCAGAGCAGATCTCCACCCTGATTTCCTTGGAGGTGGATCCCGTCTCAAACTCGTTCCCGCAGGCACAGTGAACTATGGTATTATGGAACTCGGGATGAATGTCTTTCTTCATTGTAAAACCTCTGATCTCCTTATGCTACTCGCTCATGGATGCCAAAAACTCTTTATTATCCCTCGTACCCTTCATTTTGTCCAGTAAAAACTCCATGCTGTCCACAGGAGTAAGGGGGGCCAAGAGCTTACGAAGGATCCAGATCCGGTTCAAGACAGCCTGCTCCAGGAGCAGCTCTTCCTTCCGGGTCCCGGATCGGTTAATGTCCATGGACGGAAAGACCCGACGATCAGTCAACTTGCGATCCAGGTGGATCTCCATATTGCCCGTCCCCTTGAACTCCTCGAAAATCACCTCATCCATCCTGCTCCCAGTGTCGACCAGCGCCGTGGCGATGATGGTGAGACTTCCACCTTCTTCCACATTACGGGCCGCCCCGAAAAAGCGCTTAGGCTTGTGAAGCGCATTGGAATCCAGACCGCCGGACAATATCTTTCCGCTCGGTGGGACCGTGGCATTATAGGCGCGAGCCAACCTTGTGATGCTGTCAAGCAGAATCAATACGTCCCGCTTGTGTTCCACAAGGCGTTTTGCCTTTTCAATAACCATCTCAGCGACCTGGACGTGCCTGTGCTGTGGTTCATCGAAGGTTGAACTGATGACCTCCGCCTTGACGGAGCGTTGCATATCAGTGACCTCTTCGGGCCGTTCGTCGATAAGGAGGACTATCTTATGTATATCCGGATGGTTCGCTGTAACGCTATTGGCGATGTTCTGAAGGAGCATGGTCTTTCCGGTCCTGGGCGGAGCAACGATCAGGCCCCGCTGTCCCTTTCCGATGGGGGTCATAAGGTCCATTATACGAGTGGAATAGTTGTCGGAAGCGTTCTCCAGGGCGATCCCTTCCTCCGGATAAAGCGGGGTGAGGTTGTCGAAGAGGATCTTCTCTCTTGAAACCTCCGGATTCTCGTGATTGACCTGTTCCACCTTCAGGAGGGCGAAGTAGCGCTCGGAGTCTTTGGGCGGTCGAATCTGCCCGGAAATGGTGTCTCCTGTCCGAAGGTTGAAACGGCGGATCTGTGAGGGAGAAATGTATATGTCGTCAGGTCCCGGCAAATAGTTCGAGTCCGTGGCACGGAGAAATCCGAAGCCGTCCGGAAGTATTTCCAGGACACCCTCCCCATAAATCAAGCCGTTTCTCTCGGACTGGGCCTGAAGCAGCGTAAAAATCAACTCAGGTTTGGGCATCCCGGAAGCCCCGTCTATATTTGCAGCTTTGGCCATCTCGGTCAGTTCATTAATCTTCATCTGTTTCAATTCAACAATGTTCATATTCCATCTCCAGTGATTTTAGCATAGTGCCTGGGACCCTCCCATTTCATGTCGGCGGACTCTCTCGAACTGTTACGCCTAAGCATCGACAGCTTAGGCCCTAAAACAAATATATGAGCTAGTAATTGCGCAGCAGAATTCCCTTGAAGTATTAGTTGATGTTCGGGAAAAAAGACTCCTCTGAAAGGCAGGAAGGAGGATATTTAATGTCTTATAACCATGTTTCCGGTCATGTCAAGAGATTTTCTCTTTATTCCCGATTGCGGCAAGCATCGTGCCCACATTGATCATGTCCTCAGGTAAAGGAGAGTTGAATTCCATGTATAAACCTGTTTCAGGATGTGTGAAACCAAGGCGCAGGGCATGCAGCATCTGCCTTACCAAGAGATCCCCCAACATGGGCGTTGCATGAGGGTAACGATGCCTCCACCAGGTGCGCTTATGCCCGTAGAGGGCGTCACCCACCACGGGATGCCCCTCGTGTGAGAGGTGGACCCTAATCTGGTGGGTCCTGCCGGTTAGAAGTCTCACGCTGAGTCGGGCGAATACGTTGCCCCATCGCTCTGTTACGCGCCAAAGAGTAACTGCCTGCCTTCCAGAGGCCTGAACCACGGCCATCCTTTTTCTGTTTCCACGGTCCCGGCCGATGGGGAGGTCTATTCTTCCTTCATCCCCCTGGAAGCCACCGTGGACGAAGACCTCATATTCCTTAAAAATCTCCCCTGACTTGAACTGCTTGGAAATCGCTGTGTGGGCAAGGTCGCTCTTTGCAATCACCATTAGGCCGGAAGTGTCTTTGTCCAAACGGTGCACGATTCCCGGACGCAGTACATCCCCAATGCCGGACAAGTTCCGGCAGTGTTTCAAAAGACCATGCACCAAGGTCCCGGTGGCATGCCCCGGTGCCGGATGAACCACCATGCCTGCGGGCTTGTCCAGAACGATAAGGGAGTCGTCCTCGTAAAGGATTGAAAGCTCTATCTGCTCCGGCTCCAGACGGCAGGAACGCGGCTGCGGGATGAACAGAGCGACGTAATCTTGCTCCTTCAGTTTATGGCTTGCCTTTGCCGCCCGATTATTTACGGTCACATGGCCGGTACGTATCAGACCCTGGGCCCTGGATCTGGTCAGTTCTTCAATCTGATTGGCGAGAAATGCGTCAAGGCGCTCACCGGCCTGACTCTCGGATATGAGGAATTGAAAGTTCCTGCCCGGCACGTTATCCACTTTAGACTACAGTTTTGGCAAAGACAGAAAGCGAATGTCAGGCAAATATCTTATCAAGATCTTTCTCTATCTGCGTCTCCTCAACCTTCTTCGCCAAAGAAATCTCTTTGACCAGCAGACTTCTCGCTGTATCAAGCATTTTTCTTTCGCCAAAAGACAACTCTTTTTCTGTTTTCAGCATAAGCAAGTCCCTATATACTTCTGCTACTTCGTACACAGATCCTGTCTTAATTTTTTCCATATAGTCCCTATAGCGCCTATTCCAAGTCTGATTATCAACAATAACGTCTCTTTTCTTTAAAATATTATACAATTTTGGGACTTCACTCTTACCTATAAGTTCTCTTAAGCCTACATTATTAACATTGCCCGTAGGTATCATGATTTTCATGTCGTTTTCCAGAATGCGCATAACATAAAAATCCTGGCAACACCCGGAAATCTCCTGGCTCTCGATCTTCTCGATCACGCCCACACCGTGTGCCGGATACACAGCCAAATCACCTATGCTAAACATCGACAAAACCCCCTTTTTCAAAGGGCGCATGCCCTTCACCGCGAGACGCCTCGGTCCATTGCATTTAAGAGAGACCGGGTGCTCCACCTGAGAGTAATTCCGCACTGGGTATGAAGTCCCGACTCATCGCCCCGGAAGCGAGGGGCGGAAGCGAACTCCGCCCCTCGCTATTCCAGACCGAATGCCGCATCGAAACTAGAAAAGCCCGGCCCAGCCTGCCAGGATCGGGGCGATTACCAGAGAAACAACCGACATGAGCTTTATCAGGATGTTCATGGCGGGACCAGAGGTGTCCTTGAAAGGATCACCCACTGTGTCGCCCACCACTGCGGCCTTATGACTGTCGCTTCCCTTGCCGCCCATGTTTCCTTCCTCAATGTATTTCTTGGCGTTGTCCCATGCACCGCCGCTGTTGGCCATGAAGAGGGCCATAAACGCACCCATGCATGTGGCGCCCAGAAGCATACCGCCCAAAGTCTCGGGACCAAGGACAAAACCCACTACAACCGGGGTAAGCACGGCCACCAGGCCGGGCAGTACCATTTCCTTGAGAGCCGAGGTGGTTGCGATGTCAACGATGGTCTTGGGATCAGGCTTGGCCTCCGGTTTCCCTTCCAGAAGACCCGGGATCTCCCTGAACTGCCGCCGGATCTCCTCCACGATGCTGAAGGCCGCCTTGCCCACGGAGGTCATGGTCAGCGCGGCACAGACCATTGGAACCATACCGCCGATGAATACCCCTATGACCACCATCGGACTCTTTATATCAATAACTTCCAGTCCTACTGCCTGGGTATAAGCCACAAATAGGGCCAGGGCGGTCAGGGCGGCGGAACCGATTGCAAAGCCCTTGCCGATGGCTGCGGTGGTGTTGCCCAAGGCGTCCAGGCTGTCGGTGATCTTCCGGGTCTCAGGGCCCAGTTCGCTCATCTCGGAGATGCCGCCCGCATTGTCTGCAATGGGGCCGTATGCATCCACAGTCATGGTCGCACCGACGGTTGCAAGCATGCCCACCGCTGAAAGACCGATTCCATAGATGCCGGCTGTCTTGAACCCGACAAATGTGGCAACGCAGATACCCATCATGGGAAGCCAGGTGGACATCATGCCCACTGCCAGGCCCGCAATGATGACCGTGGCTGCCCCGGTCTCAGCCTGCCCGGCAATATGCCGGATCGGAGGGCCGGAGGTGTAGTACTCTGCCAGAAGGCCGATTACTATTCCACAGAGGAGTCCCGAGAACACAGCCCAGAAAGCGCCCCAGGGCATGCCGAGGGAACTCGTGATTATAATGGTCAGGATAATGAAAACAATGGCCGCGACAAAGGTGGTGTATCGAAGAGCTCCGGCGGGGTCTCCGCTCTGAAACAGCTTTATGGAGAAGACGCCTGCGAACGAACTCAATAGCCCGGCCATCACCACCAGAATGGGGAATGCCATGTACATCAGACGGATATCCTCTGGAGATCTGCCTGCAAGCACCGGAAATGCCGCCAAAAACTGAGGTGTTATGGCCAGCGTCGCAGCGATGGCGATGGTTGCGATTACCGAACCCACAAAGGACTCGAATATGTCGGCGCCCATGCCGGCGATGTCGCCCACGTTGTCTCCCACGTTGTCCGCGATTACGCCGGGATTACGGGGATCGTCTTCCGGGATACCGGCTTCAACCTTTCCCACCAGGTCCGCCCCCACGTCGGCCGCCTTGGTGTAGATCCCGCCGCCTACACGGGCGAACAGGGCGATGGAACTGGCGCCCATGGCAAAACCGTTGATATAGGTGGATGACTCCGCCGAACCGCCATAGATCAAAAACCAGAAGCCCAGACCAAGCATTCCCAGGCCGGCCACTGCAAGGCCCATGACCGAGCCGGAGAAATAAGATACGTTCAAGGCCTTGGCCTGCCCGAATTTATTGGCCGCCTCGGCTGTTCGGGAGTTTCCCCGGGTGGCGGCCGTCATTCCCGAAAACCCGGCTGCCATGGAACAAAACGCACCGGTCAAGAAGGCTATGGCGGTCTGCCAAGCCACTCCGACACCCAGTAAAATGAATACCACACCTATGAAAAAAACAAGTATGGTGTACTCACGCCTGAGGAACGTCATTGCTCCAATGTGGATCTGTTCTTCCAGTTCCTGCATCAGCGGACTTCCATTCGGCTGCTTTTTGACGTATCCGAAAACCAGCCAGGCGATAATTAGACTCAGGATCCCCAGAAAGGGGGCTAAAACGGTTAGTCCCTGCATCAGCTTATTCCCTCCTTCGGTTGAATTAGATTTATTCCGTTGACGGCGTTCATCGCCGCATCAACGCCTTCCACAACAAACAACTCGCACGCCCGAACCCCCAGTTGAATCACTTTAACAACCATGTCCTGTTCGTCACGTGAAAACCCGCTCAACACGTAATCATCCACCGCTCGCCATTGCTCGGGCCTTCCTATCCCCACTTTCAATCGAGGGATGTCCGAGGAACCCAGATGTCTTATGACGGAAGCAAGGCCCTTATGGCCTCCGGCCCCTCCTTTAGCGGCTATCCTAACCCGGCCTAGAGGGAGATCAAGATCGTCATGAACAATCATGATATCCTTGCACTCAACTCTGAAATAACGAGCGCACGCCTGCACTGCTTCACCGCTGCGGTTCATAAATGTCATGGGGCAAAGAAGCACCAGACTTCTTCCGAATAAAATCGTCCGAGCGCTGACTGATTGAAAGCGGCGGCCTGAAAGCCGGACCCCCAAGGTTCCGGCCCACTCATCCAGGATCCTAAAACCCATGTTATGACGTGTAAACCGGTACTCAGGCCCGGGATTTCCAAGTCCTGCAATCAAATACACCTCCCAAGGATTCCCCCTTCACCCCCTTTCGTCTCAGACGTTCTACTCCTCCTCAGACCCTTCGTCCGCCGGCTGCCCGCCCTCTCCTTCGGCTTCCTCGAGCCCTTCGACCTCTTCTGCCTCAGGCTCAGCCTCTACGCTCGGTGAGGCAACCACGGCTACTGTCAGATGTCCCTCTTGGGCCGTAGTTATGCCTTCCGGAAAAACAATATCTTCTATATGAACGGCGTCGCCGATGTCCAATCCCGAGACATCCACATCAAGCCTCTCGATGAGTTTGTCCGGCAGACAGGAAACCGTGATTTCCCGGCGGATATATTGAAGGATTCCACCTTTGGCAACACCCACAGGCTCCCCCAACAGGTTGACGGAAATGTCGGCTGTAATCTCTTTGTCCATGAAGATCTCGTAGAAATCAGCATGGAGGTAGTCACCTCGAAGTGGGTCCACCTGGAGTTCTTTGATCATTACAGTAGCTTCCTGCAAATCACCCTTGTCTGAAGATATTTTCAGGTCTATTATCGCGCTTTCGCGGCTGATTTTCTTCAAAATACCCTGTAAATCCCGGGTAGTTACGGACAGATGAACCGGATCAGTCTTGGGACCGTAAAACACCGCCGGAATACGCTTTGCATTACGTATCTTTCTTGCCGCCTCTTTACCCTTTTGTGTTCGGACATCGGCGGCCAGGTTGAAATGCGCCATTGTTTTCCTCCTGATCAACCCCGGTTAATCCGGGGTATTAATAAAATATTTCACAAGGGACAAAAACGAAACGCTCTTCGTACAGCTTGCCTCCTGATCCCTATACGAAGAGCGTACTTACGGAATGCGACGTATGAATACGTTTGGCCGTCTCACCAAGAAGATCAGCCACCGAAAGCACTTTGATTTTTGAGCACTCCGCCGAATTATCATTTAAAGGGATGGTGTCGGTAACCACCAGGCTGTCAATGGGGGCCTCTATGATTCTTTCGATGGAAGGTCCCGAAAGTACCGGATGCGTGCAACACGCATGCACATGTTCAGCGCCGTATTTCTTGAGCGCCCCCGCGGCCTGTGTCAGCGTCCCGGCAGTATCCACCATGTCATCCAAAATAATGGCCGTCTTTCCCGCCACTTCCCCGATGATATTCATGGCCTCGGCAACATTGGGGGCGTCCCTCCTCTTGTCAATTATCGCCAGGCCGCAGTCCAGCCTTTTGGCAAAGGCCCTGGCCCGCTCCACACCTCCGGCGTCGGGTGAAACCATGACCAGGTCGTTTTCAAGGTGGGCCCGAATGTGTTTCAATAGAATGGGTGAGGCAAACAGGTTATCCACAGGAATATTGAAATAACCCTGAATCTGTCCTGCATGGAGGTCTATGGAAACCACCCGGTTTACCCCGGCCGCTGTTATCAAATCGGCCACAAGCTTTGCGCTGATTGGGACACGGGGCTTGACCTTCCGGTCCTGCCTGCCGTAACCGTAATATGGGATCATGGCTGTGATCCGTTTTGCCGAGGCCCTTTTAAGAGCGTCAATGATGATCAGCAGCTCCATAAGGTTGTCGTTCACAGGAGTGCAGGTGGATTGCAGGATGAATACATCCATGCCGCGAACGTTCTCGTGGATCTCCACCTGGGTCTCTCCGTCGCTGAACTTCTTGGCGCTGATCTTGCCAGGCTCGATCTCGAGGTATGCGCAGACCTTATTGGTCAATTCAGGGTTCGATGTGCCGCCAAACAATTTCATTGATTCATCGCCTGGCTGGGGTGGGAGGATTCGAACCTCCGAATGCGGGCTCCAAAGGCCCGTGTCTTACCACTTGACGACACCCCAGCATGCCTTTCGAATCCTATTCTAACCTTCCCCAGTATCACCAAATCGTTTGCCCGCCCAGTTAGTTGTAACGAAAACCTCCCCCAGATTCTGAGGAATTAGCTTCTGTGCGGCGGCTTCCGCCTTGCTCCTCGACCGGAAGACGCCGAACACCGTGGGCCCGCTACCCGTCATGAGTGAACCTTCAGCCCCGGCTTCCAACATGGCCCTCTTAATGCGTGTCACCACAGGGAACCGCGGTTCGGTCACATGTTCCAGATCATTTTCCAGGAGATCAGAGACGGAGAATGAATTCTGATTTAAAATGTTGAATATATAGGCTTTTTCTGGTCTTGTCAACCCCATCTCCACCTGCTCATAGACCCACGCTGTCGAAACCTCCAAGGCCGGTCTGATAATCACATACCACAAATCAGGCCAATAATCCAGACTTTCCAGGTCTTCCCCGATACCCCGGGCCAAAGACGGTGCTGCCGAGAGAAAAAAAGGGACATCCGCACCCAGTTCCAACGCCGCGCCAAAAACATCGGCCGCTTCCAGGCGACCCGGCCAAATCTCGTTCAGCGCCATAAGTACAGCAGCTGCGTCGCTGCTCCCGCCGCCCATCCCGGCTGCTACGGGTATCTCCTTATGAAGATGTATTGAGACTCCCTGACGGAGGCCCGCTCTGAACATGAACGCCCTGGCGGCCTTCCACACGAGATTGGTCTCGTCTTCAGGAACAGCCTTTCCGGAACAAGACAGGCGAATTCCTTGCTCCGGTCCCGCCGCCACCTCAATCCGATCCACCAGGCTCACGGGTACCATTATGGAGAGCAGTTCATGGTACCCGTCCGGCCGGCGACCCGTAATGCTGAGATGGATGTTGAGTTTGGCCGGGGCCTCCACCACAACCCGGGTGGCATTCCCGCCCGTGCTTACTCCCATACCTTGACTGTCAGGTACAACGTGTTCCCTCCGCGCTGGATGAGAAATAGGATGGTCTCACCTTCATGGTAACCAGAGACGGCCTCCTGATATTCGGCTAGGGTCCGCACCACTTGCTGATCTACCTCCAGGACCATGTCCCCGGGACGAATGCCCGCCTCAGCCGCGGGTGAATCAGACTGGACGCCAACAACCACCAGACCTTCATCCACTGGGAGGTTGAAATGTGCGGCATGATCAGCAGTGATTTCCTCCACTGCCATGCCCAGGTCCGTCCAGACATCCACAGGCTCTGAAGGATCCATGTCCTCGTCCAGCTGACCAAGCTTGACTTCAAAGGTCTTTTTCCTTCCTTTCCGAATCACTTCCACCTTTACTTCTTTTCCCACCGGCGACGCACCAACCATCATGGGAAGCTCTCTCATTTCAAGGACTTCCTTTCCATCAAATGTCACAATGACGTCACCCCGCTTTATGCCGGCCTTGTCCGCAGGCCCTCCTGCTGTGACATCCGCAACCAGAGCCCCCGTCTGGTCTTTCAAGTCCAGTTTATCCTGAAGCTCGGGGGTTATGTGCTGAATCATGACACCAAGCCAGCCACGCACAACCTTGCCTTCTTTGAGCTGTGGAAGGAGTTCCTTGGCCAGGTTCACGGGGATGGCGAATCCGATCCCGATACTCCCGCCTGTACGCGAAAAGATGGCGGAGTTTATTCCCACCACCTCCCCTTTGGTATTCAGAAGCGGCCCTCCGCTGTTACCAGGGTTTATGGAGGCATCGGTCTGGATGAAGTTGGCATATGAGTCCGTTCCTATTCTGCGGTACTTGGCGCTTACAATTCCCGCAGTCACCGTCCACTCCAGGCCGAATGGGTTCCCTATTGCAAGCACCCAGTCCCCGACGTTCAAGGCGTCCGAATCACCCATGGGAAGGGTTTTAAGAGGCCTGTCCGCGTTAATCTTGATGAGTGCGAGATCAGTTTTTGGGTCCCTGCCTACGATCTCCGCTTCGTATTCACGGCTGTCCGCCATAACCACCTTTATCTCGTCGGTCTTCTCCACCACGTGGTTGTTCGTGAGAATGTATCCTTCCTCATCAATTACAAAACCGCTTCCCAGGCTCTTCTGCCGATACTCCTTGGGAATCTGATCCCGAAAGAAGCGTTCGAAAAAATCACGGAATGGATCTTCCCGATCCATGGGACCACGAAAGAGTGGAAAGCTGTCCCTCTTTACGATCTTGACCGTACTGATGTTCACAACCGAGTCACGTGCCTCATTGACCAAGTCACTGAATGACCCCGGCGCGCCGGGAACAATGCTGGATGCCTGTGCCGATACAACAGGGGTCAGACCGGGAGGGGCGATGATCATTCCACCGGCCATGAACGGGACAAAGAAAAAGCAGATAATGTGAAAAACCGCTCTCTTGATATCTCTGGTTCTAATCATTGTGTTGCTCCTTATTCAAATAAGCTTGACGCAAACCGTTCCGAAACCGGAACACATAACGTTTCAATTTATACCGCAAATAGAATCGTGGAACCCCTCGAATCTCCCGTGACTCAAGATTTTTGGGCGTAAGTGTCACCGGCGATTCGAGCGGCTGGCCAGATGGTCAGCCGGAGTTCTTTACGAAACGCCACCTCAAATCCGCCAGCATACTGTCCAGGAACCTCTGCTCCTCATCGTCAAGGTTGCCTTTAGTCTTCTCTTTAAGCATGCCTATTGTATCAATTGTGTGTTTAGCGAGGGGAAGATCTGGACTTTTCCTGCCGGTTTGAGGATCGGGAATTTCTCCCATATGCAAGAGGGCCGAAGAGCTGAGACTCATGATCAGTGTACTGAAATTGACCTCCGGAAGCGGGGTGGAGCTACGCCGCGGCTCGGCATCCTTTTGGGGTTGAGCATTGAGGACCGTTTCCTCGGTTTTCTTCTCTGAATGATCGTGCGTTCCGGCGTCCGCTTTGGTGTTCATTTCGGGGGTTTCTTTGGCCTCCTCCTCACGGGGATCGCCTCTGTCATCAAAAGCCCGTCTGTCCTTAACAACAAATCCTTTTCCTTCGGTTTCCATGGCATCCCTCCTCATCTCCCCAAATCACGGCCGGGCCGCAGATAAACCATTACGCTGCTGTGGCGGGCCCTAAAAACGGCCGTGAACGACGGCCTTTCTCATTACAGGCTCAGAGTTCTATTCGATGTGCTGAAAAGACGTCTTTCAGCCCACGGATCTCCTGAAGCACTCCGTCACCGGCCGGAACCTCGGTGCTCAGGACAATAATGTTTCTAGATTTGTGAGGATCCTGGCCCACGTGCATTCGGCTTATGTTTATGCCCTGTCCGCCCAGGACGGAACATATTCGGCCGATCACCCCAGGCTTGTCCTCGTTGTGGATCAATAGCATGTGTCCCTCAGGTACCGCCTCCAGGTAAAAATCATTGATTCTAAGAATGCGAGGGAGTGTCTTTCCGAATATGGTCCCGGAAACCACCATCTCTCCGTCCACCGACTTAACTCTCACCATAATGAGGCTGCCGAAATCCTCCGATTTCTGGGAAGTCGACTCCAGTACCTTGATTCCTCGATCCGAGGCCACCATTCGAGCGTTGATATAGTTAACATCATCCTTCATCACAGGGGTAAGAAGACCCTTCAAGACACCTGTCGTCAGAGGTCTTACATCATACTCCGTCACTTTACCCAGATACCTCACCTCCACCTCTTCAAATCCGCTGGACGCCAGTTGACCCTGAAACAGTCCCAGCTTCTCACCGAGCACGACCCACGGCCTCAACACCGTCATCAGTTCGGAACTCACACTCGGCACATTAACCGCATTCTTCACGGTCCCGTGGAGAAGGTAGGATACTATCTGCTCCGCCACATCCTTTGCAACGTTGTCCTGGGCCTCCATGGTCGACGCGCCAAGGTGTGGGGTGCATACAAAATTCTCCAGTTCCATAAGCCTGTGCTTTCCGGGTGGCTCGGTCTCGAATACATCCAGTGCGGCACCCGCCAGATGACCGCTGGAAAGGGCATCGTAGAGAGCGGCCTCATCAACGATGCCACCCCTGGCACAATTAACCAACATGGCACCGGGCTTCATCTTTGAAAACGCGTCAGTCCCAAGAAGACCTGCGGTCTCCTCCGTTCTGGGAACATGCACAGTGACATAGTCGGAACGCCTCAAAAGCTCCTCAAAACCCAAAGGCTCACAATCGGCTTCCTCGATTACAGACGCTTTCAGATATGGGTCATAGACCACCACTTTCATCTTGAGGCCCCGGGCTCGATCCGCAACTATCCTCCCGATATGGCCAAGTCCGATCAGACCGAGCGTCTTGCCGTATACTTCCCTGCCTTTCAGCCTCTTTTTTTCCCAAAGCCCTGCCTTCATGGAAGCAGTCGCACGAGGTATGTTGCGCGTCATAGACATCAAAAGTGCTATTGCATGTTCTGCAGTAGTGATTGTATTGCCATCAGGGGTGTTCATAACTACAATGCCGCGCCGGCTTGCGGCCTCAATGTCCACGTTGTCAAGACCAATGCCCGCACGACCTACAACTTTTAGATTAACACCCGCTTCTATCACCTCCCGAGTGACCTTTGTTGCGCTACGGATAACAAGGGCATCGTATCCAGGGATCTCTTCAAGAATTCCCTCCGGGCCGAGGTCCGTTTTGACAGTAACCTCTATACCCGGTGCTTCTTCAAAAATCCTGACACCTACATCCGACAGCGCATCACTGACCAGCACCTTCATTCCGATCCCCTTTCCAGTCCCGAGGCCCGGCCCATCGCCACCGAGCGTCAAATGATTCGCACCGGAACACGACCGTCTTTCCATTACACCTTGAACTACTGATATTCGGCGGTCTTGTTCAGGAGAGACGAGTGAACCCCCCCGCTTGCAATTCTATCGTAGATAGCTTTTAAGCGTCTTAAGATACCACTTCATCTCGTCATGTCAAGAGTCATCCAAAATCAAGACAGCCCTAAACCCCTCGGCTACACCTTGGATTTTCAGTGAAAAACAGGAGCATGAAAGCAATAGAAGGATGGGGGATCCGTACCCGCTCTTTGCACGTTTCAAAGAATGGGTGAAAAAGGAGTTCTACATGATTGAAATCAATGCGGGACCGAAACCTTTTTCATGGACTACCAGAAAATCTCATGTCATGGTTGGATAGAATCGGCGTAACGTGATATGGTTACACATCGCGGCAAAAGGTCTTCTCATCAATCTTATTTGAGGGGACGCCCCATCCGGCATACCCGGAGGAAGGCACAATGGACCTAATCCCTTTATTCGACCCGGGCAAGGCAGGCCGGCCCATGCGTGTGGCAGCTTTCATGTCCGGGTCCGGAACGAATATTGTCAAGCTGCTTGAACTGGAAAAATCCCTTGGCGAGTCAGAAGGCAGATCGCCCTTTGAGGTGATCTTTATATTCTCGGACCGGTCGGATGGTGCTTCCCGCGGCGAGGCCATCGCCCTTAAGTACGGACTCCCTTACGCCTGCTACGATATACGGGCTTTCCACCGCCTAAAAGGCCTGCACCGCACCGTGAATACGGCCAAAGGACTTTCGGCCCGGAAGGGTTTCGACCGTGTTCCAGGGCTTCTGACCAGGGCCTTTGAAATCGATGTGATCGCCTTGGGCGGATACATGAGCTACACCACACTTGACAGGTGCGTAAACGTCCACCCCGCGGATCTCTCCATCAAGAACCCGGACGGTACGCGCAGGTATGTAGGTGACCAGGCCGTTCTGGACGCAATAGTCTCGGGGGAAAAAGAACTCCGATCGTCCACACTATGGACCGACCAAGGCGTGGATACAGGCCCTCTCCTCGTTGTCTCCGAACCGATTCCGGTGTCTCTTCCGGACGAGATCGAGGCCCTCAAGGCCGACCCCGAACGGCTTGCAAGAACCGCAGATGAGCACCAGGAGCGTCTTAAAGAAGTGGGTGACTGGAAGATCTTTCCTCTCACCCTGGAGATGATCGCCAGGGGCCGGTTCGCCCTTGATCGCGATAACCGCGTTTATGTGGACGGGACACCAGCGCCTCAAGGTTACAGGCTTCCCTGATCCGGCAGTTGTCTCCAATCACATGGAGGATCGCTTTCATGGCCGCAAAAACCGGATGGAACCACAAGATCATTCCGCACGAAAAGGCCCTTTCAAAGATCCGCCCCGGAATGAGTATCTTCCTGGGAACCGGGGTGGCTGAACCGCAGAGCCTGATAAGAGCCCTTATGGCCTCAAAGGCATCCAACCTTCGGGACCTGGAACTCATTCAGCTCGTAAGCCTGGGAGAAGCCATATCAATAGCCGACAAGTACATTGAAAAGTTCCGCCTGAAGACCTTCTTTTCCGGATGGATCGCCAGCCAGGCCATCAGGGAGGGACGTGTAGACCTCATACCCTGCCCGTTCTCCAGGGTTCCCCTGCTCATAGATTCCGGGACCATACCCATAGATGTGGCCTTTGTTCAAATAACCCCTTTTGACGAATCAGGCTATGCCAGCCTGGGGCCTGCGGTGGACGTGGCACGGGAAGCAATGAGCCAGGCATCTCTGGTGGTGGGCGAAATCAACGAAACTGTTCCCCGTACCATGGGAGACACTCTTGTCCATGAAAGCGAATTCCATCTCTTGGTGGAAAGCTCTGACCCTCCCATTACCTTTCCCCGCTGGCAGGTGGATGAGGTGCACGACAGCATAGGGCGGAATGTGGCCTCCCTTATTCAGGACGGAAGCTGCATGGCCTTTTCCGTAGGACCCTTGTTCGACGCTCTGGCCGGACATCTTTCGCGTAAACGCCACCTGGGGGTCCACTCCCCATTCTTTACCGATTCACTTATGGAGCTCATTCGGAGTGGAGCGGTTACCAACCGAAAGAAAGCCAACTTCAAAGGAAAGTCAGTGGCCTCCTATGCAGTGGGGACCCGGGAACTCATGTCATGGCTCCACAACAACCCGCTGCTGGAATTCCAGGGCATCGACGTGGTGGGCGATCCTGTGCGCATGGGGAGAAACGAGCGTTTCATGGTGGTGCTTCCGGCCCGCAAAATCGACCTTACCGGAGGCGTGGCGCTGCCTCACGGCCGGGGGAACGTTGGAACCGGCCCTGGTGAAGCACAGGAACTCTTCAAGGGGGCCGCCCTCTCGCCCGGAGGGCGGACCATCTTGGGCCTGCCCAGCCGAAACCTTAAAGGTGAAACCAATATCGTTCTCTCTGTTACCGATTACCCCAACCAATTCTCAGCCCGCGAGGCCCTGGACCTTGTTGTCACAGAATACGGAATTGCTTCGCTTACCGGTAGGACCATACGGGAGCGGGCCCTGGCCCTGATCGACATCGCCCACCCGGACGACAGGGCCGAACTGGTCCGCAAGGCCAAGGATGAGCGCATACTTTACCGGGATCAGGTTTACCATGCCGAGCAAAGCCGCCACTACCCAGAAGAACTCACCTGCACCCGGACCTTCAAGGACGGAGTTGAGATCCGTTTTCGGCCGATCCGACCCTCTGATGTAGACGAGATGAGGCGTCTCTTCTACCGCTTCTCTGATGAGTCGGTCTACTACCGTTACTTCTCACCGGTCAAGACCATGCCCCACAAGAAAATGCAGGAATACGTGAATATCGACTATAGGAACACCATGTCCATGGTGGGCCTGGTGGGGGAGTCGGGAGAGGGGCGGATCGTGGCGGAAGGGCGTTATGTACTTTCCGGCGACAATCCTTACGCGGATATCGCCTTCGTGGTGGATGAGGCCTATAAGGGCAAAGGTATCGCCACCTTCCTCTTTCTGAATCTGATCAAGGTTGCACAGGAGAGAGGAATCCAGGGTTTCACGGCCGACGTCCTTTCCTCCAACAAGGCCATGCTCAAGGTGTTTGAAAAATCCCCCTACCCTGTCAAGCTGGTCATGGACTCGGGCATTTACGAATTGACCATCCCATTCGAATCCAAGCAGTCCGTCTCTTGAAACCTTCGCTGAAGAACCGGATCTTAATTAATGGAAAAACCAACGAACACGTCAGATGAACATCGCCTCATCGAGAGTTTCAAGCAGGGAAACCCCGAGGCCATGGAGGAAATAATAAGCCGATACGAAGAGCCCCTTTACAACTTCGGGCTAAGGATGTGCGGGCATAAACAAGACGCAGAGGATATTATTCAAGATACTTTCCTGAGCGCATTTCTTTACCTGGACAGTTTCCGGGAGGAAAGCAGCCTTAAGAACTGGCTCTACAAGATCGCAGCTAACGCGTGCTTTCGAATGCGCAGGAAAAAAAAGTGCGAGCCAGATTACGAACTCAGCCTCGAAGACCTTCTGCCTGGAGATGGAGAAGCCGGAAATTTCGATATTCCGGACTGGACCGATGACCCTTCGGATAATCTGCTCAGAAACGAACTCCGGAAAGTGATTGAACAAGCCGTACGTGAACTCCCCCCCATTTACCGCATGGTGTTCAACCTTAGAGATATGGAAGGGTTCAGTACGGATGAGACGGCGACCATCATGGACATCACCCCTCAGGCGGTCAAGACCAGGTTACATAGAGCGAGGCTGTTTCTGAGACAGAAGATATCGGAGCGTTACCGAAAGGATTAACCACATGCGTGAAGCCTGCATGAAACACATGGACCACATTTCCGAGTTTCTTGACGGAGAACTGGATGAGGCTGCCTGTGAGGAAATACACGCCCACCTGAGGGACTGCCCTGAGTGCAGAGAGTGTGTTGAATCCCTGAAAAGGGCGGTGGATGTTCTCAGGCGGTTGCCACGTGAAGAAATACCTGCCGACATAAAGCTCCGCCTGAGGGAGTCCCTCCGGGACTGTATCGCCCGGGGCGGTCCTGAACACGGCTGATCAACCCCGGTCAAGGGAAAACCCCTCACCTGCCGGCGCCCCCTTGAAGCGGTGCGATTAGTCGTACAACCTTTGATAATGAACAGGCTCTTGAAAACCACAGTAAAACTTAAATGGTCTCTGCCTCATACCGGGAACAGCCATTCACGAAATCTTTCGTCGCGGCCCGACGTAATCTCAGCCATGGCGCCTGAAAGCTCGCGTGTGAGCGGGCCGGGGGTCCCATGAATGTCCCGTCCTTCGATACGCCTCACAGGAAGGACCTTATTGGGCGTGCCGGAAAAGAGGATCTCTTCCGCCTTGACGAGCCGCTCGGGATGAATACGGCTCTCCACCGCCTCGATTCCCAATACTTTTGCAACCTGCAGCAGAGAACGGCGGGTGATGCTTAGGAGAACCGTGCCTGCGCAAGGGGTGAAAAGAGATCCATTCTCAACCATAAAGACCGATTCGGTTCCTCCTTCGGCAACAAACCCCTGAGTGTCCAGCATGATAACATTATCGAAACCACGGGATTTCGCCTCTGCCCTCGCCATCATACCATTCAGATAGTTAGCCGCGGCCTTGGCCTCTATGGGAACGCTTTGCGGGTCAAGTTTCCGCCATCGGGAAAAACACGCCGTGGCCCCTTTTTCAAAGGGCATTTTCAGTCCGCCCAGGTCCGCCGCAGGGTCCACAAAAAAAATGGAGACATCCAGGGGTAATTCCGGCGGAATGATCTCAAAGGCCACCTGTGGATGAAAGCAAATAACCTTTATGAAACCCCGGCTCGTCATATTTCTTCTGACCAGCTCGAGACAGGCCTCATGGATCTCTTCTCTTTTCCTAGAGAGCTTCATGCCAAGCAGTTCAACGGTCCTGAAAAGCCGGGCCATATGTTCATCAAGCCGGAAAACAGCCGATCCTCCGTCGATTTCATGAACACTCATTACTTCGAAGACGGCAGATCCCCGTCCAAAGCTGTAACACATCACATGCACCTTTGCATCATTCCAGGGTACATATTCGCCGTTAAGGTAGATCATACGTTCTTCCAACATCAAGGGCTCCTTCCACACATCCGGCGACGGCTCTCCGTAACCGCCGGAGCCGAATTCACGCATTAATTGCTCTCTCCACATCTCCGCTCAGAGTCTTCCGATGCACATGGGAGAGAGGGACTACGGGCGTCCTTGCTCAATCGGACCGCCTGCGACGGGCCGGCAATCGAGGACAAGAAGAGCGCACCTACTCTCCAACATGCTCCCTTACGATCCTCACCAGTTCATCGGGGTCAAAGGGTTTGCCGACCACGGCCACGGCCTTTCTTATGGCCAGCTCCGGCCGGGCAAGCCCGCTCACGACAATGACCGGAATATCCTTGAGCGCAGGGTTCTTGCTCATCTTGCGGTAGAACTGCGGCCCCCAGACCTTGTCCATCTGGAGGTCCAAAGTGATGAGGTCCGGCACGGATTCATCAAGCATCTTGAGTGCATCGGCCCCGTCAGTGGCGGCCGTGACTTCATAGCCGTGGTCCTCGAAAAGGGTGGTCATGTACTTCACCACCGCCTCTTCATCATCAATGACCAGGATCTTCTTGGCCATGGCGCAACTCCTTTCCCTTCATCTCAGGAAGGCTCATTGTCCGGTGCGGCGGTCTCCCGGGCGCCTGACGCCGGAGGCGCGGGGTTCCGGGGTATACGGACAGTGAACAAGGTCCCCCGCCCGGGTTCCGAATCGGCGCTTATGGCGCCGCCATGCTCCCGGATGGTCCTGTTGGTAATGTAGAGTCCCAACCCTGTACCCTTTCGGTCTTTGGAAGAAAAGAACAAGGTGGTCATCTTATTTCGTGTATCTTCGTCCATGCCCACGCCATCGTCCTCCACTTCGAAGACGACTTCCTCCTCGTCGCCGCGGATGCGAAACACTATACGGTGGGAATCCCGTGTCGTGTCCTCAAGGCAGGCATCCACCGCATTCTCCAGCACATTGACAAGAGCTGTTCGAAGCAGGCCCGTGTCCACATGGAACTCCCCGGCATCTTCCGGGCACTCCAGGAAGAAGTCGATCTTGTGCTCCATAATCATGGGCCTGACACCTTTGGCGGCATCCTCGGCGAATTCAGCCACAGACGCCTTGGTCCTTTTAAGGTCGCGATCTTTGGAAAAGAGCAGCACGTCCAGGACCATCTTCCGTATTCGGCCCACCATCTCCTTGACAAGGCCCAGGCCCTCGTTGACCTTGTCATCATCTTGTTTCCTGAGACCGGAGTCCAGCAGGTACATGCCTCCGTCCAGGCCCGTGAGCATCCCCTTGATGCTGTGGGAAATGGAGCCCACCATGAGGCCAAGGGAGCTCAAATGGTCCTGAACCTTCCGGATCTGGGACATATCCGTGTAAAGCGTTAGCACGTGGGTCGGATCCTCTCCGGTGGCACGGACGGGAGAGGTCCACACCAGGACCTGATGCCCGGCCCCGTCAGGGGTATTGATCTCGGTCTCACCCTCCTGGCTCTCTCCGGTATTGAACGTCACCAATACAGGACAATCGGCACACTGGATACCGGTTTGCTTGAGAACATCATAACACAATTCTCCCTCCCGGTCTCCAAAGTCGCGACGAAACTTGCGGTTTATGGCGGTGAGCACCAACTCCTCATCCATAACAGCTACATAGCAAGGAAGGTCATCAAAAAGACGCTGGAACCGATGGATGACGTCAACGGCTCCCTGTTCTTCACCCTCATGCCGGATATGACTTTCCAGACCGGCAAGCTCCATTGTCTTGCGGTGAACCAGGCTCTCGAGGGACCGGGTGTAGTCTCGAAGCTTTTCTCGGGCCAGAATACGCTCATGCACTCGCTTCAGTGAGGCTTCCAGATTGTCTACATTAATGGGCTTGGTGATGAAATCCGTGGCCTCTCTCTGGAAACTCTGAATGGCCACTTCCATGTCGCCGTGCCCGGTGATCATGACTACTTCCGTGTCCGGATCGTCCTCTTTGATCATCCTCAATAAATCCACGCCGTCGATGTCCGGCATTTTTATGTCGGTCATAACAATGGGAGGATGCTCTTTTCGAAACAACCTGAGGCCTTCCTTACCGTTCTCAGCGGTCAGGACCCGGTAGCCCATGTCTGAAAGGGCCATGCTCAGGACGAGACGAATGTCCTCCTCATCATCAACAAGAAGTATGGTCGTTTGGCTCATCCCCGTCATCCTTTATGGGAAACCGGACAATGAAGCAGGCGCCGGGACCTTCTCCCGGTCCCGGACGGATATCACCGCCGCAGTCCTTGACTATGCCGTAGCTGATGGAAAGTCCCAAGCCGGTCCCCTTTCCCACCTCCTTGGTGGTGAAAAACGGCTCGAAAATCTTGTCTTTGTATGCCTGGTCTATTCCCGGGCCGGTATCTTGCACTTCCACTATTACGTAGCCCCGTTCGGTCTTCGTTCTCACGGTGATCCGCTTGTCTCCGGGCTCACACGCACTTCCTTCCCACCGCTCCTCTATGGCATCCCGGGCATTGATCAGGAGATTAATGAACACCTGCTCCAGGCGATCAGGATCCGCCATTATTGAGGGTGGATCCGGGGCGAACTCGCGGACCACTTCGATGCCGCGCACCTTGAGCTGTTGAGTAAAGATGTCAAAGGCCCGCTCCAGCACTTCAGTCACCTGCACTTTGACAAGCTTGACCTCGGATTTCCGGGCGAACAGCCTCATATGTGTGATAATCTTGGTGGCCCTATCCACATTGACATCCACCTTGCCGAGCATCTGGTAAAGAATATCGCTCGTTATCTCCTGCCCTGCGTTTATCTTCTTCATGAAGAAGCTGGACACGGTCTTGATCACAGACAGGGGCTGGTTGAGCTCGTGCGCCACGCCGGTGGCCATCTCTCCCAGTGTCGCCAGTTTGCTGGCCTGGGCAAGCTGTTCCTCGGTCTCCAGTCTCTTGGTGATATCACCCGTGGTGACAAGAAGCACGTGCTGCCCGTGGTATTCGGAGGGCGAGACCCGAATATTTACGAAGATTCTTCGGCCGCTGCTGTGCCGGTGCTTCACCTGGTTGAACACGTTGTGAAGGGGAAGCATCTTCTCGAAGCGGTTGCATTCCGCAGGCTCATGGAACTCCACAAAGGATCGATCCAACAGGTCGGCCTTGGAGTAACCGTATACCTGTGTTGCGCTGTTGTTACAGTCGATTATCTTCAGGCTCTCAGGATCCAGGACAAACACCGGATTCGGGATGTTGTTGAAGATTGCGTGATATTTCTGTTCTGATTTCCCCAGTTCCTGCTCCAGGAGTTTCAGGTCGGTTATGTCGAGGCTGATCTCCATGGCCCACTGGATCTCGCCCTTTTCATCTCTAATGGGTGAAGCTATTACAAGCCAGTGGGTCGCGGCGCCGTCCCAGCTTGTCATGGTCTCCTCGCTTCGATGGGTTTTCCCGTCCTGAAAAGCCTTTTCCACTGGGCATGAATCACACTTGGTGGTTCTTCCCTTGTAAGCGTGATAGCAGGTGTCCACAGGAGTAGGGGCAAACTTTTCCGCGAACTCCCGGTTGTAGTTTATGAGCCTGTAGTTGCGATCCTGGACCGTAATTATACATGGCACCAATTCGAATAACCGCTGGTACTCCTTGCGCTGCATGTTGAGGGCGGTCTGTTTCTGTTCGATCTCGCGGCCCATATAGGTTATGGCGCCGGCAAGCTGCCCCATTTCGTCGTCCTGCCTGATATCCAGCTCAACACCGTGTTCACCGCGTGCAATCCTGCGGGTGGCCTCGATCATGCTGTTCACAGGATGATTGACAAATCTCATTATGAAAAGGAACACCACCACGACCGTTACAAGCAGGACAAGAAGTGCGACAACCGCAGTTCGCATCTTATACTTGACGATTTCCCTCTCAGCAGGGGCGAAGCTAAGGACCACATCAAGGGCCCCCAGAACCTTATTACCTTCAGGATGGATATGGCACCCGGCGGACGCACAACCCGGCTCATTGTAAATGGGGCTCAAGATGCCGAGCAGCTTATCATCTTTACCGGTAACAAACCTCGTCCGATCCGAAAGACTCAACCTGACCAAGGGGGGATCACTGCCGTGGCACACGAAGCAGGCTTCGTCTTTGATGTTTGTGACTCTACCTACCTCATCGGGGTCATGTGAATACGTTATCCGTCCCGACTTGTTGTAGATTCGAATCGCCTTTATCTCCGGCTGGCGACCTATATTCTTGATGGTCTCGGCGATGTCCTCTCTGGAATTCAGCATCATTGCGTAGTAAGTACCCAACTTGATGGTGGAGCTCAGCCGATCCGCCTCGCAGGCAAGATTGTGCATGGCCTGCCCTTCCTGATAGTGGATATTGAACCAGGACCATACGGAAATGCTGACCAGAAGGGTCAACCCCACAGTCAGTATCACCTTTGAAGCGAGTCTGTTCCATAGGCTCTTTATCCAAATAAGCACAGGTTTTCCTTCCAGGCAGAAAGATTCAGGCTGCTTTTCCTTTTGAAGTTTCCTTGCAGCGCCAGGTTGAGATCGAGCCGCACCTCGTCTTGCGGGAGTCCGAGCGCCAGACCCATAAACTGGGGGAGATAAAGAATGGTCATGCTCAGATCCAGTCCTCGTTTACGGGACGCCTTGCGCTGAAAGGCCTCCAAATTCATCTGGCACATGGGGCATACGGTCACCACAGCATCTGCTCCTTTCGCCGCTTCCAGCAGACTTGCCACCAGTTCGATCCCTACTTCGGCCTTTGTGGTCATGTGGGACGCCCCGCAGCAGTGTGCCCCGGCATTCCATGATAAGACATCAGCCCCTGTTGCACGAATGAGCGATTCCATGGATCCGGGCTCTTCAGGGTCATCAAAATCCGCATATGGCCGGAGGCACTGGCAACCATAGTAGGTCGCTATGGTCATCCCCTTAAAGGAGTGCGTCATTCGACCCGCAAGGGCTTCCACATCCACATCCCTTGACAACACATCCAGGAGGTGACGCACACGGATGTCCCCTCTCACGCTCAGTCCGGCCTCTGAGAGGACATTGTTGATCTCCCGCCTCACATTCCTTTCCGAACTAATCCTGTCCTGAGCCCGCCTCAAGTTCAGGTAGCACGCACTGCAAGGAACCAAAATATCCAGACTCTCGCCGGTTGCCTCCGCAAGGGCGAGGTTCCGGGCCGGAAGCGCCAGGCTGAGCAGCCGGCTCACGCCCTGGGCCGCTGTGGCTCCGCAGCAGGTCCAATCCGGGAGTTCCACCAGCTCCGCCCCCGCAGTGCGGAGAAAGGCACGGGTACTCACGTCATACTCTTTTGCCGTACCTTCAAGGGTGCAGCCCGGATAGTAAAAATACCTCATGTTGAACCCTCCAGCTCTTCCGCCTTTTGAAATATGGAATCCAGTGTTCCGGTTCCACCCAGACCGGGAAGCGACACTCCCATCTTTCCCCTGATCATCAGCCGCATTCCCAATGGAGCGAACCGGAAAGGCAGGAGAGGGTTCTTGCACGATGCAAAATAGAAGAACATGAACTCCGTCTCTTTCACACGTCCATGGCGGCGCACGCTGTCCATGAACGTCCGGCAGAAGGCGGCGCTCTCACGATAGCGTTCAGGATATCTTCTTGCGGCGATTTCTTTGAGCCCCGCCATGGCCTCGGTCACCTTAAGCTGCCTGGGACAACGCAGCGTGCAGGTATAGCAGGAAGAGCAGAGCGTAAACGTTCGGCTGTTAAAGACCTCGTCCTCTTCCCCCCGCAGAACCAGCCTCCACAGCATTCTGGGGGTCTTGTCCATGGCGAACTCATTTGGGCATGAGCCGGTGCAGGTCCCGCACTGAATGCAGGGCCGGACCAGCTTTTTCACAGCGTCCAGTATGTCCACCGGCTTCGACTCGCCGGGCGATGCAGGGTTTCTATTCTGTTTACCCTCCATGAAATCTCCTTGGGCTTATGCCGGGCTCCACTCCTCTTCGAAACCCGACGAAAAAACAGGTTTTACCCAAAGCCGCAAAGACAATAAAGCTCAAAGGTTTTCTTGGCGTCTTGGCGTCTTGGCGAGAGATATCAATCCTGCCTCCAAAGCCGCGTCGATTGAATCAAGCATACGGCGGTCGTCCATACCCTCCAGGACTGTGGCGCTGTTCGGGCAAACGGTTGCGCAAATACCGCAGCCCTGGCACGCAGCTGCATCCACGACCATCATCTCTTTTTCCGGATCCAGGAATCGAGCGCCAAAGGGACAGGTATCCAGGCACTGTTCACACCGGGAGCAGAGCGCATGCCGGACCCTCGCCACCCTTTGGCCTACAGTCAGGGTTTCCCTGGTAAGAATCCTCAGAGCGCGCTCCGCGGCAGCTCCGGCCGAGGACATGGAATCAGCTACGTTCTGTGGTGACAGTGCCAGGCCGCAGGCGAAGACGCCTTCCCTTTGTCCGTCCACAGGCCTCCACTTGCTGTCGGCCTCCTGAAAGAACCCGTCCTCGTCCAAACGGGCCCCGAAGGCTTCAGCCAGTTCAACCGGAAGGTCGGGGGCCACTCCACCTGCCAGTACAACTAAATCGGCCCGAATACCGACGCACCTGTCGAGAACCGCCTCATAAGCCGTGACACTTACCGCGTCCTCACCAATCTCCACTTCGGGCTTTCGCTCCGGAATGTAGCGTATGAAAACCACTCCGGCCTCACGGGCCCGTGAGTATTCAGCCTCCAAAAACCCCGGAACCATGATGTCTCGATAAAGAACCCACACCGAAACTTCAGGATTCTCCTCTTTGAGGAACAAGGACTGGCGGATCGCAGTGGGGCAGCAAACGCGGCTGCAGTAGTCATGGCCGGGGGTCCGAGTCCCGGCACACTGAATCATCACAACCGACCGCATGGTTCGGGGATCCACTTTGCCCTGTTCCAGGGCCGTTTCCAGTTCCTTCTGGGTTAGGACCTGTTGGCTTTCACCATATCCGTAATCAACAGGCTCTACTTCACGGCCTCCTGTGGCCAGAATCGTTACAGCGTGTTCAATGGTCCGCCTGGAGGAATCGTTCATTTTAATTACACTCCGGAAACGCCCCACCCGACCCTTTGACTCAGTCACCTCCGAAGATGTATGGACCTGAATCAACTGATGCTTGTCCACATCCGCCAGCACCTTCTCCAGCAATCCGGCGGGCTCCGCGTCTCTGAGCGTCCGGCGCGGCCAGGAAAGATTCCCCCCTAGGGTTGCCTTTCGCTCCACCACTTCGACAGGGTAGCCGTGGTCAGCCAAAGCAAGGGCTGCGTGAAGCCCGGCAATCCCTCCGCCCACAACCAGGGCCCGCGGCTCTACAGCCACGCCTTCATGAACGGGCGGGCCGGCCCTCCGCACGCGGGACAGGGTCATGCGAATTTCCGAGCTTGTGAGGCGCAGTGCACTGACGGTATCTTCCGTGGAAAAGAGCGGCGTCCGAATATCCACCACGTCCATGTTTGCCGGAGCCAGCCTTATCCTCTTTCCGAGATCTTGAAGCCTACGGGAGTATACATACGGGAGGCAGGCAGCCAGAATCAGCCGGTTCGGACTCTCAAGCGCCGCCTCCTTCTCCAACGCTTCCCAGCCTGCCGCCGTGCACACGTTATCTACAATGGTGACCCGGCACACACCCGGATCCTGCTTCAGCTCTTCAGCAAGAGCATCCAAATCCATTTCAGGGACCAAATCCCGGACGCAGCGACAGATAACTATCAAGGTACGAGTCTTTTCCCGGGACACATCTCGATACTTGACTTGGCCGCCCTCTTCCAAGGCCAGGCCGCCCCCGGCCGAGTGAATCAGTCGGGAGGCTTCCAGGGCCGCACTGCCTGCAAGCACGACCGAATCGCCGATACCACGAGGCCCGCCGAACGACCCGCTCAAGAACAATCCTTCCCGGCCGGACATTGCCTCATTGAGTCCTCCGGGCGAAGGAAAACCCCAGGGATTGAGCTTAAATCCCAACATTTCAGCCAGTTCGCCGGTAACCGGAGCAGGGCGCACACCCGTTGCAAGTACCACCAAATCGTATGTCTTCTCTTGGATGCCCCCATCATCAGATGCAAACCGAATCCTTGGTAATCCGGTCTCAGACTCCGGTACCACTGAATGGACCCGGACGCGGTGAAGGATCACTCCTTCCGCCTCGGCCTTTTCACCATATCGGTGAAAGCGCTTTCCCGGAGTCCTTAGATCCATGCAGAAAATCTCCGTTTCCACCTCGCCGCCCATGGATGTTCTTACCATGCGAGCTTCCTTTAGGGAGACCATGCAGCAGATGGAGGAGCAGAAGTCTGCATCTGCCTGTCGGTCCCTTGATCCCACGCACTGGAGCCAGGCGATCCGTTTTACAGGGCCGCCGTCCGAAAGCCTTTTCAGGCGACCCCGGGTGGGTCCGGTCCCGCTCAGGAGCCTTTCCAGCTCCAGGCCTGTTATCACGTCAGGCATTGCCTCGTAGCCGGTCCAACCGAATGCGGCCGGATCCACGTAAGCCAGGCCGCAAGCCAGAATAACAGCGCCGACCTCAAAGGTTTCACGACCCGGCCCCAGTCGGGCTTGATACACGGTCTCCACCATGGGAACAAGGGTCTCGGGATCAAACGGTTTTGTCAGGTAATCAATGGCCCCCATCTTCATGGCTTCCACAGCCGTGTCAACCGTTGCGTAGGCCGTGATCATTATGATCGCAAGTTCCGGGCTCACCTCTCGCGCCCGTCTTAGGACCTCCACCCCATCCATGCCGGGCATCTTGATGTCCAAAAGCATGAGTTCGAAGAACTCCTGCTCCAGCTTTTCCAAAGCTTCCGGTCCGGAAGCAGCCGCTTCCACACCAAAACCCACATCCTCGAGCCACTCCTTCAGAGAATCCCGCACAATCAGTTCGTCATCCACAACCAGAATGCGGAACTCCTTCCGCCCGGGATCGCTCAGGGAGATTGCGCCGGTGGGGCAGACCTTTTCACACTCTCCGCACAGGGTGCAGGCCTCCGTATCAATAACGTAGGGATTGGGCACGGCATGAGGCGTGGGAAGATAAACAGCCCTCCTCTTGGAGAGCCCCTGATTAAAGGAGTCCGGTGTCTCTACCGGGCAGACATCGGCACAAATTCCGCACCCTTGACACCGGTCAGGGTCGATCAGGACCCGCCGGGTACTCAGGGTAACATGGAACCGGCCTGGTTCCCCCTTCAACCCTATCAGCCTGGTGCTAAGCTTCAGATCGATATTCTCGTGAAAGAGACCCTTGCGCAGGCAATACTGACCCGATGCATCCCGGTCCAACATAGGCAGCATCCGGCACATGCCGCAGGCGTCGGTGGGAAACTGTCGTTCGAGCTGGGAAAGTATGCCTCCGATTCGCTCCGCCTGGTCTATAAGAATAACGCCGTAACCGGTCTCAGCCAAGTCCAGGGCTGACCGTATCCCGGCTATTCCGGCTCCCACCACCAAAGCTTTTCCGATCTTTTGTCTCACGGCCCAACCACCTCGGTGAATTCATCCTCGCGAAACATTGTCAGGGGGGGAGGCTCCTTTGTGTCACGCCCGGGCTCATATTGAAAGCCCTGCTGGACGGCATGTGCCACCGTACGGAACAGTTCCATAACATGAATATCATTGGGACAGGCATTGGAACACTGGCCGCAGCCTACACAGGAAGCCGCCATATGCGCCATGCGCGTAAGATGGTAGAAAACAGTGTCCGCAGGCATCTTGACCGCTCCCTTGCGATCGGCCCAGTTAAGATACTGCCTTGGTTCATGCTCGAAAACATCCGTTCCGAACACGCATTCCCTGCAGTAACAGACGGGACAGGACACTCGGCAATTGAGGCAGTTCACGCAGGAAGACAGGTACGATGCAAGCTTTTTCAGACCGCCGGCTGCCTGCCTAGTCTTATGGAACATCTGGTCACGCCTTTCCACATTACTGCTGACCAGATCCTTTATGACAGCGGCACGCGCCTCAGGCTCCTCCGCCTCCGGAATTTCCATTCCTTTGAGGAGGGTATTCCCCACTTCCGTCCTCGCCTCAAGCCATATCTCACGGTCCACGTCCCCGCCGAACAGGCCTATCAGCACGTCCGCGCCTTCAGGAGTGATATGCTCACACACGCGGCATGCATCCGCCCTCTCGTAACCCGCTGGAGATTCTTCCCCGGCGTAGGCCTCCCTTCTAAAACGGAGGGCAAGCCCGCCGTCTTTATGTTCAGCTGCGGCCTGCTTGTACACATCGTTGGAAAAAGCCCCGGCACAGTCTGCTCCAATGAGTATCAGATTATCCCGGGAGGCTTGCTTCAGTTTGACCAATTCCACGAAGGCACGAATCTCACAGGGTCGGAGCAGGGCCGCCACCAGACCTCCTGCCTCCTGCCGGGTAAGGCGGCTCAGGACGCGGGCGCCACTGAGTGGATAGGCCGGAGAAAAGGGTTCCGCATCGCTCAGCATGTCCCCATGTGATACCAGGACGGGCATGACGGCTTCCTGGTAAGGAAGCCTCATAGGCGTTAGAACGGCACGGATTTCTTCCCGGTTAAGAACTCTTCCGAGGAAATCCCTCAATGCGGCCTCTGCCCCGCCTTCCTTTACCTCGATCTTGAAACCCTGAGACATGTTGTCGACCTCTCCATCTACAGGACCATGGTCTGCCTAACCTCTGTGGGACCGAGGTCCCTGACAGCGGATACAAGCCTGTTAACTATGTGGGCGAATTCCAGACCGTCGCTCGCTCCGATCCAGGTGAGCTTGAGACGCTCAGGCTCGAACCCGAACTGGGGCAGAATCTCCTTTAGCAGTTTGACCCTTCGCCTGGCCTTGAAGTTTCCGTTGATATAGTGACAGTCCCCCGGATGGCACCCGCTGATGAGAACAGCATCAGCTCCTTCCAGGAAGGCCTTTATAACGTACTTTGGATCGACCATGCCCGTGCACATTACACGTATTAGACGGACGTTTATGGGATAGATAAGTCTTGAGGTGCCGGCCAGGTCCGCAGCCGTATAGGTACACCAATTGCATACAAATGCAATGATCGTCGGCTCAAAATCTTCTTCGTTCATGGCTTCCTCGCTTTTCTCGGACCATTGTGCTTGATATATTTCTATTAATTATTTATGCCATTATATTATCATTATTTATCCATGTCATGAATTGCGTCAAAGATACCGTCCATCTCCGCAAGGATCTGAACGCTTTTGAAGGAAGCGCAGCGGGCCGCTCCGCTCGGACAGAATCCGGCACAACTGCCGCAGCCCTTACATACCGCCTCGTTGACAACGGAAACCATACGCTGGGGATCAAACTCAATGGCACCATAAGGACAAAGTGCGATACACACCTGACAACCCGCACACATGTCCGGATCGATCCAACTCGTAGTAGGTTCGATCTCCACCTCACCCAGGGAGGCCAAAGCCAGGGATTTGGCTGCGGCCCCGGAAGCCTGTGCCACCGTGTCCGGAACATCGCGCGGGGCCTGGCAGGTTCCTGCCAGATAAATCCCATCCGATGCCGTGGAAAGAGGGGCCAGCTTGGGGTGCTCTTCCAGGTAAAACCCGTCTTGCCCCTGGTTGATTCCAAAAATCCTGCCCACTTCTGCAGCGTCCGCCCGGGACTGCATGGCAGCGCACAGCACAACCATATCCGCGGGAACACGGTAACGACGGCCCATAAGGGTATCCTCGCCCACCAATATCAGTTTTCCATCCTCTTGAAAAATTTCCGAGGGTTTTCCTCTTATGAATTGTATCCCTTCCTCTTGACACCTTCTGTAGAACTCTTCGTAGCCCTTTCCGAAACAGCGCATGTCAATGTAGAAATCATAGATTTCAGTGCGGGGCCCCACCTTGTCGTGCACCAGATGGCCATATTTGAGTGCATACATGCAGCATACCCTGGAGCAGTAGGAATGGTAACGCTCGTCACGGCTTCCTACGCAATGGACGATAGCCACACTCTTTGGCGGGTGAGTGAAGCCGCCTTTTTCGTCACGCATGAGGATCCTTCCCCCGGTGGGACCTGTTGCGTTGTTCATGCGCTCGAATTCCAGACTTGTAAAAACGTTCGGATACCTGCCATATCCGAAAGGCTTCATGGGCGTGGGGTCCCAGAGTTCATAGCCGGTGGCGAGGATAATGCTTCCCACTTGCACCTGGATCTCTTCACCCTGCATGTGGTGATCGATAGCATTTGCTTCACACACTTTCACACACTCCATGCACTCGGAGCAGACACCACAGTTAAGGCACCGACCCGCTTCCGCCCGTGCCGCACTCTCCTCCAAGGGCTCTTCCACCTCAGTGAACACCTTGAGGCGCTCCTCCGATGTCACAAAAGACGGCTCAGCCCTAGGTTCCCTGGTCAAACCCTCAGGAATGGGCTTCCAATCACTGCCTGCATTTGGTGGCCCGGCATCCACCGCTTCCTTTCCAAGCTCTTCACCTTTAAGATAGCCGCTTATCCCCAGTGCCGCCTTGCGCCCAGCGGCGACTGCCTCCACAACGCTGGCCGGTCCGCTCACCGCATCGCCGGCCGCAAAAACATACGGAACCGAGGTCTGCATAGTGTCCATATCAACCCTGATGGTCCCCCTCCCTGACCACTGGATACCGCTCGCGGCCTGCGCCCAAGAGGTATCAACGCCCTGGCCTATGGCCGTAATAATGGTATCGGCCCTAATCACTTTTTCAGAGCCCTCCACAGGCTCCGGACGCCGCCTGCCGCTGGTGTCAGGCGGGCCGAGCCTGGTGTCTATACACTCCAGGCCTACGGCCCGCCCGCCTTCCGTTCTGATCCGCACCGGAGCCTTAAGGCAGGAGACGCGAATCCCTTCCGCCTTGGCCTCATGGATCTCCTGAGCATATGCGGGCATTTCCGCCTCGGAACGACGGTAAACGATCTCAACCTCCTTGGCTCCAAGACGTCTTGCTACACGGGCTGCATCCACCGCTACATTGCCGCCCCCCACCACAGCCACCCTGCAGCCCATATCCACCCGGCTTCCCAGATTGACCTGTCGCAAGAAATTTACGGCCCTCAGCACACCCTGGCTCTCCTCTCCATCCACTCGAAGGGACAGGTCCCTGTGAGCTCCTATGGCCAGGAAAACGGCCCCGAATCCTTCATCCTTCAGAGAATCCAGGTTGAATTCGCGTCCCAGAGCCGCTTCAGTACGGACCTCCACGCCCAGGCTTAAGATTTGTGAAATCTCCCGGTCCAGCACCTCCTGAGGCAGGCGATAATCCGGAATACCAACCCGCAACATTCCTCCCAGCTTTTCCAGTGCTTCAAAAAGCGTCACCTTGAAGCCGTCAAGGCGGAGGTAATAGGCGGCGCTCAACCCGGCAGGTCCGGAGCCGATTATCGCCACCCTCTCCTCCCGCTCCTCTATTACCGGACTTTCCCAATTGGAAAGATCCGTGTTATCAGAGGCAAAGCGCTTGAGTGTCCTGATTGCGACGGGCGAGTCCACCTCGGCCCGACGGCACTTCTGTTCACAAAACCGGGGACACACGCGTCCCAGAACGCCCGGTAAAGGAAGCCGTTCCATGATGAGGCGTACGGCCTCGTCATTTTTTCCCGACTTGATGAGTTGAACATACCCTTGCACATTGATTCCGGCCGGGCAGGCAGTAGAGCATGGAGCCCGGTCCCGCTTATCGATTACGTAAGTTATGGGCACTGCCTGGGGAAACGACCTGTAAACCGCCGCGCGGTCCGCAAGCCCCTCGTCCCACTCGCTCGGCATGGAGACAGGGCATACTTTGGCGCACTCCCCGCAGCCGGTGCACGCCCCTTCGATCACATAGCGAGCCTTTTTTCGGACTGTTACCGTATAGTTCCCTATGAAACCGTCGACCGACCCGATCTCGGCATACGTTAGAAGCTCCACGTGTGGATTCTGAGCCACCTCCACCATCTTGGGAGTTCCTATGCATGCGGCGCAGTCAAGGGTGGGAAAGGTCTTGTCGAACTGCAGCATGTGCCCTCCTATGGTGGGCTCCCGCTCCACCAGGTAGACCTTCCGACCCGCGGAACCGATATCCAAAGCCGCCTGGATCCCGGCAATACCGCCTCCCACCACCAGGACGTCGGGGTGTACCTTTTCATGACGAGCGAATAGGCTCTCATGCAGGCGCACCCGGTTTACCGCAGCTCGTGCCAGGCTCTTTGCCTTGCCTGTCGCCTGCAACCTATCTTCAGTGACCCAGGAAACCTGCTCTCGTACAGAGGCCATTTGGAAATAGTAGGGGTTGAGGCCTGCACGACGGCACGCTGTCATGAAAGTCTTGCCGTGAAGACGCGGGGAGCATGAGGCCACCACCACCCGGTTCAGGTTGTGCTCCCGGATGTCCTCGACTATCATCTCCTGGCCCGGATCCGAACACATGAACTTGTAGTCACGGGAGACTGTTACGCCCGGAAGCGTTCTAATGTATTCCGCCACGGCCTCTACGTCCACTTTGCCGGCGATATTGATGCCGCAGTGGCATATATAAAAACCGATTCGCAAGTCCATGGCTTCCACCTTAAGGGCCGGCCGGTTGTTCCGGGACCGTGCTTTTATCCAGGTCTTTCAAGATACCCAGGAGTTCTTCAGCCTCTGGAGGTTTGTCGAGAAAGCCTTCGGGTTTAGTAAGAAATCCACCCCTTGAAAACCCGGGGAAGGCCCTAAGCTGATACAGGGTCTTCTGATCTATGGACGACAGAAGGACAACGGGGATGTGCTTGAGCTTGGAATTCAACTTGAGATCATCGAATAACATAAGACTCCCGTTCTGGTCGAACATGACTGCCAGCACGATGAAGTCAGGGCACTCCCGCATAGCCGTTTCAAGGCCCTCGTTCGCGTCCGCAGCCAGGATAACTTGGTAGCCGCCCAGTTCCAGGAGCCGTGAAAGAAAAATCCGTTCGTCAAGTTCGTCGTCCACCACAAGGACCTTTTTTCCGGGGGCTATCGCACACATGATCATCGTACTCCTTGATTCACCTCGTATCCCAACCAGTGCCCATTGAAGACCGGTTTCCTTTGGTTTTCATAATACCAAAGCAGAAACCGTGCCACCGGTTTGCAAATGGAATGAATATCATGGAATTTCAACTTGTTAATGGAACCTGACTGTTACAGCCTTGAGCAAGGGGATCCGGGAAAAGCGTTTCATTTGTTTGCAACATTTTGTTGCGCAACTACTATAACAACTTATTTTATTTGATTTTTTAAAAATAATCTGCCTTGCAACCTGCGTTGCAGTATCATGCAACACAACAGCAAGATAGCAGGATGAATGAAAAACCCATGATAGGATGTGAAACACGTTTGAAACACTTGTTGAAACAGTTCTTGACAAATGAAGGCCTACAGTATACCTACCTCTTTTCCTTCTGCACGCAGGTCTTTGACCCGTCTGTTCCCTAACCTGAACAGGATTAAATGTCGCCGCCTGACTATCAGGAGGTTGTATTTATGCTTTTTTATTTGCTTTTATATCTTTCACTTAGCATCTTCCTCCTGGGAACGCTCTGGCGGATTTCAGGGTGGTTCACCCGTTTGATCGGTCCGGCATCTCGATCGATCCATTACTCCCAAAGAATCAATGCCGCTTTAAAAGGCATACTCCGAACGATCTTCAGCAGATCCATTTTGACTGTCCTGCGGGTGTTTTTTGTGGATGGACTTTTCCAGTGGAGAATTCTCAAGGAGAATTTTATCCGCTGGACCACGCATATGTGTATCTTTGTCGGGTTTTTACTTCTATTGCTCATGCACGCACTAGAAGGCTTCATCACGGCCAAGCTTTTCAAGGAATACTATTCAACTGCCAATCCATTCTTTTTTCTGAGGGAGCTCTTCGGTGTTCTAGTCTTAACGGGTGTGGGCCTGGCCCTTTTCCGCCGTTTCGTACTCAAAGTCCCCGGCTTGAAAAGGCGGGCGCCGGACCTCCTTGCGATGGTCATCCTGACGGTGATCATTGGCTCCGGTTTCTTTCTCGAGGGCGCTAAGATGCTCTCCCAGCGGGAATTCATACGCATGGTCGAGGAATGGTCCTTCATAGATGATCCACAAGAAATCCAAGCGCTTGAAAGCTACTGGGTTGACTCGTTCGGCCTCTACTCGCCGAGCTTTTCCCCGCCTTTCTCAGATGAAATCCTCGCCCCGGGCCGAGAGGCTCATGAGATGAACTGCGAGTACTGCCATGCCCCGGCACAGTGGGCCTTTGTGAGCTACGGCATCAACCGGACCATGGCTCCGGCCGGCTCCTTGCTGGAGCGACTTCATGCGGTCACCATCCTCTGGTACATTCACATCCTGGCCTGTTTCGTGGGACTCGCCTACCTCCCGTTCAGCAGGATGTTCCACATCATCGCGACCCCTGTGGGCCTCGTGGTCAGTGCCGTCACGGATCGAAAGCGATCCGAACTCGCGAATGTCGCAACAAGACAGGCCATAGAACTGGATGCGTGTACCCAGTGCGGCACATGCAGCCTGAGATGCTCCCAACTCCCTGCGGCCCGGGGCCTGGGCAATCGCTACATACTCCCCTCGGAGCGGATGGCGTATCTTCGGCGGTTGGGCCGGGACGGTCGTCCCGAGCTCTCTAAGCGTGAAGCGCTCCGGCAGGGAGCCTGCATCTGCTCGAACTGCGACCGCTGCACAGTGGTGTGTCCCTCGGGGATCAACCTTAGAGAGCTATGGCTGTGCGTGCGAGAGGACCTGTTTCAGCAGGAAGAACCTGAGCCGGCCATTCTCTCGCCCTTTTCCTTCTTTCGAGGGCTCCAGCGAGAAACCCTGGAGGAAATCGTGGATTACGCCGCCCCGCTCGAGAGGGCCGTGTACAGTGTCACCGTCAATGGGAGCGGGGAGGTCTCTTCGCCCGACGCCGAGCCCCTCGACATGACGGAGACCCTGGAATCGGTGGAGGACTCCGACCTGGCCGCCGGGCACTTCGCCGACTGTTTCGGCTGCAGGACATGCACGACGGTCTGTCCCGTGGTGGGCAATTACGAGGACCCCGGAAACACCCTGGGGCTCTTACCCCACCAGATTATGTACAGCCTGGGCCTCGGGCTGCCGGACAAGGCCTGCAGGTCTCGAATGCTCTGGGACTGTGTTACCTGCTACCAATGCGAAGAGCATTGTCCCCAGGGCGTGCGGATTACGGATATCTTCTACACTCTGAAGAACCGAAGCATTCAGAATCAAAGGCCTTGAATGTGATACAGGACAAGACATGAAAACCTATGCGTTGTTTATCGGCTGCAACATCCCTGCCAGGGTCAAGGCCTATGAAAGCGCTTCCCGCGCGGTCCTGGACAGGCTGGGGGTGCGGCTTCTCGACTCCTCTGAATTCACCTGCTGCGGCTATCCTCTGAGAAATGTAGATCAGAGGGCGTTTCTCCTTTCCGCCGCGCGCAACCTGGCCTTGGCGAACCGCATGGGGCACGACATGCTTGTCCTCTGCAGCTGTTGCTTCGGCTCGCTCAAGGCCGCACAGCACATGCTCGAACGCAACGAGACGGCCCGCAGGGATGTGGAAGGTGTACTCGGGCCGGAGGGGCTTAAATACGACGGCGGCGTCCGAATCAAGCATCTCCTGAGCGTCCTCTACCACGACATAGGACCGGAGGCCCTGAAGAAGCAGGTCAGCCAACCTTTTACGGATATCAAGATCGCCGCCCATTACGGCTGCCACGCATTGCGCCCCAGCCATATAACCGGGTTCGATGACCCTGTGGCGCCGAGGATCTTCGAAGAACTCGTCGAGATCACCGGTGCAAAAAGCCTGGAATGGGACACCAAGCTGGACTGCTGCGGTGCCCCCCTGCTGGGGTTGAACGACGATCTTTCCCTGGATCTCACTCGCAACAAACTCACCAAGGCCTTTCAGGCCGGTGTGGATTTTTTGTGCACGGCCTGTCCTTATTGCCAACTTCAGTTCGAAACAGCCCGGCGCAAAAAGATTACAGGCAACGGAAAAGATTTAATGGACGTGGCTTCCCTGCTTTACCCCCAGCTTCTCGGGCGCAGCATGGGCATTGAAAACCAACGTCTGGAACTGGATGTGGACGTATTTAAGGACACTACGGTAAAATCCTAGCTGATGCCGGTGGATCGGCTGAGTAGATCAAAAGCCTACTGATCCGGCCGGCCTGTGCGGTTGGTAAGGATGGTCAATCTGGAGCAATTGCCATGATATTCAAGGAAACAGGCGCGGTATTGGTTGTCGGAGGAGGCATAACCGGGATGCAGTCGGCCCTGGACCTGGCGAATTCCGGCTTCTTTGTCTACCTGGTGGAACGGTCGAGTTCGATCGGCGGGATGATGTCCCAGCTGGACAAGACCTTCCCCACCAACGACTGTGCCATGTGAATTATTTCGCCCAAACTGGTCGAGGTCGGCCGGCACATCAACATAGAGCTTCTCACACTCACCGAGGTCAAGGAAATCTCCGGCGAGCAGGGGAGTTTTGAGGTGCGTGTCGTTAAACACCCCAGGTACGTCGACATGGACAAGTGCATCGCCTGTGGGGCCTGCACTGAAAAGTGCCCCAAGAAAATCTCCGACGAATACAACGAGGGTCTGGTTCCCAGAAAGGCGATCTACCTGAAATACGCACAGGCTGTTCCTCTGAAGTATGCCATCGACCCTGAATACTGCATCAAACTGACCAAGGGAAAATGCGGGAATTGTGAAAAGATCTGCCCTGCAGGGGCCATCAACTACGATGACACGGCCGAAGAGCTGACACTGGAAGTCGGAGCGGTTATTCTTGCCGACGGGACCGAGACATATGACCCGGGCGAGTACGACACCTACGGTTACCGGAAAAATCCCGATATCGTAACCAGTATTGAATTCGAGCGCATGCTCGCCGCCTCGGGTCCCACAGGCGGACACCTGGTCAGGTCCTCTGACGGAAAGGAACCCAAGAAAATC
>CAYPSZ010000059.1:0-4524 GCA_964413125.1 uncultured Desulfobacterales bacterium
GGATCGTCGTTGTTGCACTTGGGCCGGAAGCAGGCGCCCCATACTACAACACGCCCATTGATAAGCTTATGCCCGAAGGCCGCCTTGCCGCCTGGATACTGGACGATATCCTGGCCGGACGGCATGTCGCGCGTCCCCGTGCTCTACACTACCTGGAACCGACAATGGTCCTCTTAGCGGGGCTTGTTGCACTTTTCCTCTGCTCACGGTATTCCTATACAGGAAGTGCGATCGCCACGGCCGGCCTGGTTGCATCCTTATTGGCAGCAGGTTACAGCTCCCTCTCATGGGGCAGCATCTGGATTCAGGTGGGATCAGCCTCGGTCTGTATGGTGCTCGTCTATCTGGCGGCAACGCTGGAACGCATCTATCTTATGCCCTCCACCGGCAAGACCTCCGAGGGGGCCGACGGCATTCTGCGGCTGTCTGAATCCGATACACCCTCGGATTTCGACCGCGCTGAATCGGACGAAGGGGTTCCAGCGGACGCGGAAGACCGACCCCGTTCCAAAGTGGGCCGATACGAGATACTGGGAGAAGTAGGCAGGGGGGCCATGGGGCTGGTATATAAGGCCAGGGACCCCAAAATCAACCGCCTTCTGGCCATCAAAGCCATCCGGTTTTCCGATGAGTTTGAAGATGAGGTAATTCAGGAGATCAAGGACCGCTTTTTCGCTGAAGCGGAGATCGCCGGAAAGCTCTCCCATCCTTCCATCGTAACCATTTATGACGTCGGCGATGACGGCGATCTAACTTATATGGCTATGGAATTGCTGGAGGGAAAAGACCTGGACAATTTCACAACCAAAGAGAATCTGCTTCCCCTTCCCGGGGTGCTTGACGTTGTTGCTCGCACAGCCGAGGCACTGGCCTTTGCGCACCGGGCCAACGTCATTCACCGCGACATCAAGCCGGCCAATATCATGCTCCTTGAGAGCGGAGGGGTCAAGGTCACCGATTTCGGGATCGCCAAGGCCATTTCTTCATCCAGAACAAGGACGGGTGTGATCCTGGGAACACCCAACTATATGTCCCCGGAACAGATCATGGGCCAAAAGATCGATCACCGCTCCGACATCTTCTCTTTGGGTGTTCTTTTCTTTCAACTACTTACCGGCCGATTGCCTTTTCAGGGTGAGAACCTGAGCAAGCTCTTATACCAGATCACCCAGGCACGGCACCCGTCAGCACGCCTGATATCCCCCAGGATTCCAAAGGCCTGCGAACAGATCATCGACAAGGCCCTGGCTAAGAATCCGGCCGAACGGTTCCAGGAGGCATCGGAAATGCTTAGAGTGCTTGAGCTTCTGAGGGGTAAAATCCAGCAGTTACTCAAAAGTAAGCATCAGCGGCTACACTAACGTAAGGCAACTCATAAAACGGCCTTAACGAATGGAGACGCCTTGGACATTCGAGCATCAGGACTCACCGACGTAGGACTGAAAAGGGACTGCAATGAAGACGCCTTTTCAAAAGACGATGCCAACGCCCTTTACATCGTAGCGGACGGTATGGGAGGTCATCTGGCCGGAGAGGTGGCAAGCAGGATAGCCGTGGAAATGATAAACACCAGCTTCCAGAAATGGATCAGGAACGATACGCCCATGCAAGAACTCTACGGCAAGCCGGATACCTCACTCACCCTTACGGGGAACTATCTATACAGCAGCATTCGTCTTGCCAACCGTGTGATTTATGAAATGGCCGCTCAATACGAACAATATCAAGGCATGGGAACCACCGTGGCGTGCATACATGTTTCACCCACACTCATAGTAGCGGCCAACGCCGGAGACAGTCGAATCTATATGGTCCGGGACGCGGAAATCGAAAGGCTTTCCAAGGACCACACAATAGTATCCGAGCAACTTGACATGGGCATGATGACAATCGAGGAGGCGGTCATGTCTCCCCTGAAACACGTCCTGACCCGCAACCTGGGATCCTTAGAAGAAGTGGAGGCGGACGTTTATGAGTTCGAACCTTTGAACAATGACCGCTTCGTACTCTGCTCCGACGGTCTCACAGACTTGGTCTCAGACCAAGAAATCCTTGATATGACAATGGAGGCGACTGATCCAGAGCTGCTTTGCAGGGATTTTGTCGATAAGGCCCTTCGCCGGGGCGGGCACGACAATACTACCGTTGTCACGGTTTTCGTGACTGAGATTCCGGGTTTGAAAGAGCCGCCGTTCAATAAGGTCGGTCTCTTTTTTGCAGATATTATCATAGGCATACAAAAAATGATTAAGAAAATGAAACCATGATTAATTTCATATTGATATTACAGCGTCTATTAAATTAGAATTGAACCCAACACAGAATTCGGGGGAAGCCATGGCCAGATTGATACTGACGTTCAACAAGCAGGTAATCAAAGAAGTCCCAATGTTGAAGGAAGGCATCACCATCGGTCGCAACGAGGACAACACATTGGTGATCGACAACCTGGCCGTTTCCGGATATCATGCCAGGATCGATAAGGCCGGATCAGACTTCATCCTTACCGATCTTCAGAGCACAAACGGGACATTCGTAAACAAAGAAAAGATCGTATCCCACAAGCTTCAACACGGTGACAGAGTGATCATCGGCAAGCATGTGCTCTTTTTTGCCACATCCGGCAAGGGCGAAACTCAAGTCCCGGATGAAAAAAAGATGGACATGGACAAGACGATGATGCTGGATACGGCAAAGCAGAGGGAACTCCTTTCCAAACAGAAGACCGCTGCCGCCGATGCCAAGGCCCTTGAAAAAATAGGTGTAGTCAGCTTTATCGACGGATCGGGTTTGGGTGATATCGAGCTTACCAAGAAGCTTACAAAAATCGGGAAGGCAGACACTTCGGAGATCAAGCTTTCCGGTATACTCATGGGGCCTACCGCCGCCACGATAAGCCGCCGCCCATCCGGCTACACCATATCCTTTGCAGGGGGAATGACCAAACTGAAGGTGAACGGTGAGGTGGTTAAAGAAAGCGTGGCTTTAAAGGACTTCGACACTATTGAAATCGGTTCCTATAAGTGCCAATTCTACCAGAAAGACGTAGAACCTTAGACGGAAAACCACACCGGATGTTCTGACAGAGCCGACCTTTGGAGCCGTATGTGTAAAGGTATTGGCCTGGGACGGTCCACTCACTCCTCCAACGATGACCGGTTTTTTTGGCGTCTCTTTTTCTTGAACTCAGCCAGCCCGTCCTCGATCTCTTCCCTGGAGAATCGCTGGCCGCACTGAACGCACTGATAGACCTCGGCAGTCACCCTGTCATAAATGAGATCATCTGAAAAGTTAACCCCGTGGAACCTGAGACAAAAACTGTGGATCCTGGTGAACTCCCTGGACCTGCATTTATTGCACTCAAAATAATCAGCATGCGACCCCATCCTATGCTCCTCCGGACTTAACCGGGTATAATACTGGAAGCCCCGGTATTCGTCAGGCATCCAAGTGCCGTCACATAGCTTCTAACCCGTTTGAAACGGTTTTTCAACGGCTTTTTCAAAACCGGCACCGGTTGAGCCGCCCTCATATCACGGGTGAATGCCCGAGTCCTTGACGGCGAAGTATCGCTTCCAGAAGTCCCACGGTTCCGGTCATCATATTGTCGCCAAAAGGGGCGCCCGCCCGGATATTGAGACTCGAACCCCTAAGCATGCCCCGTTTCGGCCCCGTGGCTACGATTCCCTCCACGGTCCGGAATTCCAGACTCTTCCTGATATAGGCGCCATGCCCACCCTCGGCCAGGATCCCCTCATGGTCCAACCGGCCGTCGGCCAGCTCCCTTAGAAGACTATCCAGTCTTTCCAGGCTTACATCGGCTGTATGGTACTCGAAAAACCCGCATATTTCTCCGGAATCCAGGGCCGCCCCCACCGTATGGGAAGTGGCCACATCAAGCACCAGGAGCCTGTGAAATAAAGCAGCCTCCGGGTCAAGGGAGGCGCCCAGGACAGCCGCCATTCCGGAATCCATCACAAAAACCTGTTCAGAAGGGAGCTTTCTTGCAGAGGCCGCAATGGCAGTGAGTCGATTAAATTCGCAGGGAACGTGACGGCCGTCGTGAAGAAGGCTTTCAGGGGAAGGGTCCCGATCCAGGGAAGACCGGAACAACGAGTGTCTGAAATCCAGGTGTGATACCCCCTGGGGAGGCACGCCATGATCCTGGGCGCAAACGCCCACCACATCAAAACAAAAAGGAATACCAAGGCCTTCCAGGATGAGTTTCAAGCGGTCTACATCCACGTCCTTGGTGACCAGGTGGGCATATCGGCCTGTCCTAAGAAGCCTTTGCGCCTCGCTGTCGGATACTATGTTCAGACCGAATGAGCGCACCCTTTCCGGATCGTGGTGCACAGTGGCAGAGGAAGACTCAGACATTATAACACGGCCTCGCTTTGCCTTTCCCCTCAGAATCCGGGACAGGGCACCGCCTCCCATCTCGCATCCTGTCACCAGGATGTCCCCCTCAAGGTTGGACGCCCGCTCCGCCACTATGAGCGCCGGGGACCGGCATACCGCCTT
>CAYPSZ010000060.1:0-2790 GCA_964413125.1 uncultured Desulfobacterales bacterium
GGAGGAATGTTCGTAAGCTCCCTCGAAGTCCTCACCCTTCTGGTGGCACTAACCGTTATGATCATCCTGTTTCTGTTTCTCCGTTTCAGTAAGCTCGGAGTGGCCATGAAGGCCACCCAGCAGAACCACACTGCCGCCCGCATAATGGGCATTCGGACCAAGCGCGTACTTATGTTCACCTGGGCGGTCTCTTCAGTGGTGGGAGGTCTGGCCGGGCTTTTAATATCCCCGATGATCATGCAACCCTTTATGATGTGGGACCCCTTGCTCAAGGGGTTTGCAGCCGCGGTAATGGGCGGCATGACTTCTCTGCCGGGGGCGGTTTTCGGAGCCTACCTCCTGGGCATAATCGAGAATCTTTTTGGAGGTTACATCTCCATCGATTTCAAGTCCGTAGTGGCCTTTGTAATCATCGTACTTATGCTGTGCGTGAAACCAAGCGGGCTTTTCGCCCGCCACTATGTGAAGAAGGTCTAGCCCGAGAAAATAATTCGGGCTGGGGGGCCGCCGTTCGGCCCGGCCTCGGAAACCGGTGAAGCCTTCCCGGATCCGGGTCACCGGCCGCGGAACCCGAAACAGTATTCATTTTTTCTAAGGAGGGTACCATGAAGAAAAGAGGTTTCCGGTTGTTGCTGGCAACGGCGGTGTTGATGTGCGGGCTCGCCTCCGGCGTTTTTGCGGAAGAGGGCGTAACGGACACTGAAATTCACATAGGCCAATGGGGGCCACAGACCGGCCCTGCCGCACCCTGGGGTGCAGTGGCCCGTGGAACCGACGCCTACTTCAAGATGATCAACGCCGAAGGCGGCATTCACGGCCGTAAGCTTGTCCATCACATGTTCGACGATGCTTACAATCCTGCAAAGACCATGGCGGGGGTGAAGGAACTCCAGGAGGGGACAGGCATGTTCGCCTGGGTGTCGGGCGTGGGCACGGCTCCCGGTCTGGCTGTAAAGGACTACTTGATGCAGAGAAAGATTCCATGGATAGGGCCGTCAGCCGGATCCATCCATTGGATTGATCCACCGGAGAAGTACCTATTGCCGGTCTATCCGCTCTATTACATCGAAGCCAAAGCACTGGTTCGCTATTCGATTGAAGAACTGGGACTTAAGAGGATAGCAATTGCCTACCAGAATGATGACTATGGCAAGAACGGCGTCAAGGGAGCCGCCTATGAATTGGAGAAACACGGCCTGGAACTGGTTGCGCAGCTCCCGGTGGAAATTACGGACACTGATATGAAACCTCATGTCATGGCGCTCAAGAAGGCCGATCCCGACGCAGTGCTACTTTGGGTCACCCCCGGCCATGCGGTCCGTATCGTGGGAACCAGTAAGGCCATGCAGCTTGAACCTCAGTGGCTGAGCACCAGTACCTGCTCCGACTTCCCCCTTATGATGCACATAAGCAAGGGCTTGTGGGAAGGGGTCATCGCCGCCACCTTTGGTGAGCTTCCGGATTCCGACCATCCTCTCATGAAGAAGTACCGCGAAGAAGCCTACGGCAAGTTTGCAGCCAAGGACGAACGTTGGGGTCTTTTCTACTATGCGGGCATCCTGTTTGCCGAGCCCCTGGTTGAGGCCATCAAAAGATGCGGCAGGGACCTTACCCGTGAACGGCTCGTGGAGAAGCTGGAGACCATGAGGGGCTTCAAAGGCATTTCCGGTGAGGTGAACTACCTGCCGCTTGATCTCAATAACCCCTACGGCTCCCGGCAAGGCGTCAAGGAAACCTTCCTGGTCCAATGCATGGAAGGCGGTGCTTACAAGAGGTTGACAGACTGGACCTACATCGAATATCCGTAATGGCAATTTGAGACGGCCTAAAACCGGAAAACCGGTTACGGCCGTCTCCAGCTTGCCCGCAACCATTATCCCGGCAACCGGAGTTTCCACCCTTGACCCTGCTTAGAATCGAAAACCTGTTCATATCTTTCGGCGGCCTGGAGGCTCTTCGCAATATCAGCCTGCAGGTGGAAAAAGGGACCATCTTTGCCATCATAGGACCTAACGGTGCCGGCAAAACAACCCTTTTTAACTGCATAAATGGTATTTATAAGCCGGATCGTGGCCGTATTATCTATAAGGATGAAGAGATTCAGGGCCGGCGGCCCGATCAGGTGGCCCGAATGGGCATTGCCAGGACGTTTCAAAATATCGAACTTTTCAAGAACATGAACACTATGGAAAACCTGATGCTAGGCCGTCACAACCACATCCGCACCGGCCTTTTTCACGGTGCCTTCATGTGGGGAAAGCGGTCCTTCGCCGGGCGTGAGGAGGTTATAAACCGCGGAAAAGTTGAGGAAATCATAGATCTTTTGGACCTGCAATCAGTGCGTAACAAGTTCGTGGGAGCCCTGCCCTACGGTACCCGGAAACAGGTGGAACTGGGTCGGGCCCTGGCTCTGGAACCCGAACTCCTGCTTCTGGACGAGCCGTGCGCCGGAATGAACTCCGAAGAGAAGCAGGATATGATTTTCTGGATAAAGGATATCCAGGATGAACTGGGCGTTACCATCATGCTGATCGAACACGACATGAAAATGGTCATGGACATCTCGGACCGTATCCTGGTTATCAATTTCGGAAGCCCCATAACAGAGGGAACTCCGGAAGAAGTGCAAAAACATCCCGAAGTACTGAAGGCATACCTTGGAGAAGATGAGACATAAATGCTGCTTGAGATCAAGAATATAGAGACCTATTACGATCTAATATATGCCCTTCGCGGGGTCTCCCTTTCGGTGGAGGAAGGCAGCATTACCACGATCCTGGGCAACAATGG
>CAYPSZ010000061.1:0-5468 GCA_964413125.1 uncultured Desulfobacterales bacterium
GAGAGCTCACCAAGATCAAATGGTTTTTGGATGAATCCCTTGCACCCTCCCCGGACGATGTCTTCGCACCGGCCCTCCAGGCAATGCCCGCTGGCCACAATGGCTTTTACATCAGGGTTGATGCCTTTCATGGCCTCAAAGACCCTTCCGCCGTCCATCTCCGGCATCACCATGTCCAGGATCACCAGATCAATGTTTTTCCACTTGTCTTGATATAGCCGAATGGCGTCCTTGCCGGATGAAGCGGTTATGGTTTTATAGCCCAGGGTCTTGAGGAAGTCCGTGAGCACTTCGATGATCATGGTCTCATCGTCCACCAGGAGCACGGTCCCGGTGCCGTTGATGATCTTGCTCTCCTCGGGTTTTTCCGGGACCTGCGTACCTTCTGAGGCGGGCAGGAAGAGATGGAACGTGGTGCCTTTGCCCACGTAGCTCTCAACGAGGATCGTCCCTCCCAGGTTTTTGACGATCCCGAAGGCGGAGGCAAGGCCCAGGCCCGTTCCCTGCCCCACTTCCTTGGTGGTGAAGAAGGGTTCGAAGATCCGCTGCTGTATGGACTCTTCAATGCCTGTGCCCGTGTCCTCAATGGAAATCTTCACATAACAGCCCGGTGCAAGGTCGTTAAACTCCTGGGATTGCTTTTCAATGACGATGTTCTCCGTCCGGAGGGTCAGTTCCCCGCCGCCGGGCATGGCGTGCCAAGCGTTCACGTACAGATTCAGGAGGACCTGCTCCATCTGCTTTTCATCCGCATCCGCCAACCAGATATTGGGGGAGAGGGATTCGCGCACCTGGATCTCTTTTCGCGCCTTGCCGAACATGGTCGCGCTTTTCGTCAACACGGCGTTCATGTCCACGGGCTTGATTTCGTACTCGGTGCTTCGGGCGAAGCCCAGGAGCTGGCCGGTCAGCTCCGCGCCGCTCTGGCAGTAGTCGATGATGCTCCTGAGCCGTTTGCCGTGCTCGTGATCCTCATCCAGGTCCAACAGTATGAGGGACGCATTGCCTTGAACGCCCATCAGGAGGTTGTTGAAGTTGTGAGCGATGCCGGCCGCCAGGGTTCCCATGGCCTCCATACGCTCCATTTGCTTCAACTGGCGCTCCAGGCGCTTACGGCGGCTTACGTCCCTGGCAACTCCGTGAGTGCCGATGAAAGTCCCGGCGTTATTTCGGTTCTGCTCGTACATTCCGGTGGACTTGAGCTCCACGGTGAGATGGCGCACCTCGCAGTAACGGCTGCCGCCCCCGCCGTTCCCGGAGACCTTGAGCCTGAGCTCGGCGCCTTTTGTGGCCCTGTCTCCCGTGCGTCTTTCCTGGAAGAACCACCTGCAGGAATCCATGTCCTCTTCCAGGATTATATCGCTGAAGTGCCGGCCGATCAGGTTCTCGGGCTCGAAGCCCAGAAGGGGTTGCACTGCATCGCTTATATATTCGAAGCAGCCGTCTTCATTGAGGATGTATATGATGTCCGGGGAGTTTTGAACCAGGTATCTGTATCGCTCTTCCGAGGCGGCGAGCTTGCCGTTGATGTGGCGGTTCTCGCATCGGAGGTTCTTCTGCTGAAGGATGTTTCTGATGGTATTGAGTAGCTGGTCGTATTCGAAAGGTTTCTTGAGATAGTCAAAGGCCCCGTTTCTTATGGCGCTGAGGGCGGAGTCCAGAGTGGCATTGCCGGTGATGATTACAACATCGGTGTCGGGACGGCGGTCGCGGATCTCTGTGAGGAGCATTATGCCGTCCATGTCGGGCAGTCCGATATCCAGAACGGCTACGTCAAAATCCTCGTTGGAAACCCAATTGAGCGCATCGGTACCGGTGAGTGCGGTTCGAACGTTGAAATTCCGGCTGTTCAGGAGATACTTCAGGCTTTCGCACATACGGGGTTCATCGTCCACCACTAGAATATTTGCACCTTGATTTTGGTGGTGCATGGTGTGGCCTCCTGGAACCGCCGGCAGCCGGTGGATGAATCATAAGGGCTGCCGGGTCGTTTTCAGATTAAACAGCCTGTTTCACAACTATAAAAAAATTTTCTCCGCACGTCTGCGTTGCCGCACCGCCGGGCCGCCGAATAGCCGGGGCACCGAATCGCAAAGCCGCCGAATCGTCGGGCCGCCGAGTCTATGCGCGAGGAGAAAATGTGGATTTCAACCGCAATTACGTTCCGCAGGAAAAGCAACCTTGAACGTGGATCCCCCGCCGGGATTATTCATGCACGTAACCCGGCCCCCGCAGGAATTGACCAGGCTGTGAACTATGGACAGGCCCAGGCCTGAATGCTCGTCCTTTTTGGTGCCCACAAAGGGTTCGAACAGCCTCGAACGCAGGGCTTCCGGGATTCCGTCGCCGTTGTCCGCAATGGATATCTCTACAGCATCCGACCCTGTGTTTTCAACTAAATTGTTGCCGTCAGGATCGTATAATTTACTTTTTCGGGTCTTTATAGTCAAGTCTCCGCCTTGTTTCATGGCTTCAACGCCGTTCCGGATGAGGTTAATCAGCACCTGCTTAATTGCATCCCTGGAGGCTATTACAGACGGGAGTTTCTCCTGCAGGTCCATGTGAAGGCCGACATTGGAGTTGCGGGAGAGCGACTCCTCCATGATCTTTGCCAGGTCCTTGATCATGCTGTTTACGTCGATCCGTTCATTGTTCTGAAATTCGTTTTCCGGGGAGAGGTTGGAGAGCTTTTCCAGGATGCTCGAGATCCGGTCGATCTCTTCATGAATTATGCGTATCTCCTCCCGGGCGATGCTCTGATCGGATATCTTGAGGCCGAGTATGTGCAGGTAGTTCTTGATGATGCTGAGAGGGCTCTTGACTTCGTGGGAGATCTTGCGCGAAAAAGTATAAACCGCATTGAGCCGCTCCCTCTGGATTTCATCGAAGTTCTTTCTCTTGAGCCTTTCGGTCAGCAGCGCAAGGCCCGCCTGCTGCGCGAAAAGGGAGAAGACGTTTTCCTGCTGAGCGAAAAAGGCCTGCTCATGGGAGTCCATGGCCAGGACAAGGACGCCCACATTGACGCCCGATGCCCTCATGGGCACGCAGTAAACGCCTTCCTTTCCCAGGTGGCGGATTATCTGATCGTCCATGATGGGCCGCTCCGGCGGAAAGGACTCTTCCCCTTCATGGGAGTTGGTGGGCCTGTTTTCCTCGAGGCACCTAACTATGAGGCTTCTTGACTGTTCCAGTGGGATGGCGTTGTTTCCGGTGGAAAAGGGAACTTCATCCTGAGAGGGATGCGCGCACAAAAGGGCTTTCTGTTCATCATCCAGCAGGAAGACCAATACACGGGTCCTGTCGAAGAGGATCTGGATCCCTTCCAAAAGGACTCGGATGATGCCCGGCTGGTCCCGGGCCGTGAGAAGGCTTTCCAGCGTGCCTCTTAAAAGGCTCATGTCCCGGACCTCGCGTGTGAGCTTCACGCGTTCCATGCCGGGGCCGCCGGCCTCTTCAGCCTGTTGCCCAGGCGCCTTGACCTTTATCTGGAGCAGGTTGGCCACCTCGACGAGCTCCCGGTCCGCCCTCTCAAGCGCATTGCGGGCATCGGACGCTGTGACCCCCAGGATGTCGATTGCAGGCTGGAAATCAACCTCATCCACCGGGCGATCAGCGCCTGCGGTGCACAGATGGTGGGCGCAGTAGACCAGCTTGACCAGTGTGAAGGCGCTCATAATCCTTTTGCGGGGTTCGTGGTGGTAGAGGATGGGATCCGACATCAAAGTCGGCAGGCCCCAGTGGTGGAGCAGCCAGGCCCCTGCTTCGGGGTGGGTTACGCCCAGACGCAGCTCCGCGTTCAAGAGTGAGTCCCTGTTTTGGTCGTCGGACAGGTGCTGGGCGTATGTGTCGCCGAAACAGGTCCACAGGACGAGTTTTCCTATGTCGTGGAAGAGGCCGCACAGGAAGGCTTCTTCGGGCTTTTCATAGCCGCAGGACTCGGCAAGGCGTTTGGCCAGCAGCCCGCACAGAAGTGAATGCCCCCAGAAGGCCTTGAGATCAAAGGCCGAGTCTTTACGGGTGCTGCGAAAGACCTCGTGCACTGAGGCGCAAAGGGCCAGGTTCTTGATGGTGCTCATACCTATGAGATTTACGGCCTGGCGCATGCTCTCCACACGGTGCGGGATGGAGTACTGGGCGGAGTTCACAAGCCGCAGGATGCGGCTGCTTAGGGAGGGGTCGGTTTCAATGATGCCGGACACATCGGACATGCTGGAGGTGTCCCGGTTGCAGGTCTGAATGAGTTTGAGCAACACCCCGGGGAGGCTGGGGAGTTGGCTTATGGTGGTGAACTTCTTGAAAATCGGCTTTCCAAAGTCCATATGATCCATACCTCTCAGGGCCGCAGCAATTTTATGTTTACGGGAGCTGTAAAAAGCGTTATAGAGGCTTTCAGGAGATCCGACACTTTATATCGTACAGCCACATCCCCTTAACACAGCATATAGTATGCCAATCGCAAACGGCTGAATACGGAATCATCCCGAAGATTGTCGAGTACCCGGATACTTTATCGTTCAGTCGGGGATATAACTTTAAATATTAAATGCAATAAAATCAGGAAAGCCGAATAAAACCCCAATTGCTCAGAGGCGAAGCGTAACATGAAGAAATTTTTTGTCAAGAAAATGGTTAAGCACTGCCCGCAATGGATGACCGGAAGCCTCAGAAAAAGCATCAAGATCAGGCCGGAGCAAATGGAGGGGTTTCGTTTTAGAATAGCAAGGGACGTCTCTGAGCTGAAACAGGCATATCATTTGGTACATAATGAATATGTCCGTTGCGGATACATGGACCCTTCGGATAACGGTATGCGGTTCGGACCCCACAACTTTCTCCCTGAAACAACAACGTTTATAGGGACTTTCGAGGAGCGCGTAGTCCTCACCATTACTATTTTTCAGGATACCGAGCTGGGGCTCCCCATCGATGGCATATACAAAAAGGAGATCGACCAACTCCGCTCCATTGGAAGGAAAGTGGCCGAGGTGGGGGCCCTTGCCACCCATCCGGATTTTCGTAATGGGAGACAGACGTTGCCGATGCATGGGCACAAGATAATGTATCTGTATGCACGCTGGAATCTCCATATAGACGACTTGGTAATAGCAATAAACCCGCGCCATGAAAGGATATATAAAGACATATTATTGCTTGAAAAGATAGGCGAAAAAAAGAGTTATGGTTATGTAAAAGGTGCTGATGCGCTGGGCTATCGGTTGGATGTGGGAAAGGCCGAAGAAAAACTTGAGCAAGTATACGGCGGGCTCCCGGCCGAAAGTAACCTTTACGCCTTTTTCGTGCGCAACCCCCGCGATAATATCGAGTTGCCCGAGAAGGGCGCGAAGTCCTGTTGGAACAAAGATGTGGTTAGACACTTCCTATCCATGGATCCGGCCTGCGCGAAAATACTCAATCACGAGACTTCCCAGGAACGGATAACCCCTGCACTTTTTTTCCCCATGGCTCCA
>CAYPSZ010000062.1:0-12263 GCA_964413125.1 uncultured Desulfobacterales bacterium
GACCCCTCTCCTGTGAACTCTTCATAAAAACCCGTCAGAGGGCCTTCGCCCGAGGGGTCTATGAAAAGGCCGCCCGCAAGGTTCAGGAAATCATACCCCAAGGTACGGGCCACCGGCCACTCGGAAGGGAGCCGCTCTCCCGGATGGAGGATTTTTTCCACCACGATCCAGGCCTCCGGGGCCGCTTTGCGAAGGCGTTTGAAGTACTGCTCCGGGTCACGCAGACCGTCCGGATGATCGATCCTCACGCCGTCAAGCACACCTTGCCTCAGCCATTCCATGACAAGGCGGTGCGTGTCCTCAAAGACTTCATCGTCTTCCACCCGCATGCCTATAAGGGTGTTGATGTCGAAAAAGCGCCGGTAGCCCAGGTCACGCTCCCCTGAGCGCCAGAACGCCATGCGGAAGCTCTGCTCATTGAGGAAGGCATCCAGGAGGTCCGGTGAAGAATTTGTTTCTTCAACCGCCTTATCAACAGCGGCGCATACCTCCTGTGATTCTTCCACCAACTGGATGAGCAGATCCTTGATAACGGCCCTGTTCCGGCTCTGGCGGCGGATGTCTTGAAGCCCACTGGCTGCCTGGAGAGAAAGGTGGCGCAACGAGTCTGCAATGAAGGCCGGGCGGTCGGATCCCGATAGTAGGGCGGCACGGTCCAGTATATCCACAAGGGAGGCCGGGGCCGCCGGGAGCTTGTGGTCAAGGTAATGTATGGAAAAATTCCCTTTGTCATGCACCAGCCTGATTTCCCCGGCCTCGAGGACCCGGCCGTAATGGTCTCCCAGGATGGGAAGAAGGACCCTGTCGGCCAAACGCTCCTCAGGAGGGCTCCAGTCCACATCAAAGTAGGAGGCGAAAGCGCTGGAAGTACCATTCTCCAAAACATCCCACCACCAGGCATTCTCCGGCCCTGTTATGGCCATATGATTCGGAACCACGTCAAGGACCTGGCCCAGTGCGTGTTCGCTCAGGGCTGCGCAGAGTTCCCGGTGTCCTTTGGCACCGCCCAGCTCTTCATTTACGCGGCCCGGATCCACCACATCATATCCATGGGTGCTTCCCGGGACGGCCTGAAAACAGGGGGAGGCATAGAGGTGAGTCGGGCCCAGGGCAGACAGATAGCCTGCAAGAGCGGCTGCGTCATAAAATGAAAAGCCCGGATGAAACTGGAGACGATAAGTGGCCAGGGGGATACGTGCCATCTCACTCCTCCCTCATCAGCAGGAGCAGGGAGCGTTCCTGGACCAGGATTTCCTCGCCGGCCGCCACAGCCCTTTCATCTTCCAGGAATCCCCCTTCCACGGTATCGAGCATTCGGACCCATTTCTCCCCCCACTCCGGACCGGGCAGAATAAATGAAATGGGTTCATTATAGGCATTGAAAAAAAGGAGAAAGGAGTCGTCTACGATTCTTTCACCGCGCAGGTTCGGATAGAAAATGGCCTTCCCGTTCAGGAAGACGGCGATGGATTTGGCAAATCCTTCACCCCAGTTTTCTTCGGCCATCTCCATTCCGTCAGGCGTGAACCAGGCAATGTCATCAATCCCGCTTCCATGTATGGGCCTGCCGAGAAACCAGCCTCGACGCATGAACACGGGATGCTCCGATCTGAACCGGATGAGACTCCGTGTGAATTCAAGAAGGGTCTCATCCGGGTCCTCCCAGTCGAACCAGGAGATCTCATTGTCCTGGCAATACACATTGTTGTTGCCCTTCTGCGTGCGGCCGATCTCATCACCTCCCAGGAGCATGGGGATCCCCTGAGACAGGAAAAGCGTGGTCAGAAAATTCCTCTTCTGCTTCGCTCTCAGGGCCAGCACTTCCTCATTGTCCGTGGGGCCTTCCTCCCCGCAGTTCCAGGACCGGTTGTGGCTTTCACCGTCCCTGTTTTCCTCTCCATTGGCCTCATTGTGTTTTTCGTTGTACGACACCAAATCATGGAGAGTGAAACCGTCATGGGCCGTAATGAAATTGATGCTGGCGTTGGGCCTCCTGGTGGTGCTTTCGTAGAGGTCGGAACTGCCGGTGAGCCGGTAGGCGAATTCCGCAAGCGTCTGATCTTCGCCGCGCCAGAAATCACGGACACAATCCCGGTACTTGCCGTTCCATTCCGACCACAGGGGGGGGAAATTTCCCACCTGGTAGCCTCCCTCACCGATGTCCCAGGGCTCCGCAATCAGCTTCACCTGGCTGATTACAGGATCCTGCTGGATGATGTCGAAAAAGGCGGAGAGTTTGTCCACCTCGTGGAGTTCCCTGGCCAGTGTGGATGCGAGATCAAACCGGAACCCGTCCACGTGCATCTCCTCCACCCAGTAGCGCAAGGAATCCATGATGAGTTGAAGCACATGGGGATGCCTCATGTTCAGGCTGTTGCCGGTACCTGTATAGTCCATGTAGTAGCGGGGGTCATCCTCCATAAGGCGGTAATAGGCGGCATTGTCGATCCCCTTGAAACAGAGCATCGGGCCCAGGTGATTCCCCTCCGCCGTATGGTTGTACACCACATCCAGAATCACCTCCAGACCTGCTTCATGCAGGGACTTGACCATTTGCTTGAACTCCTGTATCTGCCGGCCCGGCCTCCCCCTGCCGGCATATCCGTTATGAGGGGCAAGGTAACCGATGGAATTATATCCCCAGTAGTTTCGAAGTTCCCGCTCCACCAGATGGGCGTCATGAATAAACTGGTGCACGGGGAGAAGCTCTACGGCCGTTATCCCCAGCTCTGCGAGATACTCTATGGCAGTTGGATGTGCGAGCCCGGCATATGTCCCGCGCATTTCCTCAGGAATCCCCGGATGGAGGGCTGTAAAGCCCTTTACATGTACTTCGTAGATCACGCTCTCGTGGAGGGGCCTTGCAGGCGGCTGATCATTGCCCCAGTCGAAATAGGGGTTGACCACCACTGATCTGGGGACAAAAGCGGCGCTGTCGTCTTCATTGACGGATCCCTCAGGGTCCTTAAACCTGTAGGGGAAGACAGCCTCGTCCCAATCGACCTCCCCTTCCACAGCCTTGGCATAGGGATCCAGCAGGAGCTTCGCCGGATTGCACCAGTGACCTTGCTCAGGTGCCCAGGGGCCGTGTACTCTGTATCCATATTGCTGCCCGGGCTCCACATCCGGAAGGTATCCGTGCCGGCAGAAACCGGTGACTTCAGGAAGCGTGACTCGGGCCTCCGACCCGCTTTCATCGAAGAGGCAGAGCTCTACGCTTTCAGCCATTTCGGTGAAAATGGAAAAATTGGTCCCCATCCCATCGTACGTAGCTCCCAAGGGGTATGGTTTGCCTGGCCATACGTTCATTTTCCTGAGCCCTCCTTTTCAAAACAAGTCGAAATCAAATGGTCAGTGTTTGAAGATCTCCGCCGTCTGCAGCGCCCGTTTCTTGCCGCTGTGTCTAATGGACGAGACGCTCAGCTCGTACCCCTTGGCCAGTGTGGCCATGCGCTCCACCTCCACGGTGCCTTCTGCGGAGAGCCCCTTGTCCGGGTCCTTCTCCTTGGGAAGGTTCTTTCCGTGCTGTACCAGATACAGTGCCATACGCGTTCCTCCTTTAAGTTTTCCAGCAGTCTGTCAAAAACCTTTTTCAATCCACGAATGTCCAGCCTTTCAGGTCGTTAGGCCCAAAGAGCAATGTAGCGCGGTGCCGGGCCCGGCAGCTGCCTGCTCGATCCGATGCAGAGCGCGGAGAAACGTCGCGTACGGGACTTTACGAGACCATCCGTCTTTTCAAAGCCCGGAAACCAAGCTTTCAAACAGCCTCTCCGTATCCTCCCTTCGGCACAACTCCGTTCCCGGCGTCATGATGGCCGCCGTGCCGGCCGCCACGCCGAAAAGTACGGATTCCCTGAGCGGCTTGCCCCTGGCAAGGCTTAACGTGATACCGGCCACCATGCTGTCCCCGGCCCCGACCTTGCTGATGATCGGCACGGTAGGCGGCAGGATGTGTTCGGCAAAGTCCTTCGAAACCGCCAAGGCGCCTGCCGCGCCCAACGAGATCACTATCACCTCGCACCGGCCGTTCTTGACCATCTTTTGGGCCTCGGCCTTGATCTGCGATTCCTCCTTGATCTCTTCGCCGACCAGCTCCCTGAATTCACGGACATTGGGCTTGATTAAAAACACCGCTTCCTCAAGGGCTTCCTTCAGGGCTTTACCCGAAACGTCCACGATCGTTTTTGTCCCCTTCTTCTTCCCGACACGCGCAACCCGTGCATAAAAGTCAGGAGGCACGCCCGGCGGAAGGCTCCCGCTGACAACCACATAATCCGGTGAAGGCTCCATCACTGACAGTTCCTGAACAAACTGCTCCCATTCTTTTTCTCGTAGTTTTGGTCCAGGCATCCCGAAACGATACTGCCGGCCCGTGGTCTCCTCCAAGATGACCAGGTTCTCCCGGATCATTCCATCTATGGGAAAAGGCCGGTGGTTCAGACCTTCTTCTTCCAGGAGGTCTTGAAGCCTTTTCCCTGTCAAGCCGGCCGCGGGATAAAGGAGCAGGGACTCGCCTCCAAGTTTTTTGACGGCCCGGGAGACATTCACCCCGCCCCCTCCGGGCTCGAAAAGAGGGGGTTTGCAGGAGAGCTTCCGCTCGGCAACGACATGATCAACCCTTGCGCTTTTGTCGATGGCCGGGTTCAACGCAACGGTTACAATGGTCTTCATGGATTCTACTCCCTTCAGCGAGCCGATGCCGGACTTCCCGCAAGGCTGCCGGATATGATCGCCCAGGCATCTTCGGCGATTTCGGTATACTCAAAAAGACTCAATTCCTCGATTGTCTATAAATTAACTGATGTAAGTCAGGACTGGACCATCGTTACCGCAAAGAGTGCAGGTTTGACATGAACTCGCGGGTAAAGACCTCGTCCCTTAATTCCCTTTCCCTGACTTCGGCAAAAAGCATGATCGACTTATACCCTTTTTGAAGAGGGCTCTCCGTCTCCATGACGGAGGGTCTCACTATGCCGCCGCCGAATTCCTTGATTTCCTTGAAATAAAGGGTCTTGATCAACATGCCGGCTTCTGTCCGGCATTCGATCCTGGTGGGGAGGATCGCCTCCTTATCAACCCACATTTTCAACTGGTCGTAAGCCACGGTTTCAGTCCTGGCTTTTAGGTGAAGAAGATATTCCTCTCCCTGCTCCTCAACACCCACCACATGGTATTCTTCGTGATAATCGACATGCATGATGTCTGAATTATTGAACACTCCTCCGGCAACCGACTGAAGGCTCGTGATCCTGACGGGCTTTCCCACGTCCGGGATGTACAGCCACATGTTTTCCCCCACCCGCAAAGTGCTTCGGCCTCTTTCACTGGGCGGGGAGAGAAACAGGGCCGCTACCTTGTCTTTGCCTTTCTTTACCGTAAAGAGTACGAACTCTTTTTTGCTGCCATCCGGTTCGATGTTGATCAGCTTCCTGTACATCTCATAAGAAGGTGGAGCGAGGTTCCGGTCCACTCTCCTGAGAAGCTCTCCCCCGTCCACGGCAAGAACCGGGGTTGCGTAAATGAAAGCCAATACAAGAATGACTGCTTTCAGCATTTTTATCTCCTGTTTTCCATAGCTTTTTTTACGGCCTCTTCAGCCGTGCCTTGAAAAGTCATGTATTCGATGTTTCTCTCCCTCAGGGTGTAAACCATTCTTTCTCCGAAATCTCCGGCCACGAAAAAGGTCACGCCCTTCTGAGCCAGCAATTGCACGACCAATTCGCTCGCCCGCCTTCTAACCTCTTTGTGGGGATTGTCTACGGCTTCCAGCAAGGTGCCGTCGTCATCGAATATCAGGAAATGGGGAGCTCGAGTCGCCACACTGCTCACCTCCGCGGCAGAAGTGGTCCCCACCGCGGCTACGGCGATTGCGCCCTTGCCTTCGGCATAAACAGGACCCGTTGTAACAAACACCACCAACATAACAAACAGCCATGTCTTTCTCATTTTAAAACCTCCTTTTAAACGTATCCCAAAGCCAGGATCGGATCCATCCGGGATGCCTTGAGTGCCGGTTGAAGGCTTGCCAGAACAGCCACCCCGACGACAATCCCGGAGGTCATCAAAAGATCCTGAAGGTTTATGGTCGTGGTAAGGACAACTCCCGTTTGCCTTCCGAAATCATAGGTGAACTCAGCCAGGTTGATGCCATAGGTCATGACAATGCTCAAAAGGCTCCCAATGGCTGCACCCACAATGCCCAGGAGAAGCCCTTCTATCAGGAAAAGAGAAAGGATCTTCAGAGGCAGGGTCCCTATGGCCGCCATTGTCCCGATCTCCCTGACCCGCTCGTAGACCGCCATGATCATGACATTCATGATGCTGATGAGCACGACCGCAATGAGCATGAGCTTGATAAAAAAGGTCATGATATCGATCATGCGGGCGATATTGTAAAAGGGAGAGATGTGTTCCCAGGTGTGCACCTCAAAGACCGTCGCAGCTTCCTTTCCTCCTTCACCGCCAAGCTTTGCTTTCAGGTTTCGGTATACATCCTGAAGCCTGTCGAAATCCTCTACCCTCACGGCAATCTCGCTGATCTTTCTCTCTTCCATCCTGAGAATTTGCTCGGCGTCTTCGATATGCACATACCCATCCCTCCCTCCGGGTCCGGTCGCACTCTCGAGGATGCCCACGACCTTGAGCTGCATCCCGTTGACGGAACCGTCCTCGTTGGTGGCGATCACCACCACCATATCCCCCAGATTGACATCCATTCCTTGAGCAAGGAGCTCGGGTACCAGAATTTCCCCTTTTCCGAGCCTTTTATCCCCTTCCGAGATCCTTTCAAAAAGCAAGGGGACGGTTTTTGCCTCCATCTCGGGGTCTACCCCGTTCAGCCGGATATTGGTGGTCTCGATGAAATCGCTGAACATGCCGGCGAACTTGATTCTCAAAGAGTAAGCTTCAACCTCCGGCATTTCTTTCAGGAGGCTCTCCACCTTGTCTACGGCCTGTGGCGTCATGTTCCTATCCAGGGGCAGGGTTTCCAGGGCGGCCAGGTAGCCTTTGCGGTGGACCTGGATGTGCCCTACAAAGGAGTCCGTGATCTGGCGGATCATGAGGCTTTTGAAAGACCCGGTGACCGCCATGAAGCCCGTCACAAAGAGCACCCCCACCACAATCAGGGAAAGGGTCAGCAAGGTCCTTCTCTTGTACCTCAAGAGATTTCTTGCAGCCAGTTTGATGAGATTACTCATGGCCGGGATTTCCCCCTTTCCCATTGGTTTTCAACCTGCCGTCTTCCAGTTCGTAGATGGACTCGGCCTCACCTATGATGCGGGAGTCATGGGTGGAGAACAAAAAGGTGGTGTCCTGTTCGTCCCGGATTTTCTTCATGAGGGCGAGAATCTCCATGGCCGTATCCCGGTCCAGATTGGCCGTGGGCTCATCGGCCAAAACAAGTTCCGGCTGGGTTACAAGAGCCCTGGCAATGGCCACCCTTTGTTTCTGCCCCCCTGAGATCTGCTCGGGCTTCTTGTGCTGTTGATCAATCATCCCAACCGCCTCGAGAAGGTCCTCCACCTTTTTTCTTCGCTTTTCAGCCGGAAGATCCTGGACCATGAACAGCGGGTATTCCACATTCTCATGGGCGGTGAGCACCGGGACCAGGTTGAAATTCTGAAAAACGAACCCGATGTGTTTTCCCCTGAAGAGCGCCGCATCGGTCCTGCCCAGGCGTGCAACGTCCTGGTCGGCCACCATAAGTCTGCCTCCGGAAGGCTTGTCAAGACACCCGATAAGATTCAGCAGGGTCGTCTTGCCGCTTCCCGAAGGCCCGATAACAGACAGGAACGCCCCTTTGGGGATGGAAAAGGTGATCTCTTTGAGGGCCTGGACCGCCACTTCCCCCGCCTGATAAACCTTGCTCACTTTCTCCCCTGCGATCAGTTCCAAAATAGCCCCCCTATTCATGGAACAAATAGTCCTTCCAGAAGCAAGCCTGATGAACGAACTTGAGGGCTTCGCCCCAATTGGAAGGATGGAATCTTGATGGGCTCGTAAAAAAGTCTCTCCATCGTCATCCCGGGCTTGGTCCGGGATCTAGAAGTTGTTGAAATGACTAGATTACGGCCTGCGCCGGAATGACTAAAATGGAATGTTTTTGACTTTTTACGATGCCGTCGAACCTGTGTTTGAAAGCGGCTTCGTCGCGATCAGCCTCCTTGAACGCCCTTGGAGTTCGGCGCGTACACGGGATCGGAGACGTTCTCAATCCGCATCGCACCGCCTTTGCTGTAGCTGTGAACCTTGCTCTTCGATCGGTTGACCGGGATCTGCTTGTAGTCCTCTTCCTTTTTCATGGTGAAAAACACCTTTCTGCGAGTTACTCTTGCAGATGGTTAGCATGATTGGTTGAAGGACGGAATACAGGCTATTGTGTATTTCGCGCTACATTGTCATGTATTAATCTTAGGGGAGATGGATCTCATTCACCGGGCGTGTTGGCATGACACAGGGTGCAGCTTATGTCTTCCCATCCGGAATTCTCTCTACAATTCGCCGGACAAAACGGCAACAGCGTGGCCCGGCATCCGGATTCCTTCAACGTCAAGGGAAATGCCTGGCCCGGAAGCAACGACAACCTTCATCCCATGAAGGCCGGAGCATGAGATATGCCGCCCTGTCTTCGAGAGATTGCAGACAACCAATTAGGCCCATAGGACGTGGTATGATGAAGCCCCCTCGAAGGGGGCATTCTCGTACCGCCTCAGGGCTCTATTCAACAAAGTCAACAACGTCCCTAATGTCCTATAGAAGATGGCGCGTCTGTTGATGCGGGGTGTCCAGAGCGAGCAGGAGCAGGATGTATCGCTTAAGGTTCTTGGTGATCAGGAACTCGTCCTTGACCCTCTGAAAACCGTTCTCCCCCAGCCTTCGGGCCGCTTCAGGCCGGTGGAGGAGCGAGCGGATGGCCAGGGAGGCTCCCTCCACGGAATGGACCAGGATCCCTGTGTATCCGTCGATGATCTGCGCAGGGATCCCTCCCACGGCCCCGCCGACCACGGGCCGCTTCTTCCAGAGGGCCTCGGACACTGTGAGGGCGAACCCTTCTCGAATCGACTTCTGCAGGATCACGTCGGATCCACACTGAAACGCGTTGATCTCCGTGGCGATGGACGGGCTGAACAGGAGAATGTGGATGTCCGGGTCATCGCCCGCCTCCGCTCGCACCCGGGCCACGATCTTGTCCGACTCGGGGTCGTCCGCCGCCTTGTCTCCCACCAGCAGCAGCCGGCAGTCCACGTACTTCCGGGCCATCTTGAACGCCCGAATGACACCCATGGGGTCCTTCCAGGGATCGTAACGGGAGATCTGGGTGACCACGGGCTTGTCCCTGGGAACAGCGTACCTCTCGAACACGCTCGCCACGTAAGCGTCATCGAGAGGGCGATTCTTGTCGTCCAGCGGGTCGATGGCCGGAAAGAACCGGAATTGTGGAATGCTCAGCTCCGGCGAAAAGAGGGCGGAGGAGAAGATCGCCGCGTCGTACCGCTCCACGTAGGGCCGAAGAAAACCCCAGACCTGGGGATTCGGATGCGACATGTCGATGTGGCACCGCCAGACCCAACGGCTCCGCGGGTTCCGGTTCCAGGAGATCAAGGCGGCGGGCTGGGGATCATGGATCACCACCAAGTCGCTGTCCAGGTGCAGGTTCCGGGCGTTTCCCTCGTTGCAGTCCAGGTAGGTCTGGAAGTCCTCCTCGGTCAGCTTCAGGGGGTTCCCCTGAAGGGCGTTGTGAAAGGACTTGGTCACCTCGAAAAAGCGCTCATTGCCCTCGATGACCTTCCACTCCACCTGGATGCCCAGCTCCCTGAGGAGCGGCACCACCCGGTGGAGCATCTCGGCCACGCCGCCTCCTACGGCCGTGGAGTTGACCATCTGGATGGACCGCGAGCCCGCGTGTGACGCAAGGGTGGTCAGCTCCTCGATGATGTACGGACCCACCACGTCCACGTAATCGGCCAGGGTCGGTGCGTCTGCTGAAGGCTTCTGCATGTTGTATCGACTCCGGTGTCTCGTTTCCTGCCCGGCAGCGGGCCTAACAGCCTGCGTGCTCGTCGATCAGGTCCAGAACGCAGGACCTGAGCCCCTCGATGGTATACATGTTGAGGTCGATCCGGCGGATGCGCTCGGCCAGGTCGGGCATGCCGAGGCTGTGCTCGATCCACTCGGAAAAATCGTTATCCTCCAGCGCCTGTAGCCGCGACTCGATAAAGTGGAGATAGAAGGAATACATGCTGATGTGCGCCACGGTTTCCTGAAACGAGGCCAGATCGTACGCGAACTTGTCGGTCAGGAACACCACCCGTGTGATGTCGTAGAGGTGAAAAGGGTCCTCGACCGTCTTTCGAAAGGCCGCCGGCCGTTCCGAGCGGTGGGCCTCGATAAGCTCGATCAGCCGAGATCGGAGCTCCTCCGTGGTGCCGTAGTCAGAGAAGTCCACCGCCATGAGCTTCTCCGCCAGGGCCTTCTCGTTCAGGCTCCTGGCCGCCCAGATGGCGAAGTCGCTGTTATAGGGGACATCGGCCTCCTTCAGCTTCAGGAACGCGGAAAAGGTGTGGTAAAAAATAGATGAGGACCGGCACGTCCTGAGCAGATCGAGGAGCTCTTCGAGGTTGTGCGCCTTTCTGCCGGTCAGCATCTCCAGCGACGCGCTCGAGGAAAATTGAAATACATCCGGCATGAGCTATCCTTTCTCTGCCTTCATAGCCACAGCGTGGTTCCGCCCCGGTCAGCGAGGAGGCGATATGGCGCTCGGCGTTTCATAAAACGGGCGAACCGGGAAGCTGATCCCATTTCATAACCTCCGAATGCAAGGTTCGTCAATGCTTTCTCTCAGGTTGTCTATTCTCGCTGGAAGACGCCATGGGGGCGACCCCTGCTTTTTTTCCGCTCCGAGGCCGGAGCGTATGCACCCACATGTCGCGCCGAAACGCAAGCGGTGTACGCAGGGTGGTCAGAGGATTTTCAGGTACGCGACGGTATAGCAGTGTGCCTAAAAGGGCAATACCTGGAATCCTGCTTTTTTATTGTAAGAAATCAAGTGTTTAAACCGGCAACTGATTACGGTTTCAAATTCAAATACATAATTGCCCCCATTTACTCCGAATTCCCTCAGGGGTATCTTCTATTCATGGACGGCGGCAAATTTTGTGAAAATCTAAAGGCACGCATATCCCGGATTCGCAGGGATGCATCTAACAACAATCATGAGATTGAAGGAGGTAAGCCATGAAAGCAAAGACAAAAATGAAGATGATTGCAGGCATTCTATTTCTGATGATGCTTTCTGCAGGATTGCCCGCAGAAATTCCGGCGCAGGAAGGGAATCCTACAATCCTGGCCAGCCGCATCATGGATTATGAAGTCTATGATAAAAACAATAAACAGGTAGGTTATATAGATGATATTGTCATTAGAAGAAGCGGTAGAGCAACACAATTAATCGTGGGAATCGGCGGCTTCCTCGGCATAGGAGAGAAAGTGGTGAGCCTGCCGTTCAAAACCGTAAGACTGGAAGAAGAAAAAATCGTTCTGGAGGCAACGGAAAAACAATTGGAACAAAAATCGGAATTCAACTACCTGGCACAAGGACTTCGCCCTGAATACTATTACAGGATAAGGCCTTATTACTACGCTCCAAGAACTTATTCGGGTCCTTATCCCAGGACCCCAAGGGGTTACGGCTATTATGGTGCACCGCACGGGAGAACCGAGAGGGAGCCCTCTCCTCCCTATGAATGGGCCTTTTCGCCGTCGCGCTTTCTTGCTTCTGTCGTCATGAATCGCCGTTTGATCAACGAAGAAGGGCGGAATATAGGAGGAGTGAAGGATCTGGTTATCAATCTCGAGAAGGCTCAGGTTGAAAAAATCGTTATCTCCTCCATGGAGATACTCGGGGAAGACGTTTATGTAGCGCTTCCGTACCAGCCTCTCGGTTTTGCCGACTATGGTCTCGTTTATGACATTAGCCCGGAGCAATTAACGAACTTTATTTTCCCTTATGAGGAGTGAGCAATACGTCGGATACTGTCCGGTTTCATCATCGCGGCCACTGCGGGGCTCATGATCTACATCACGGTGGACGATTGACAAAGGCTGCAGAACGCGCCGCCAGTCTGCAGACTCTGGTCCTTCTGAATGTCCTTCATGATACCCGACATTGTGCCGGGCCCGGCATCGGTTCATAAAGGTCATTGATATTAAAAACAGTACTGACCGGGGAAAACTTACCCCGGCTTCAGAACATGCTCAGGAGA
>CAYPSZ010000063.1:0-2578 GCA_964413125.1 uncultured Desulfobacterales bacterium
CGAACCATCACCCTGATGAGTTTTACTGCAGTAGGTAGGGACAGAAGCACCAGGAGGGCCCATGGGCTGAGGGGGCCCGCCAGGGACATGACCACAACCGCCAGGATCGCCGCACCCACCATGGAGGCGTAGACCCTTGGGCCGTTTTCCCGGCCGAACACTATTGCCAGGTTAACCACACCCGCCCGCCGGTCGGTCTCCACATCCCTCAGGTTATTGGCGAACAGCACCAATGCCACCAGCACTCCAAAGGGTATTGAGACAAACAGGGCATCCAGGCTGAAACGTCGGGCCTGTATAAAGTAAGCGGCCTCCACGGACAGAGGCCCCCACATGAGGAACACGGAGATCTCGCCCAGGGCCTTGTACTTGTAAGCCAGGGGAGGCGCAGTGTAGCAGACCCCTGCAACCAAGCCTATCACACCTATCCACAGTATTTCCCAGCCGCGGAGAAATGCAAGCAGTAAGCCCAGAGATACGCCCAGTGCAAAAAGCAGGATGGATACCCACAGGACCGGCATGGGATAGATCCTGCCTTCCAGCAGGGGATGGGGCCTGTACCGGGCCGTGGCCACTTCGGCCTCATCCACGCCGCTGCGGAAGTCGAAGAAGTCGTTCATCAGGTTGACACCGCCGTGAACGGCAATCAGGGCCACGGCCGTGACCAGGTAAAGGGGCCAGGAAAAGCAGCCGTGGGTGGCTGCAAGGGCGGCCCCTACACTCACTGAGATGGCGGACATGGCGAAGGACCAAGGCCGCATGGCCAAGAACCAGTCTTGATAAGTCCCCATTGTTTTGCCCCGGTAAGGGTTCGGGTTGGAACGGCCTGTCAGCGGCGGTACATTCCCTCTATGAGATCGCTAAAGGCCTCGTTTACGTACTTTCTTTTGACTTTCATGGTGGGGGTGACTTCGCCGTCTTCCTCGTAGAGCTTCTTGGGCAGGATAGTGAACTTCTTCACTTGCTCAACGCGGGCCAGGGTCTCGTTCACCTTGTCCACCTCCCCTTGAATGAGGCGGACGATTTCAGGGTCCATTGTGAGGTCTTTATAGGTTGAGAACTGAACCTTGTGATCCTGGGCGTACTTGACCACGTTGTCCTCGTCGATCATGATGAGGGCCGTGATGAACTTGCGGCGGTCCCCTATGATCACGGCGTCGTTGACGTAAGGGCTGAACTTGAGTTTGTTCTCGATGTACTGTGGAGTTATGTTCTTCCCGCCCGCAGTAACAATGATGTCTTTCTTGCGATCGGTAATCCTGAGGTAGCCGTCTTCGTCGATCTTGCCCACATCCCCTGAATATAGCCACCCGTCCTTAAGGGTTTCCTGCGTGGCTTTTTCGTCCCGATAATATCCCTTGAACACGCTGGGTGAGGAAACCAGAATCTCTCCGTCTTCAGCGATCTTGATCTTTGTGCCGGTGAGCGGGGGGCCCACGGTGCCGAATTTCACACGGTCGACCCTGGAGACACATGTAACTCCGGTTCCTTCGGTTTGGCCATAGCCCTCAACCAGGTTCATGCCTACGGACTGAAAAAAGTGAAGAACATCAGGAGAGATGGGCGCGGCACCGCTGTAAGCGATTCGCATACGTTCAAATCCGAGACGCTCTTTGAGTTTGCGGAAGACGGCAAAAGAGGCCAGGCGGTAACCGATCTCCAAAAGGATAGGCACATCCTTGAAGTCCATACGCAAGGAGGCTCGCTTTTTCCCTACCTTCAAGGCGAGCCCGAATACCATACGCTTAAACCAGGTGGCGTCCGACATCCGAATCATTACGGCTGAAAGGTATTTTTCCCAGATCCGGGGCACGGCATAGCCCACGGTGGGACTGACCTCCATCATGTTGTCGGTAACCGTGTCCGGACTTTCGATGAAGTTAACCACGTAACCGTAACTGATGTGCGCGAACACCGAGAAGATGCGCTCGAAGATGTGACAAAGAGGTAGAAAAGACAGCACTTCGTCATTATCGTACATGGGATTGTCCGTGGTGATGGCGCGACCCATCCATGTCACATTGGCATGGGTCAGCATGGCCCCCTTAGGCGGGCCTGTGGTACCCGAGGTGTATATGAGAACGGAGAGGTCTTCCGGAGTTATGGAGGCCATTCTCTCCTCGAAGGAGCCCGGGCTCTTTTCCGCAGCTTCTTCGCCCATGTTCAGGAGTTCCTCGAAGGTCATTACCATGGGGTCACTGAAGTGCCTCAGACCCTCCAAGTCCCATACGATGACCTTTTTCAGTTTGGGTACGTTGTCCTTGAAGTTGAGCCACTTGTCCAGCTGCTCTTCGTTCTCCACAAAAAAGAATTTGGATTCCGAATGCTCGACCACATACTCAACCTGCGGCCATGCGTTGGTGGAATACACGCCCACAGCAACCGCTCCAGCGCACTGGACGCCCATGTCTATGATTACCCACTCCGGGCAGTTATCTCCGATGATTGATACGCTGTCGCCTTTTTCAAGGCCCATGGACATAAGGGCTGAGCCCACACAGCGGGCCCTGTGATAATAATCGTTCCAGGAGATGTCATGCCATAGGCCGTGCTCCTTTCGGCGCATGGCCGTCCGGTC
>CAYPSZ010000064.1:0-2959 GCA_964413125.1 uncultured Desulfobacterales bacterium
CCTCAACCCTTACGTCCGATCACGGCATTGGCGATCACTTTTCGCTGGATCTCAGAGGTGCCTTCGTAGATGGTGAACACGCGGGCGTCTCGATAATAGCGTTCCACAGGAAACTCCTTGATGTAGCCGTATCCTCCGTGGATCTGAAGAGCCTGGTAGGCTGCCCAATTGGCGGTCTCTGATGCGTATAGCTTTGCCATGGAAGCCGCGGTTCCAAAGTCTTCACCCCTATCCCTCATGGCTGCGGCATTGAAGGTTAGAAGCCTTGCCGCCTCGGTCCGGGTGGCCATGTCCGCTATCACCCAGCGAAGGCCCTGAAACTGGCTGATGGGTCTTCCGAACTGAACGCGCTCCCGCGCGTACTTGGTCGCAGCATCCAGGCAGGCCTGGGCCAGCCCCACTGACTGTGAGGCAATGCCGATGCGGCCGCCGTCCAGGGAAGCCATGGCTATCATGAAGCCGGCCCCCTCTTCCCCCAGAAGGTTTTCTTTTGGTACTCGGCACTCCTCAAACACCAGTTCAACCGTGTCGGAAGAGCGCAGCCCCATCTTCTCCTCCTCCTTGCCCACCATGAATCCCGGCGTGCCTTTCTCCACAACAAACGCACTGATGCCCCTGTGTTTAAGGCCCGCATCGGTGTAAGCGGTTACCACGGTGATGTCCGAGTTCTTTCCGGTGGTAATGAAGAGCTTGGTCCCGTTTATTACGTAGTGATCACCGTCCCTAAAGGCTCTGGTCTTCTGGCCTCCCGGGTCCGAACCCGCACCGGGTTCGGTCAGAGCAAAGGAGCCTATTTTCTCACCGGCCGCCAGCGGCTTGAGATAGGTCTCCTTCAAGTAATCCGAGCCGAAAAGGTATATGGGACCGCAGGCCACTGAGTTGTGGACCGACATCACCACTGCGGTTGAGGCGCAGGCATATGAGATTTCCTGCATGGCAAGAGAATAGCTGACCGTATCAACACCGGCTCCGTTATACTCCACCGGGACATTCATGCCCATAAGGCCCAATTCACCCATCTGCTTGAGGATGTCCCGGGGAAATTCCTTGGTGCGATCACGCTCGGCCGCTCCCGGCATGACAACCTCCCGGGCAAAGTCTCTCACCATCGCCTGGATCATCTTCTGCTCTTCGCTCAGATGGTATGCCATGATCAACCCCTCTCAATCCCGGCACTAAGGCGTATAGAGGACCACCACCAATTCGGCCTTACGGGAGCTCAGGTTTCTGAGTTTATGAACTATATTGGAGTTGAAATGGAGAGAGTCATTGGGGTTGAGCACATTGCTGTTCTCGCCCACGATCACCTCCACCTTCCCTTTGATGACATAAATGAACTCTTCACCCGGGTGCTGATAGCTCACTCCCTTGTGATCCGACTTAGGGTCGATGAACACCCGGAACGCCTTCAGGTGTTTGTCCCGGGCTTCCGGGGTCAGTGTTTCGTAAGAATAGGCCTCTGTCCTTTTTTTGTAGTCTTCCTCTTTTTTTCGACCGTCTTCTTCTTTTTCCTCGCGCAGAAGGAGGCTCGAATCTATGCCCAGGGCCCTGGAGAGCTGCAGGATAACCGCCACGGGCGGTATCACCTCTCCCTTTTCAAGGCTTGATATGTAATCCTTGGCCAATCCCGTCTCATTCGCCAAATCATTAAGTCCCAGTTTTCGTTCCAGGCGTAGCTTTTTCACTCTTTTGCCGAACGGCTGCTTTTTCTTCTGTGCCGACATGACGCCCCCAGATCTTATAAATTACTCTAAGTAAGTGATAAAAAAATTTGAAGTTATTGGTTTTAATTGCCGGAGCGAGCCCGGCGAAACATTCGGATTATAAGGCCCGCCATAACTGTTGCACTGATCAGGATAATCAAGTTGGATGAAAAAAACGCCATGACAAAGCTGAAGGGATCGTTAAGGCCGTATGCACCCACCAGGACACGGATACCGAAGAGCAGAAAGAATGCCCCGGCAAAAAGTAATCCCACCTGACACACCCACCATAGAACGGAATGCATGGCTTTCTATGCCCGGCCCGAAGGGGCGATTCTGGGCAGGACCAGGCTGTCGGAAGCGGTGTAAGGGTCAATTTCACCTTTTACAATGGCGGCCACCATGTCCTCGAATTCACCGGATCCTGTTATTCCGCCGAGAACCGCTTCTATGAGACGATTCTTTACCATTTCAGAGAGTTCTTCACGCACCTTGTCCTCTCTGGAGCGAAATCGGACATCCCCGTAAACCGAGCGCAGGTAGCCGGCATGCTTTTCGATTTCATCCAGTAGCTCAGCCACTCCCTGGTCAAACACGGCCTGGGCCTTGAGAATGGGGGGCCTCCAGGTACCTGCCTCGTACTTCTTCTGGTCCATGTCGATCATGAGTCTCAGGTCGCTCATGGTCTTGTCCGAGCCTTCACGGTCAGACTTGTTTATGAGGAAGATGTCTCCAACCTCGAGGATGCCCGCCTTTATAGCCTGGATATCATCCCCCATACCCGGGATAACACAGATAACAGTAGTGTGTGCGCTCCTGACCACATCAACTTCATCCTGACCCACACCCACGGTTTCAACGATTATGATGTCCTTACCCATGGCATCCAGGACGTCTATGGCGCTGCGTGTGGACTGTGTAAGCCCGCCGAAATGACCGCGAGTGGCAAGGGAGCGGATATAGACCCCGTTGTCCATGCTGTGACGCTGCATCCTGACCCGGTCCCCCAGGATCGCGCCCCCGCTGAAGGGGCTTGTGGGGTCTACGGCCAGTACGCCCACGTTCTTGCCCCCGGCGCGCAGGCGTGCAATCATCTGGTCCACCAGAGTGCTTTTCCCCACCCCCGGAGCACCTGTTATTCCGATGACGTAGGCTTTACCCGTGTGCGGGTAAAGGGCCTTGAGCACGTCACGGACTGCCGGGATGCCGTCATCAATATCCCGAATCACTCGTGCAACAGTGCGAACGTCTCCTGC
>CAYPSZ010000065.1:0-3354 GCA_964413125.1 uncultured Desulfobacterales bacterium
GAGGGGAAGGGCTCAACCGAACCACGGATGTTAAGCCGGCTCCGGGGCAGGCCGCCTGCGGGAGTCACCGTACCGGCCAGAACTCCTCGAAAATCAGGCCCTTCCATCTCGCCGGCGGTCACATTGAATCTTCCATTCTTCAGATCCACATTGAAAACCGCTCGGGTGAATTCAAGCACATCCAGTCCCAACAGGGGCTGCATTATCTCGATGCCTCCCTCCCTGGCCACAAGTGAGATTTCCGCCTCACCCCCCAAGGGATCACCGGGTGAGCCTCTGAAAGAAGCCTCCCCTTCAATTACACCACGAAACTCCCGGCCGACGAGTTTTTTAAGCGGGATGTTTTCCTCCAGTTCAACTCCTTTGAACGTCACATCCGCGACAATGGGCCCCTGCAGCCTTCGTTCAGCCAGGATTACAGTCCCGGTGACACTGCCGTTGTAGGCCTCGCATTTAATACCCAAGGCCATTATACCTCGAAGGATTTTGCCCGTTTCCGGCCATACCCGAAAATCCTCTGTATGAAACCACACACCCTCCGTCATCCCCCGACGGCTCATTTCGACGTCCTTGAATACCAACCCCGGAGGCAGATCAAGAGCTACGGAGCCTACGCTTAAGGCAAAGGATGGGGCCCTGCTTTCAAATGCGGATTCCACATATCCCTTGAAGGAATCGGAAGGAAATCTGTAGTAGAGGAGCAGGAACAACACAGCGAGCGAATACAGCCCGTAAAAGAACACCGCCCGCTTTTTTGATCCCTCTTTGGTGTTTGAATTTATTTGCATTTCCCTACCTTGATGAACCCGCGAAGCTTAAAGGCTTTGGTCACCTTCAAGACTGATAAGTGACAACTTGAATAACAGCATCCATATAGCCTGCTTCCTGACGGTATTCTGTTATGGACAAGCGCTTTATGCCAATCAGGCTTTCGGGCGATTCAATGCCGTAAAGATAATCCACCAGTTGCCCCAGGGTGATCTTTTCAAGCTTCATCTCAACCATCAACTCCTTGTATTGACCGGTGGTCTGTGATGTGGACGGCTTCATGTACTTGATGTTATCTCTTACAGCCGCGGTAGTGGCAGCCCTCTCCAGGAATGAGAAGAGAGTGAAGCCCTGAGGCCGATCCGCCAGGATCCGGTCTACATCGAAAGTTTGCTGTTTGCGCATTTCGTATTCCGCGGCAAGCAGCATCATCTCATTCAACCCCCGCTCCCTCGCCTCGACACCCCTCATCAAGCGGCTCTTCCTGTCCATAAACGGAAACACCACCAGCTGCGCCGCCAGGAACGCCAAAACGGCGACCGTTCCCAGGGCCACAATGTATTTCTCACGTTTTGCCAATCTCATAACGCACCCCGTTTGGCACGTTGAAGTCTCAACTCGAACTGGACATGGTTGCCGCTTCTGTCCATATTGGCTGAGGTTATGGTCACACCACTAAACAACTCCGACGGTTCCAGGCTGTTTTTGATACTGTCCACCATATTGAAATCACTGGTCCTGCCGCTTATCCTCACAGTGTCCTGGTCGATGGTCATAACGGTTATCCGCACATTCAGGTCTTCCGGAATCCGGGCGGAAATATCCCTGATCAGCCCAAGCAGCTGGTTGTCGGCTACAATACCCGGCGTGACGGATCGGCTTCCGGCTTCTTCCATGACCCTGACTTTCATCTGTTGCAATGGATCCACAATGCGGGTGACCTCGGGAAATGTCTGCCTGAATATATGCTCCATACCACTGCCCAGAGCATCGTAGCGGTTTTGGAGCCGGGTGTATTGGAGACCTGCATGCACCATCCACAAAACAAGAAAGAGGGCCGTCAGAACCCCGGCGGCCTTGAGACGGCGCAAGGAACCTATCAGCGGAGTCTTGATTTCGAAGGCGCCCTTTCTGAAATCGAAAGAGCTTGTGTCTTTGGCGTCTCTCAGCGCGAGCGCCAGCGCGCCGTTCATCAACTGTGCATTCCAGGAGTCGGCCACCTCCTTGTCCATGCGAACTGTTTTGTCGTTTCGCACATCCACGGCCTCGGCCTCCAACCCGGTATGCCTCTCCAGGATAGGACCGGTTTCATGAAACAAGCCGCCAGGCCCGGAATAGTAAATCTTAGCCGGCGCTGCGGGCAGGCCGGATGCACCTCTGTAGGCGTGAACAGTGGAGAGCACGCGGCGGGCAATATCTCCCAGGGTTTGCTCGGCCCTTCTTTCGAAATCCTCAGGGTCGTTCACCTGACGGCCTTCCAGGCCCATGAGAGCCTCGAAAGGATTTCCGTTGTTCATCCCGGCGTTCAAGGATCTGACCAGGACCACCCTACGTCGGGCAAAGAGAACCATTGTGTGCCGTCGTACGCCGATGTGAAGAAATAGCCCGTCATCGGGAGTCTGTTGCCGGCGCAGGAGCCAGGCCACCGTCGGAACACACTCCAGATCCAGCACCTGTGCATCCAGGCCTCGGGACCTGAGACCCGAAAGTATCTCTGAAACCGTGTCAGCTGAGACCGATGCAGCCAGGACCCCGGGCTCGGCCCCGTTCCCCGGTGTTATGAAGTCGATCACACTGGTATCGACTGAAAACGGTATCAGCGATTCCATTTCATACGGCAATGCCTGCCGGATTTTCTTGGGATCCGAAAAAGGTATGGCGACCGTGTGCAGCGCGGCCTTTGCCGCTGGAATCGAGACGACCGCAGCATCGTTGCTCAGGTCCATTCCTTCCACCAACGCTCCAAGTGCGGCGTCAAAGCCGCCATGGTCCAGCGTCACTCGCCCGCAAGCAATGACCCGGGTGTCTTTGAATCCGCTCTTGACCACCACCGCGCTCAAGGCATCTTCATCTATTTGAAGTCCTAAAGTTTTTCCCGGCATTCACAAGCCTTGATTAAAAAGCCAAGCGTCAAAGGATAATTGTTCAGATTAAAGAGTGAAGCTGGAAGAGTAAAGCGAAAAAGCCCGGGTCTTGTCGGATTTGAACGTTGGCTACTCAACCCTCCAGGAAACAAGCCTGAACCCCTCGCCCGCCCTCTCCAATACGGCGTAAATCATCCGCCGCATGTCCCCTTTGATGCCCTCGGATAAGACCTCAAAGTGGGAGGAGACCGTCGAAGTGACACCGGTATCCAGGGTTATATCCGCCATACCGGCCACCTGCCTGTACCAGCCCGGATCGTTCAGGTCGTTGTCCTCATTTTCCCTGTATGCAGCCATATCCAGGGCCATTTCCATATCCATACGCTCGGAAAGAGACCAGAGAACCACCGGATGAGCGGTGTTTATGTTTACTTTACCGCTCCCATGCACGGTCAGAAACGGCCCGATGCCGGGCAACTCTTCCGTTCCATAAAATATCTCG
>CAYPSZ010000066.1:0-1998 GCA_964413125.1 uncultured Desulfobacterales bacterium
CACCTATTCGATCTATGGCCTTAGATATTCCCGGTTGATCTAATGGGTCAGTCCGGCCCGTGGGCGGTATCGCCTCACTATTTGATCTGAACAACGAACTCCCTTATCACGACAAAACCTTCATTTCATGCCGAGGTCCTGATTCTTCCCGGGAAAAGTGACAGGAGGCCGAATGGGCCGCCAGGGTGTGAGACTCCAAGACTCCAAACCTGACTGCTACCGGGCCACGGGTAATCGGGGCGCCTTGCATTGCGGGTTGCGCTGTTAGGCCGCATGCCGTATCATCCAAAGGGCCTTGCAAGAAGAGGGAAATTCAGTAAGTTTGCGGACGGATGTTTATTGTGAGAGTCGCACCGGCAGGTTTTGCCCGGGGCACCTGGTGTGTTACAAGATGATCCTGCTTCGCTCCTGGGCCGAGCCTCCGGCCGCCATGCGCCTTTTCGAGGGATTCTTGGTCCGCGACCAATCGCCCTCTCTGCTCTCATTTCCGGGGGGCGCCGTACCCACGGCTCTTTGACGGTCGTCAACGGCCTTTTCCATTCTTGCCTTTGCATTGACTTAAGCCGGGAGGTTTCCCCGGGTTTAGCGTAAAACCGTCATTTGGAGAGACAATGATAAGAACAGAAGCGAACGCCTGTCCTCAACCGATGTCCGTAAGTGATCGACCGGCCCCCATCCTGTTTTTGACAGGCATGTTCTTCCTGAGTTTCATATCACGGGTGATCTTTTCCCCCCTAATGCCCACTATCGAGAATCAGATGGCCATCACCCATGGACAGGCGGGGTCCCTTTTCCTAATGCTGGCCATGGGCTTTTTTGTTTCCATGACGGGCTCCGGTTTTGTCTCCAGCCGCCTTACACACCGCCACACAATCCTGCTTTCCTCTTTGCTGCTGGGAGTAGTGCTGATTCTCTTCAATGTGGAGGGAACCCTTAATACCCTCCGTTTGAATATGTTTTTGCTGGGTGCCGCAACTGGCTTTTATACGCCTTCCGGGGTGGCTGTCATATCGGCGCTTGTAAGCCGCAATGACATAGGCAAGGCAATGGGTATTCATAACACCGCTCCCAACCTGAGCTATATTTTGGCTCCGCTTCTCTGTCACGCGTTTCTGGGGTGGATTCATTGGCGTACTCTTCTGACGGCTCTTGGGGTTCTGGCTCTTGCAGCCTCGGCTGCCTTTTCCATGTTTCAGAAGGAAGGGGGCTTTCGCGGGGAAATACCAAGACCCTCGGTCCTGGCGGACCTGGGCTCAAGACCCCTTTTCTGGGTGATGATCCTGCTTTTCTGTTTGGGCCTTTCCGGCGGTGTGGGAATCTATGCTGTTCTCCCCCTGTATCTTGTGAATGAGCGCGGCCTGGATTTGGATTTGGCAAACACTCTCTTGAGTCTTTCCCGCATATCCGGCCTTTTCATGGTATTCTTTGCGGGTTGGCTGACGGACAGGGTGGGTGAGAGGAAAACCATCTTTCTTGTTCTCCTCCTGGCAGGTTCAGCGACCTCTCTTCTTGCCCTGGTTCCCGGGTGGGCGCTGATCGGCATGGTCTTCTTGCAGCCGGCTATTGTTGCGTGTTTTTTCCCGCCCGGGTTCAAGGTCCTTGCCCGGATCGTGCCGCCGCGGTTGAGAAGCCTGGCCACAGGATTGGTGATACCTTTCGGCTTTCTTTTCGGAAGCGGATTGATCCCGGCCTTCATCGGACAAGTAGCGGTATCCCGGACTTTTTCAGCCGGCATTTTTTTGACGGGTGCCCTTATTGTCTTTGGAAGTTTTCTTGCCCTCCTTCTCAGGTTCGATGATTTTGAAGAAGAAGGGTGCTGAAGATGAGCGGGGAAATGTTTTCCCCTCCATTCCACACTCCTGCTCCGCGAGCCGGCTTCCCCTTATGTCATCGTCTACGGGTCGAGAGCCGGACCTGCAACATCTTTTCAACGGCGATCACCGTGCTGAACAAGACACTGAATCCCAGCACCAGCCCCCATTCAAGCAGACCCATTGG
>CAYPSZ010000067.1:0-2230 GCA_964413125.1 uncultured Desulfobacterales bacterium
CCCTCGCCCCGCGTTGGGCGGGCGCGTGCCCCTGCCGATAAGGAAATCCCATGGATAATCCGTCCGGACCCGAATTCCAGCGCCCTGAGATGCCCCAAATTCGTCTCGAGGACATCAATTTCTCCAAGATCCACCGCTTTGTCCGGTGGGCACTGCTCGCCCTGATCGTCATCTTGCTTTGGCGGGCAATCACCTGGGGCCGCGGCTTCTACGTAGACTGGTTGTGGTTCGGCAGCCTGGGCCACGAGGCGGTGCTGCTGCGCGTGGTGACCGCCCGGATCACCCTGTTCCTGATTGCGGCGGCAATCTTCGCAGCGTTCGCCGGCATCAACCTCTTCGGCGCGAACCGGATCGCCGGCCTCATGAAACCCCCTGTCGGGAGCCCCTTGCCCTCGGAAACCTACGATTCGGCCCGCAAGCTGCTGTTCTGGGTGACATGCGGCGCACTGGTTCTTGCCGCCGCCGTGCTCGCGACCAAGCCCGCCGCGGACTGGGAGAGTTACCTCCGCTTTCTCCACGGCCTGCCCTTTGACCAGCAGGACCCCATCTTTCACAAGGACTTTTCCTTTCACATCTTCACCCTGCCGGCCCTGGGACTGGCCCGCTCATGGCTTATGAGCACTGCGGTATTGGTCTTGGTCATCATCGCGGCCTTTTACTATCTGACCTTCAATCTGAGAGGGGAGCACTTTTCCCTGACCGGCGCAGTCAAGCGCCACCTGGCCCTGCTGGCCTCCCTGCTCTTCGTGCTCATCGCGGCGGGACACTGGCTGAGCCGCTACGACCTGCTCTACTCCCCCACCGGCGCGGTGTTCGGCGTGGGATACACCGACGACCACATCACGCTGCCCGCCCGGACCCTGCTCACCTTCGTGGCCCTGGCAAGCGCCGGTCTGTTCGCAATCACCGCGTTTTCCCAAAAAAACCGGCTCATATTGTGGGCTGTCGGCGGGTGGGTCGCGGCGAGTCTCCTGGGCGGAACCCTGGCTCCGGCCCTGGTCCAACGCCTTCAGGTGGAGCCGAGCGAGCTCGCCCGGGAAAGGCCTTATCTGGCCAGCAACATCGAGTTCACCAGGGAGGCCTACGGGCTGACCAAACTCAAGAGCCGGAGCCACCCGGCGCTGGGCAACGTGGAATTCGACACCGTGGCCCAGAACCAGGGCACCATACAGAACGTCCGGCTCTGGGACGAAGGGCCTCTTCTCCAGAGTTACAACCAGATACAGTTTTTCCGGCTCTACTACGACTTCGTGTCCGTACACACGGATCGCTATCAGGTGGGGGACAAACTGAGACAGGTCATGGTGGCCAGCCGGGAGCTCTCCGCGGACAAGCTCCCGGAAGAGGCCCAGCGCTGGGTGAACCGGCACCTCCAGTTCACCCATGGATACGGCGTGGCCATGAGCCCGGTCACAGAGGTGGAGTCGGGCGGGCGGCCCAGCTTCTTCATTCGGGACGTACCGCCCAAGGGAGATATCCCTCTAAATCGGCCCGACATTTACTATGGCCTCAAGAGTCTGAACTACATGATTGTAAGAAGCGAAATGCAGGAGTTCAACTATCCCGGCCCTGACGGTCCGGTCTACACCCATTACCAGGGAAACGGCGGGGTCCAACTCAGTTCCTTTTTCAGGCGGGTGATCTTTGCCTGGGAATTCGGGGACATCAATATTCTCATATCGGGCGAGATCTCATCCGACAGCCTTATCCAGTACCGCAGGACGGTCCAGCAGCGGTTCTCCACCGTGACCCCCTTTCTTCTGAGGGACCGCGAGGCTTACTGTGTGGTGGCTGACGGACGGCTTTTCTGGATCCAGGACGCCTACACCTTTACCAGCCGCTATCCTTATTCCACGCCGTGGAGGAGCCGCAAGTTCAACTATATCCGGAACAGCGTCAAGGCCGTCGTAGACGCCTACCACGGAAGCATCGACTACTACGTGTCCGACCCCGATGATCCCATGATCCGGACCTACCAGGCCATCTTTCCGGATCTCTTCAAGCCCATGGAACAGATGCCCGAGCACTTGCGGGACCACATCCGGTACCCTCTGGATCTCTTTACCGTGCAGACAGAGATGCTGCTCCAGTATCACATGAGAGACCCCGTGGTCTTCTACAACAAGGAAGACCAGTGGTCCATACCGGTGCAAAACTCCTTCGGCCGCAGCGAAGACCTGAACCGACCCTATCTCGTGGCCCGGCTGCCAGACGCGGAGAAAGAGGAGTT
>CAYPSZ010000068.1:0-3386 GCA_964413125.1 uncultured Desulfobacterales bacterium
AGAAGGAGCACAGGGAGGGAACCAAAAAGGAGAAAGGGGATACAGTCTCCCACAAAGTCCTTGACCGATACCCCGGAAACACGCGCGGCCGTGAAGAGGTTGGTCGCCACCGGGGGGGTCATCTGCCCACTTCCCTGATTCACGGCCATGATGGCCGCCATCTGAACGGGGTGGATGCCAAGTTCCATGAAAAGGGGCAGAAGCAGAGGGGTGGCGAGCAACATGGAACTGATATCGTCCATGATCATCCCCATCAAAATCATAAAAAAATTAATGAGCAGTAACAGTGCGATCCGGTTTTCAGTAAGACTTAGCATAGCGCCGGCGATCCCGTCGGGCAAACGCTCGTAGGTGAAGATGCGACTCATGACGAAGATAAAGCAGATAATAAATGTGATGGCGCCTTCGATGCTCGCCGTCTCTTCGGCCGCCCGCATAAAGGCCTTCCCGGTGAGGGTGCGCCTGGCAACGCCCACGCAGATGGCGTAAACCGCGGCCATGCATCCCGCCTCGGTGGCCGTGAAAAGACCCCCGTAAATGCCGCCCAGGATGATGACGGGCATGACCAGTGCGAAACTCGCCCTCTTGGTTGCCCTCCCCAGCTGCCACATGGTTCCGTCAAGGGGCAGTTTTTCCAACACCTGGATCTCGGGGCGTTTCCGGCAGTAGAGGTAGTTGATAATGAAATAGCCCAACATGAGCAGCAGACCGGGAACGGCGGCCGCCAGAAAGCAGGCGGCTACTGAGGTGCCGGTAATCATCCCGAAAAGTATCATCGGGATGCTGGGCGGGATCAATTGTCCAAGCAGCCCGGAACAGGCCACCAGGGCGGTGGCATAGGTCCGTTTGTAACCGTACTTTTCCATCTGGGGCAGGACGATCATGCCGATGCTGGCCACCGCGGCGGATGATGAGCCTGATATGGCGCCGAAGAGAGCACAGGATACAATGGTTACGACACCCAATCCCCCTTTGAAACGCCCCACCAAGGCATTGGCGAACTCGATAATTCGATCGGATATACCTGATGCTGTCATTAGACCGCCCGCTAAGATAAAAAAAGGGATGGCCATAAGCACGAAGGAATTAAGATTGGTAAAAATACAGGGAATGGCAAATCCAGGATCCATGTCCAGTAGGATTATCATTCCCAATCCGCCAATACCGAAAGAGACAAACAGGGGAAACCCCAGGATGATCATCAGGATCGTTACACCAATGAAAACCAGAGGGATGGTCATGAGGACCCTCCCCTGTAGTAGGTATACACGTCCCCGGCCTTTCTGAGGAAATTAATAAGGAAATGAAAGACGATAAAGACACCGCATACTAAAAAACAGATATGTACAACAATTAAAGGCATGCGAAGTACCATGGAACGCATCGATTTTTCCAAGGAGTAGACTGCGAATTCATAGGACCACAACACGAAGATTACCATAAAACCTAGGCATACGGCCGTGGATACAAGCTCGAACCAGAGCTTTTTGGCCCCGGAATTGAAGACCCCTCCCATTTTGATGTGGCCGTCCTCGCGGGTGGTCACGATGGCCCCGATGAAGATTGACCAGATCATGATAAACCGTGCCGACTCTTCCCAGGCCGGGGACGACCATTTGAAAAAAATCCTCAGGACAACCTGCAGGGCGACCAGAAGGGTCATGGTCACGATGGTGGCGATGCGACCGAAATCTTCGATCAGATACAACCACCGCTCGAATCTCTTATAGGCAGCTATATAATCCATTACCACCTCGTTCGGGGATCAGGCGGGGTGCGCCGTGATCCGGGCACAGCCGGCCGCCTGTTCCCCTGCCTCAAGGACCGCCCGATCTAGTCGACGTGGGCTCGAATGTAGTCCATGGTCTCCTTGCCGACCTCCTTTTCGAATTCCTCCCAGCTCGCACGCCCATATTTCTTCCAGGCATCGCGCTGCTCCGGAGTGAGACGGGTCACGTGGATACCAGCCTCTTCCATCTTCTTGTAATAGCCTTCTTCGCTTTCCTCGGAGGCCTTGTTTCCCCATGCCAGGGACTCTGCAGCCGCCTCCTCCACGACCCTCTTGAGCTCGGGGGAAAGGCCCTCGAAAAGCTTCTTATTGATGATCACCGCGAAGGGCTCGAAGATGATGTTGGTGTCGGTGTAGTAGTCGGTGACATCCCTAAGCGCCGTATAGGTCACCTCAGGGGTGTTGTCCTGGGCGTGGGCCACGCCGGTCTGAAGGGAGGTGAAGAGCTCGGCGAAGGCGATATCCACCGTTTGGGCGCCCATCTCCTGATAGAGTAGACGATCGGCCGGACACCACACCCGGACCTTGATCCCCTTTTCAACCAGGTCTTCCGGCATCACGACCGGCCCCTTCGTGCTGCCGAAACCGGCCATCCCGAGGAAGTAGAACCCGAGCAGCTTGAGCCCCAGATCATCGAAGACAGGCTCCAGAAGCTCGAACATCCAGCCGTCCGGGGCGTAGATCTTTTTCCCCTCCTCCCAGTTGTCCGCCAGGTAGACCGTATAAACCGCCTGCAGGGTAGGAGAGAACTCCGGGCTTATGGGCAGGAAACCCATCTCCTGCACCCCCCGGACGACGTTGTCGAACATATCGCGCCAGGGACCCAGCTGTTCCGCCGGGAATCCGCTGGCCTTGATTTTGCCGTTTGACTTTTCTTCCAGCAGTTTCAGAAACATCTCATGGGCCTCGTTCGCCACGGAATCAGGGGCACTGGGATGCCCGGATTTCCATGTCTTGGCGAGCGCCGCTCCCGGAAAAACGGCCAAGGCCACAAACAGTGAAACGGCCGCAAGAGCCACAAAAATCTGTCCTTTCTTCATTTTACCCCTCCTTCTTTGAATTGTTGATGTTTATTCCTTCGCCTTTATGCGGGTCCCTAGACCCATTCCGCCACAAACGGATCGTACATATGGGCCACTGTGCTTCTTTGAAACTCAACGGCGTAGTGCGTGGTAGAAAGCTTAGCTTTTGTCGAGTTGTCTTTTCATTAAAGACCAACCGTTTTCGACGTGTTCCCGGGCCGTCTCTGCAGCCAGGGCCTCATCACCTTTTTGGATGGCTTGAACCAGTTTAAACATGTCTTCATAATTCTGCCTGGAAACCTTCTTGTCCTTAGGGAGATAATTCTCGTAGTAGCGGAAGATATTCTCGTGAATGGAAGTGAGGATAAACTCATGGATAGGGTTCCGGGCGACAGCGGAGACGGCGATGTGGATTCTTCGATCCACATCCAGGAATCCCTTCCAGTCGAAACCTTTTTCTGAGAGAAGTGCTTCTCCCTCCTCAAGAAGTCCCTTCAACAACGCCATATCCTTTTGGGTTGCCTTGGCGGGGGGCCCCGGGGGGGCCCCCCCCCCCCCCGCCCCCCCGAAATTCC